>NZ_LAJE02000001.1 GCF_000970465.2 Devosia insulae DS-56
CCCACTCGTCCGCCCCGCGCTGCCTGGTCGGCGGGCCGCCTGTCGGGGCCGTGCCGGGGTGACCCGCTACAGTGCCTACGTTCCTTCCCCTCACCCTGCCCCTCTCCCCGGAGGGGAGCGGGGACGCACTTTGCACGGGCAATGCCACATCGCCCCCTCTCCCCTCCGGGGAGAGGGTCGGGGTGAGGGGCAGTTGCTGATGGGCACCGCCACCCCCATCATCACCGCCCTCCGCGTCGTTCCCGTGGCCGGCGAAGACAGCATGCTGCTCAACCTCAGCGGGGCGCATGGACCGCTGTTCACCCGCAACATCCTGATCCTCACCGACAGTGCCGGCCGCACCGGGCTGGGCGAAGTTCCGGGCGGCGAGGCGATCGCGCGGACCTTGGAGGATAGCCGCGAGCTGGTCATAGGGCGCGAGATCGGCGCTTACCGCTCGGTGCTGCGGCAGGTCGGCGAGACCTTCGCCAGCCGCGATGCCGGTGGCCGCGGGCCGCAGACCTTCGACCTGCGCGTCACCATCCATGCGGTGGCGGCGCTCGAATGCGCGCTGCTCGACCTGATGGGGCAGTTCCTCGGCGTGCCGATGGCCGAGCTGCTCGGCGACGGCCAGGTGCGCGACCGGGTCGAGATGCTGGGCTATCTGTTCTATGTCGGCGACCGCAGCAGAACGCCGCTCGGCTATCGCGCCGCGACGCGCGGTGATGATTGGGACCGGCTGCGCGACGAGGTGGCGCTGACCCCCGACGCCATCGTGCGGCTCGCCGAGGCAGCGGAGGCTCGCTACGGGTTTCGCGACTTCAAGTTGAAGGGCGGCGTGCTGGCCGGCGAGGCGGAAGCCGAAGCGATCGAGGCGCTGGCCGAGCGTTTCCCGGCGGCGCGGCTGACAGTCGACCCGAACGGGGCATGGTCGCTCGATGAAGCCGTCAAGCTAGCGGGCCGGCTGAAACCGATCCTCGCCTATGCCGAGGACCCCTGCGGGGCGGAAGCCGGCTTTTCCGGCCGCGAGGTGCTGGCGGAATTCCGGCTACGCACCGGGGTGAAGGTCGCGACCAACATGATCGCCACCGACTGGCGGCAGATGGGGCACGCGCTGACGCTCGGCAGCGTCGATATCCCGCTGGCGGACCCACATTTCTGGACGCCGCGCGGCTCGATCGACGTGGCAAAACTCTGTCACCGCTGGGGGCTCACCTGGGGCAGCCACTCGAACAACCATTTCGATATCTCGCTGGCGATGTTCACCCAGGTTGGCGCGGCAGCGCCGGGGACGATCACCGCGCTCGATACGCACTGGATCTGGCAGGACGGGCAGCGGCTGACGGTGGAGCCGCCGCTCATTCGCGACGGACACGTGGCGGTGCCGGAACGGCCGGGCCTCGGGGTGGAGATCGACGAGGCGCAACTCGAAGCGGCGCATGCCCGATATCGCGCGCTGCCGGCGGGCAGCCGCAACGATGCGGCGGCGATGCAGTACCTGATCAGCGGCTGGACGTTCGATGCGAAGCGGCCGGCTTTGGTGCGGTAGCGTTGCCCGACTGAAGCAGACGGCCCCCTCCGTCTCTCTCAGTCGGCTAGCTCATTCAAACCAGGTCGTCCCCGGATACTGGTGCTGCTTCGCCACTTCCTCGTTCAGCTCGAGCCCGATGCCCGGCCGATCGGTCAGCTTGATGCGGCCGTTCTGGATGATCTCGCCGCCATCGGTGATGGTCGACCAGTAGTCGCGGTGGAACCAGTGGAACTCCAGCACCAGGAAGTTCGGCACCGTGGCGCAGACCTGGGCCGAGGCCATGGTGCCGATCGGCGAGCTGACATTGTGCGGGGCGAAGGGGATGGAATAGAGGTCGGCCATCTCGGCGATCTTGCGGCACTCCGACAGCCCGCCGCATTTCGGGATATCGGGCATGATGATGTCGAGCGCCTGCTGCTCGAAGACTTTTCTGAAGCCGTGACGCAGATAGAGGTTTTCGCCGCCGCAGATCGGCACGCTGGTCGACCGGGTGATCTCGGCCATGGCATCAATGTTTTCCGGCGGGATCGGCTCTTCCAGCCACATCAGCTGCAAATGCTCGAGGTCTTTGGCGAGGCGGATGGCGGAATGCTTGTCGAGCCTCGTATGCAGGTCGCAGGCGACCTCGACTTCCTTGCCGGCAGCCTTCACCACCATCTCGGCCAGCTGCACCATGCGGTCATGCTCCCACTTGTTGGGAGTCATGTTGAACCGGTCCTTCTCGTACCAGCCGGTTTCCGATCCGGTATGGCCATAGGCGCGGATATCGAGATCGACCTTCAGGGCGGAAAAGCCGGCCTCCAGCACCTTGTCGACCTCGGCCTGCACCTCGTCCATGTTCATGCCGGGTGAGACTTCGCAGTCGCAATAGACGCGGATGTCGTCGCGGAACTTGCCGCCCATCAGCTCGTAGATCGGCACCTTCAGGGCCTTGCCCTTCAAATCCCAGAGCGCAATTTCGATACCGGTGAGCGCGGTGATCAGCGCCCCGGCAAAGCCGCCCTCGAACACCAGGCTGCGCCGGGTTTCCTCGAAGATCGCATCGATGGCGAAGGGGTCGCGGCCGATCAGGCGCTCCTCCAATTCCTTGATGATCGCGATGGCCTGGTAGCCGCCATGCACGCATTCGCCGAGCCCGGTGACGCCGGCGTCGGTCTCGATGCGGACCCATAGATGCATGCAATGGCCGCTCGTTGCCGCCGTCTTCACCGAAGTGATCTTCACGTTGCCTCTCCCTCGTTATTTGTCCCTCGATCCTCCCCGAGGGACGTACGTCAGGTTACAGCCCAAGGCAGCGTTGGCAACCGCCGATCGGGGCGCCTGAGATAGGCTGAAAGTCGTATCGAGATCGAGCCTTGCCGGACGACGCCGCGCTGACACCTAAGCTTCCCGGAATTCTCGGCATGGCATCTCCCTGGCCGCGTGTGGCGCCTCTTGCTTTGTGGGTTGGTGGACTCGGAGGAACAGACAGGCCGCTACAGCATGTCGTTGAGGCTCCAGTGGTTGTTCCAGCGGGCGTCGATCTCGTCGTCGACGTTCTGGTAGCGGATATCGGTCGAGAGCCTGATCCGCCGCTCGGGATCCTGGTTGGTGGTCGAGGCGTGGATCATGAACGGGCTGTGCAGCATGACGTCGCCGGCTTCGTAGTCGGCGACCAGCCAGCGGGTATCGAAGCGCTCGGCCATATCAGGCAGGTTCTTGGAGACCCAGCCGCCCTCGGTCATGTTCTTGTTGTAGGCGCTGATCCGCTCCTCCGGCGTCAGGTCCATGCCCTCGATCTGGAACTTGGCCTCCATGTCGCTGCCGATCGTGTGCGAGCCCTCGAGATAGGTCAGCCCGCCCATGGCAATCGAGGTGTCGCCGATAGGGATCCAGGCGGTGACGATGCGGCTGGTGCCGCCGCGCAGGTAGACGAGGTCGTAATGCGCCGGGGTGACCGTCGTGGTACCGGGCTGGGTGAAGCGCATGATCTTGCGCTTGTGCAGGTAGGAGAGCCCGTCGAGGAAGGCGTCCATGAACCGGGCGAGCCGCGGCTGGGCGCAGAAGCCCTCATAGGCGGTCGAGCGGACCAGCGACATCAGCCGGCGATCGAGCCAGGCCTTGTCGGGTGAGCGGGTTGCGGAAATGCCGGCGGCGAAATCGGTGCCGGGTTCGGTCAGCCGGCCCGCCGCCAGCTGCTCGAACACCCAGCCGCGGAAATCGATGACCTCCTGCCGGTCGAGGAAGCCCTTGATGAACAGGTAGCCCTGCTCCTCGTACTGGCGGCGCATCGCCGCGAGGCTGGTGCTCGCACTGGTCGGCGTCAGGTAGCCCATCCGGTTGGGCGCCGAGGACAGCGTCAGGCCATTGGCGTGCAGTGTCGGCATGGGCGAAGCGGCAGACCGCTCCGCAGCCGCGGAATTTGACATTTCGATCATCCATTGGAGCGACTGGTGATGCAGTATCGCTATGGTATGAGCGACAGCGTCACCATAGACAAAAGCACCATCTGGACTTTTCGCTCATGGCTAACCTGTCCGTCGCCGCCTATCGTCCGCATATCCCCGGCACCTCGCCGCTGCTCGGGGTGCTCGAATACGGGGCGCACCGGATCTCGACGCAGATCGAGGATCGGAAGCTCGAGCTATTTGCCGTGGTGATGGTCGAACGTGGCCGCGGTCGGCTGCACACCGCGTCGAGCGGCAGCCAGGTGGTGGTGGCGCCGGCCATCTTCTGGCTGTGGCCGGGCATGGTGCATTCCTACGGACCGGACGATGGCACCGACTGGGACGAGCAATGGGCGCTGTTCGAAGGGCGGATCGCCAATGACGTGCTGGCGAGCGCCCTGATCGAACCGCGCCAGCCGCTGCTGCAACTGCACGAGCTCGGTGAAATGCAGCGGCTGTTCGCGTTGTTGCGGGTGGAGATGGGCGACGACACGCCCCTCGCCCGCGCCTCGGCCGGCGCCCGCATGCAGCGCATCGCACTCACCGCCGCACACCAGAGCCTGATCGAGCGGCGCGAACGCGCCGAACACCCGATCGCCCCGGCGATCGAGGCGCTGCGGGAGCGGGCCTTCGAGACGGTGGACCTCAGCCGCTTCGCCGAGGAGTTTGGCATGTCGCCGGCAACGCTGCGGCGGAAGTTCATTGCCGCCACCGGCGTGCCGCCCAAGGCGTTCCAGCTGCGTCTGCGGCTCGACCGGGCCAAGGAGATGCTGGCGATCACCGATGCCGGTATCGAGGCCATCGCCCACCAGACCGGCTTCGAGGATGCCTTCTACTTCTCGCGGGTGTTCGCGCAACGCGAAGGCATGTCCCCCAGCAGCTTCCGCAACACCAACCGGCGACTGTAGTGCCCACCCCGTCCGGTTGTGGGCCATAGGCGCTAAATTAGGTGCCGCTGGGGATGGCTCAGTGGCCGCCAACCCCTCACCCGTCTCGGCCTGACGGCCGATCCACCCTCTCCCCGACGGGGAGAGGAAAAGAGGCGATCGCCGCGCCATCCGGATTCTTCTCCCCGTCGGGGAGAAGGTGGCGCGTAGCGCCGGATGAGG
This sequence comes from Devosia insulae DS-56, assembly GCF_000970465.2. GTDB lineage: Bacteria > Pseudomonadota > Alphaproteobacteria > Rhizobiales > Devosiaceae > Devosia_A > Devosia_A insulae. The sequence goes on from NZ_LAJE02000001.1 coordinate 5,046, forward strand.
GGAAAGCCACGATCGCCGTGGATCCCGGCGACACCCCCCAAACCCATCAGCCATAACTTGGCGCCTATGCGCGAACGCGGCATAACACCTGTGCTGTGGCGAGCCCGTGGCTACGATAACTTAGCGCCCATAGGTTGTGAGCGTTTTGTCAGCTTGGTGGAGCTAGGCTCGCTGATCCCAAGCAATCCGACGAGGACAAGATGTCATCGACGCGGTTTCACAGACTGGCATGGGTTATCCTGGCTATTACCGCAGTGGGGCAGCCGGTGTTGGCGCAATCGGCGGATAGCCCCGCCGTGAAGCGCGAGTTCCTGTTCGAGGTGCGGGGGTACAAGACCCAGAACCAGGGCGAGCAGACGATGAACATGTATTTCCACTACCGCTACAATAGCGGCATCGCCGAAGCCGATATCCCAAACTACGAGGACCTGCGCAGCCAGGCGCTGAAGTTCATGGACGCGGTCGATCCGGCCAAGAACCCCTACTGGGAAACGCTCAACCAGGAACTGTGCACGCAGTTGAAGGACGGCTTCCCGATCGAGGCCATCACCTGCCAGCTGCTGGTCTATCCGGATAACCGGCCGGGGCTGCCATATGAGCCCGGCTACCACGGCTCGATCCACACCATCGGCGATATCGAGCCGCTGGCCATCCTGTCCCCGCCACCGCCGTGATTGCTGCCGACGTTCGCTCTAAGTCCTTCGCATTCTAGTAGAAACGTGAATTGACGGCGCGACCGGCGGCGTAAATCCTGATGTCGCCGAGTAGTCATCTGAGGGGTTGGCTCGTGGCTGATGGTTCTGCCTTCCACCCTGCCGGGCTGGACCGGCGTCAATTCATGGCCGCGCTCGCCGCGGCCGTGGCAACGATAGCTTCGTCTCCGGTCTGGGCGCAGTCGGCGCCGGCGGCGGCGGCGATCGAGAAAACCCACGACGCGCTGTTCGAGCTGTGGTTCCCGCAGGCCGAACTGGGGCTGCCGCCCGATGCAGCCAAATCCATCGCCGAGATCGCCGCCCAAGTCAGCAAAGCGATGCTTTCAGGGTTCGAGGCTTCGCCGGTGGCGCAGTTGCTCGCCGGGTTCACCGAACCGCAGGCGCTGCCGTTCTATGCCGAACTGAAGGCCTCGACCGACCCGGCGGTGCAAGCCTTCATCACCACCCCGGGCGGCTTCGGCGCGATGGATCCGGCGCTGAGGACACCGCTCTACTCCTACCTGTTCGAGGGCACGGCGGGCCCGGTCTCGACGCAGATCGCCTCGATCCTGCGCGAAGCCTATCTGTCCTCGATCTGGGACCTGCCGCTGGCGCAGCCGCTCAGCAACTTCCTCGCCCCGCCGGTATTCGTCAGCCGGCCCGACGTCTATTCGATGCTCAATGCACCGACCATCGCACCGAGCCGGCTCAGCTACGACGCAGCGAGCAAGACAATCAGCCATGCCGACGGCCCGATCGAGTATCTGGTGATCGGCAGCGGGCCGGGCGGCGCCACCGTCGCCAGCCAGCTGCAGGCGGCCGGCAAGCGGGTGGTGCTGATCGAGAAGGGGCCGTTCGTCGTCTGGGGCTCGATGACGACGCGCAGCTACCCGCGGCTGATGTACAAGGGCGACCAGTCCTTCACCGCCGACAATGCGGTGGTGATCCGCAGCGGCGAGACGCTGGGCGGCGGCTCGGCCGTCAATATCGACCTCGCCTTCTCGCCGCTCGAATCCACGGTGCAGACCCGTATCAATGGCTGGATCGCCGACGGGCTGATGGATGGCACCTGGTACTCGACCGAGCGCCTCGCTACCGCTTATGAATGGGTGCGGCAGGCGATCGGCACCCGCACGCTGGCCGAGAGCGAGCTCAACAACGACAACCAGGCGCTGTGGGACGGCGCCGCCGCCTATGGCGCCGACCCCTCGCTCTATCACCTCAACCGCTTCCCGGTCGGGGACTCACCGTCGCCGGTGAACGACAAGCTCGACGCGGCGCGGCAGCTGCTCTATCCGGCCATTGCCGACACCGCCAACCCGCTCGGCATCATTCCGGACGCGACGGTCGACGAGATCGTCTTCGATGCGAGCGGCACGCGTGCCACAGGCGTCACGCTGCACATGACGGCGCCATGGACCGACTACGGCAATACGGTGGTCGACCCGTCCAGGCTCGGCATTCCGCCCGGTGTGCCGGTCAGCATCGCGGCCGAAAACATCGTGGTCTCGGCCGGCACCATCGGCACGACACGGGTGCTGCTCAACACCGCCAAGGCCAACCCCAAACTCGCCAATGACAAGATCGGCCGCGGACTGATCCTTCACCCATCGGTGCCGTTGCTCGGGCTGTTCGATCGGGTTATCGACCTGCTCGATGGGCTCGACAGCGCCACTTACGTCTCCTCGTTCGGTGCCTCGCCCGGCTTCATTTACGAGACAATGGCCGGGCTGCCGGCCTATGGCGCGCTGCTGGTGCCGGGCAGCGGCAAGCAGGTCTACGAGGAGATGGCGCGGTTCAACAATTATGTCGGCTTCGGCTGCATGCTGGTCGACACGCCGTCGCCGGACAACCGGGTGGTGCTCGACGCCACCGGCGACACGGTGCTCGAATATACCCTGAGCGACAGCGACAAGGCACGGTTCCGCATCGGTGTGGCCATCGGGGTCCGGATGATGTTCCTCGCCGGCGCCAAGAAGGTGATCATCCCCTCGAACGAGAACGTGCTCGGGGTTGAGAATTTCGATCCGATGGTCGGCACCTATTTCACCGACATCAAGCAGGCCGACCTGATCGATCAAAACCTCAAGTTCATCCCGAACCGGAACGTGCTGACCTCGGCGCACTTGCAGGCGACCAACAAGATGGGGCCGAGCGGCACCGGCGTCGTATCGCTCAACCACCGGCTGTGGGCAGCAGATGGCAGCGAGGTGCCAAATGTCTACGTGATGGACAGCAGCATCTTCCCGACCTCGGTCGGCGCCAACCCGATGCAGTCGCTCTACACCATCGCCAAGATCTTCTCCGAACGACTGATCGAGGGCATCCCCCAACCGAGCTGAGGATTCTCGTGAGCATCGAGGTCACCCGTCCAACGCAAGGGAAGCGCGCAACGCTGAGGCGTTCGGTTGCAACACTCGTCGGCGGCCTCGCGATGGCAGTGCTGGCGACGGCCAGCGCCCTCGCTGGCACTTGCCCGGCCGAGCAGCAGACGGCGCTGGCACCGGTCGATCCGCAGCTCTGTGCTTCGCTCGATGCCGATTTCCGCAACCCTGGTGGCTTCCCGCTCGATGTCTACGAGAAGAAGCTCGACGCCTTCCTCGGCCATTATTGCCACCGCGATCCGGCCCGCGGTTGGGCCCGCGACAAGACGGTGCGCGACACCGGGCCGTTCACCGCGACGCTTTCCGACGGCAAGTGGATCGGCAGCGAGCACGGTACGCACGCGCCGGTGGTGATCTGGTATTCGCCCGAGATGCTGGCCTGGCTCGAGAAGTATCGCTCGGAAGATGCCGATCCTAGCCTCGTCCCGCCGCCGGTGCCGGCCGGAGCGGTGATGATCAAGGAGATGTACCCGGCGCCGGCCGCCGACTGCGCCGGCGTCGACCCGATGAAGCTGTTCCCCACCAGCGGCGCGGCAGTGATGATCCGCGCGCCCGACGTGTCGTTCGATGGCTGGTACTGGGGCTGGTACGGCTTTGGCGCCAAGAGCGGCTGGACGCCGGACTGGCCGGCGCCGCCGGGGAACTCGATCCCCGATATGGGCTTTGCGCAATACTGCATGAACTGCCACGCCTCGGCCAAGAACAACCTCACCTTCGCCACCACCGCGAATATCGAGGGGCATCCCGGCACGCCGACGGTGTTCCTCAGCCAGAACTTCTTCGTCGACGATCCGGCGACCCCAGCGCCGCCGACCCAGCACCAGGCGGCGGCGCAGGCCGATTTCGGCGCGCCGCGTCTGCTGGTGCCGTTCAGCACGCCCGACCCGGCTGTTGTCAAAGACCTGATGGCGTATGCTCAGGGGTTGCCGCCGGCCGCCGACGTGCAGCCGATGCCGTCGCAGACCTATGACAATACCTGGGTGGCGGCAGGTGGGCCGACCGCCGCCGACACCTTCCTCACTTCGAGCCAGTGCATCGGCTGCCACGATGCCGGCAGCACCGGGTTGCAGTTCGACATGACGCGGCCCAACCCGCACGGCAATACGCTCGACAACCTGTCGCCCTATGCGACCTGGCGGTCATCGCCGATGGGGCTAGCCGGGCGCGACCCGTTCTTCTTTGCGCAGCTGGCGAGCGAGACCCAGACTTTCCACCCGGATGCGGCGGACACCGTGCAGACGGTCTGCCTGGGATGCCACGGCATTGCCGGGGAGCGGCAGTTCAATATCGATACCAAGCTGGCAGGCGGCCAGTGCGCGAGCTTCGAGCGCTCGGTGCTGGAGACGCTGCCCTGGGAGGGCGGCACGTCGCACCTCGCCCAATACGCCATGCTGGCCCGTGACGGCGTCTCGTGCACCGCCTGCCACCGCATGGCGCTGGGCGATCGAGTCACGGACGATCTGCTCGCGGCGCCGCAGAACGCCTGCGTCGCCGAACGGCAGGCACTGCTCAACCCCGAGAACTCCGGCTTCGCCAAGACTTTTACCGGCAGCTTCCTCGTTGGCCCGCCCAATTCGCTGATCGGGCCGTTCAACAAGCCGCAAACGACGCCGATGCAACAGGCGCTCGGCATCACGCCGGAGGAGCATCCGACGATCGCCGCGTCAGAGGTCTGCGGCTCCTGCCACACGGTGCATCTGCCGGTGCTGCAGGACGGCAAGATCATCGCCCATATCTACGAGCAGACCACCTATCCCGAATGGGCATTCAGCGCCTACCGCACCGGCTCGACGCCGGACGGGGCGCTGCCGCAGGGGGCCGGCACCACGCCGCTCTCCTGCCAGGACTGCCACATGGCGACCAGCGACGCCAACGGCGTGCCCTACAAATCGAAGATCGCCAGCATCCAGGAATATTCGAACTTCCCGCAGGCCGATAACGCCACTGCGCCGGAAAAGATCGACCTCGAGGCACGCGACAACTTCGCGCTGCATACGCTGGTCGGGCTCAACGTCTTCCTCGTCAAGCTGGCCCAGCAGTTCCCCGATATCCTCGGCATCCCGATCGCCGATCCGATGCTGGGCAGCAAGGGCACTGATCCGCTGCTATGGACCGAGGGCGCCATGCTGGATCAGGCGAGGCAGCACACCGCCGATATCGCGGTGGGCAGCGTCGCCCTCAGCGACACGGCGCTCACCGCCACAGTGAAGGTCACCAACAAGGTCGGCCACAAGTTCCCCTCGGGGGTGGGGTTCCGCCGCGCCTTTATCGAGTTCTCGGTGCTCGATGCCGGCGGCAAGCTGCTGTGGCGCTCGGGCGGCAGCAACGCCGCCGGCGCGCTGGTCGACGCCAATGCCGCGCCGCTCGACGGCGAATACTGGTGGGATGCCAATTGCCAGGCCCGCATCGTGCCGGAGCAGCGGCTGCACCAGCCGCATTTCGAAACCATCACCAGCCAGTCGCAGGCCCAGGTCTATCAGGAGCTGGTCTCGACCCCCGGAGGCACGGCGCCGGTCTGCGGCGCCGGCTCGTCCCCTTCGGGGCAACTGACCACGAGCTTTCTGTCGATCTGCTCGACAGTGAAGGACAATCGATTGCTGCCCGACGGCTACCTGCCGCTCCAGCAGCGGGTGGAGATCGCCAACGCGCTGGGGGCCGGCGACGACCTGGCGCTCGAGGCCGGCTCGGTCGGTGTCGGCGACGACCCCGATTACATCGCGGGCGGCTCGGACAGCATCGCCTATGCCGTGCCGCTCGGCGAACTCGCGGGCAAACCCGCCAGCGTCAGCGCCACGCTCTACTACCAGGCGACGCCACCCTTCTACCTGCAGGATCGGTTCTGCACCGCCTCGGGCAGCGATACCGACCGGCTCTACCACATGGTCACCCGCCTCAACCTCGAGGAGACACCGGCCGAGGGCTGGAAACTCGCCATCGCCGCCACCAGCCAGGCGCCCGTGCCTTGAGCAGGACCGCCGGCCCATCGCGGCGCAACTTCCTCAAGCTGAGCGCCGCGGCGATGGCGGGAGCGAGCACCACGCCGGGCGAGGCCGCCGAGGCGGTAGTGAAAGGTGACCCGGCCGCCGCGCTCGACCACCTGGTGGTGATCATGTTCGAGAACCGCTCGTTCGATAACCTCCTGGGCCACCTCTACCCGCCCGGGCAGATCTCCGACGGGCAGAGTTTTGACGGCGTCGGCAATGGCAGTTTCGCCAACCCGTCGCCGAGCGGCGATATCGCGGCGCATGTCTATGCCGGCTCGACCGACGCGATCATGGCAAGCCCGACGCCGGACCCGGGTGAGGAATACCCGCACGTCAACACGCAGCTGTTCGGCACGGTCGATCCGCCTGATAATGCCGGGCTCGATTTCAGCGCCATGACGGCGCCGTTCAACGCCCCGCCCGTGGGCACCGCGCCGGGCATGAACGGCTTCGTCACCGACTATATCAACACCTTCGTCGCGACTGAAGGGCGGCAGCCGGAGCCGGACGAGTATGCCGTGGTGATGGGCGGGTTCAGCCCGGACATGCTGCCGGTGTTCTCTACGCTGGCCCGCGGCTTTGCGGTGTACGACGCCTGGCATTGCGCCGTGCCGTCGCAGACCTTCTGCAACCGCGCCTTCTTCAACGCCTCGACCTCGTCCGGCTTCGTCACCAATAGCGGCGGTGCGGCGAGCTACCTCAAGTGGATGGACCCCAAGCTCAATGCCGCGCCGACCATCTTCAACCGGCTCGAGGCAGCGGGCATCTCCTGGGCAGTGTATTTCGACGAGACGCAAATCGTCTCCCTGACCGGGCTGATCAACGGCCCGGCGCTCAAACCCTATTGGAAGACCCGGTTTCGCGGCATGCAGCAGTTCCATGCGGATGTCGCCGCCGGCACGCTGCCGGCCTATGCCTTTATCGAGCCGCGCATCATCTTCGACCACAACGACATGCATCCGCCGGTCGCAACTTTCGATTTCGTCGGCGCCGACGGGGTGACGGTGCAGGTCGGCGGCAATTCCGACGTGCGGGCCGGCGAAAAGCTGCTGCACGAGGTCTATTCGGCGATCCGCCTTTCCGCTTCGCCTACCGGTTCCAATGCCGGCAACACGCTGCTGCTGGTCACCTTCGACGAGCATGGCGGCACCTATGACCACGTGCCGCCACCTGCGGCGACGCCGCCGGCGGGTCTCACCGATACGGAGATGGGCTTTGCCTTCGACCGGCTCGGGGTGCGGGTTCCGGCCATCTCCATCTCGGCCTATACGCGGGCCGGAACGATCATCAACGAGCCGATGCACCACGCTGCCGCCATCGCGACACTTTGCAACCGCCATGGCCTCGCGCCGCTCACCGCCCGCGACGCCGGGGCGCGCGACCTCGGCAACGCCATCAACCTGACGACACCGCGCCCGGCAGCCGATTGGCCCGAGACCACGCCGCAATATGTGCCGCCCAACCCCGAAGCCGGTGGTCCATTCTCCGAGGCGGCCGGCAAGGCGCCGCTCAGCCCGCCCGGCAAGGCCCTGATGGGCATGCTGGTGAAGAATTTCGGCCTTCCCACCGACGAGGTCCCCACCACCTATGACGAGGCCTATGCGCTGCTGCAGCGCCTCGGCCCGGGCCTGTTCGGTTAGCAGCTGATGACCTCCACGGCGGTCCTGCTGGTGCTCGTCGTCATCGCGGTTATGGTCGCGATCATCATCTTCGACGTCTTTACCCTCGGCACCAAGGGGCGGCTCAACGCGCTCAGACAGTGGCAGGCGCTGATCGGCACGATGCTCGGCTTCGTCACCGGCGCCGGGGTACTGGCAATCTCGAGCGCCATCCAGGACGAGACGCAGGTAAGGCGCGATCGCGAGGCCCTGGTGCAGGTCGGCCATGCGCTGCGGGTGGAGGCCAGGGATCTCGACAGCGTCCTCGCCCGGGCCCAGTTGCTGCGCGAGACGCTGATGCCGAGCGACCCAAACAAGCCCGCCGGCTGCAGCGGCACGGTCAACGAACTGGTCGATGCCTTCCAGCGAGAAACCCCGATCTACACTGCTGCCGTCCCCAACTTCATCGAGGTGGGCGAGCCGAACCTGGCGCTGTTCGTCTCGTTCTATGCCGGCTTCGAGGAGCTGGCGCGGGCCGCCAAGCAATATGCCGATAATGGCTGCCCGGTTGTCGCCAAGGAAACGGTGACGCTGTTCTACAGCCGCGTCGATGCGGTCCGCGCCGATTTCGCCACGATCGCCGAGATCTACAAGTGATCGGTCAGTCGGCCTTGAGCACCGCGGTGCAGGCCTTGGGCAGATCGGCCAGGGTCAGAGGCGGGGCCGGCGGACTGGTGCTCGGCTTATAGGGCTCGTCGGTGAACCAGTAGTCGAGCTCGGCGCCGCAGCCATCGCCCGCTGGCGCCGGCGCCTGGTTGACGCAGAGCTCGACGCCTGCCGGACAATCGAGCCGCACATGGAAATGGTCGTCGTGCCCGTACCAGGGGCGGATCTTGTTCAGAAAGCTGCGGTCGCGCCAGGTGGTCGAACAGAGCGACCTCTTGATACCCGGCGCCACGAAGATGCGCGCCACGCCAGGCAGCTGCGCCGCGCGATAGAGCAGCAGGCGCTGCGCTTCGCCGAAGCGCTTGGGGTCGATGTCGCGGGTGCCCTTTTTCAGCATCGAGCGGGCCGACAGGCTCTCGCGCTCATCGGCGCTGAGCTTGTAGTCCGGCATCCGCTCGAACCAGATGTCGACGTCGAGGCCGATCTGGTGCGAGGCGTGGCCGCTGGCCATCGGACCGCCGCGCGCCTGCCCCATATCGCCGACGAGGATGCCCGGCCAGCCATCCTGCGCCGCCGATTGGGCGAGCGCCCCGATATAGCTGACGAGTTCGGCACTGCCCCAGCGCCGATCGCGCGACAGGCGCATCGCCTGCCAGCCCGGCCCATCGCTCGGCAATTGCACCGCACCGGCAATACAGCCCTTGGCATAACTGCCCACCGGCACCTCGGGCCCAGTGGTCGGCTGATGCATGGCGCCGAACAGCTCCCGCGCCGGCTGCGCCGAGGCGACCGAAGCCGAGAGCAGGAAGGCGATAACCGCAAAGCCAAGTATCCGAAGCATTGCCATCCCCCCAAAGCACCCACTCACCTTGGTTGAACGCAAGATCGGGGCCATGTCGTGGCGGCGGAGCAGGTTCTGCACGGCCCCGAACTGCATCGCCCTCAGCGATCGAGGTCAGCCAGCCGGACCGGGCGCCGCTCGGCGCTCGAGGCAAGGATTGCTTCGATCAGCCGATGCACCTTGAGTGCCTCCTCGCCGGTGACCAACGGCTCGCGGCCTTCGTCCAGGGCATCGAGAAAATCCTCGAGCACGGCGCGGTGCCGGGTATGCGAATAGCCCATCGGGTCGGCGCCGCCACCATGGCCGCCGGCCGCGATAGAGTGATCCTCGATGCTGCCATCGCGCCAATAGAGCATCAGGCTTTCACCAGTCAGCACGGCCGTAGCCCGCTCGAAGACCAGTTCCAGCCGTTCGGGGAAGCCGGGGAAGCTGGCAGTGGTGGCATCGATCGAACCGATGGCGCCATTGGCAAAGCGGATCGCGGCACTGACCACGTCCTCGCATTCCATCCGGTGGGTGCGCGAGGTGCCGACGGTGGCGCTGACTTCGGCGACCGGGCCGGTGAGGCTCAGGAACAGGTCGAGCGCGTGGATGGCCTGGGTCAGCAACACGCCGCCCCCATCGCGCGCCAGCGTGCCGCGGCCCGGCTCGTCATAGTAGGATTGGGCCCGCCACCAGCGGATCGAAGCCGCGGCGGTCACCAGTTCACCCAGCTCTCCCGCAGCGATGCGGCGCCCGAGCTCGCGGGCATTGGGCCGGGTTCGGTTCTGCAGCACGATGCCGAGCCGGACACCGGCGGTGCGCGCGGTTTCCACGACTTCGCGGGACCTGGCCGGACTGTGCTCGATGGGCTTTTCCAGCAGGATGGCTTTGCCGGCGGCCGCCGCCAGCCGCACCACTTCGAGGTGTGCCGATGGCGGGGTCAGCACCAGCACGACATCGACCCGCGGATCATTGACCAAAGCGTCGAGGTCATCGCTGACCGGAAAGCCATAGCCCGCGTGGGCCGCGTCGCGGCGCTCGGACGAGCGGCTGAACACCCCGATCACCTCCGCTCGATCAGCCAGATCGCGGAGACTCAGCGCATGCGGCTTCATGCCCATGCCGGCGCCGATCACGGCGATGCCCCTGCGCTGCATGTGCCCTCCTCAACCTTGGTTTTCTGCACCGGCGTCATCCCCGCACAGGCGCACATGCGCATAAGTTATGCCGCCCCACTCACCGGGTCATTCCCGCGAAAGCGGGAACCTCTGTTTTCTTGCCTGCGGTACCATCTCAAACAGAGGTCCCCGCTTTCGCGGGGATGACACCGAGCTTGGGGCGCTTTTTAGTGGTTCCCGCCAAAGAAGCGCTGCATGTGCCCTCCTCCTAACTCCGCCGACCGACCATATCGATCGCGGCCAGGAGGCTCAGCCCGGTGTGGTAGCCGGGGTCGAGATCCGGGGTCGCCGGCACGTAATCGATGGGCCCATCGTCGGTGAGGCATTGGTAGGCGATGCCGGTGCCGGGGCGCCAGTAATCGCGGAAGAACACTTCGTCGGCCTTCTGCCAGACGCGGAGGCTCTCGGCGCTCTGCGAGCGCTCGTGGCAGAGCGCGGCGCTGCGGATGGTTTCAGGCAGCGACCACCAGGGGCAATAGGGGCTGATCGGTGCGCCGCTCGCCGCCGACACCACCAGCCGCACGCCGGGCCCGACAAAGCCGCGGTCGAACGACGAAACGAGGATGGTCTCCAGCACCCGCAGCAGCTCCCGATCGACATCGGCCTCGAGGTAATCGAGCGCGAAGCCGACGAACTCGATGCCGTGCCCGACATTACAGCGATCCTCACCCGGCACGTTGCGCAACAACCCGCTGGCAGGATCGAAATAGTTGGCGATGACATGGCCGATGAAGCGATCGGCAAACGCCGTGCGATCGCGGTGGCCGATGCCGGTCAGCAGGGCTCCGGCACTCAGCATGATCATGCGCGGGCCAAAGTCCGGCGCCTCGGCCTTGAGCATCGCGCGTCCGAGCGGTACTTTCTCGTCGATCTGGAAGCGATCGTCCTCGATCGCCGCGATCACCTTGCCCAGTGCTGCGAGCTGGCGCGGTAGGTCGGCGGGCGCGTAGCGCGTCGCTCCGGCGACCAGGCCCTTGGCGGCAAAGGTGTCGGAGAAGCTGTAAATGTCGGCCGGCTGGGTTTGCGGGACAAAAACCTCGCCCGTAAAGCGGATCGGGCGCATGTCGCGGTCGTAGCAGAAATACACGTGCCCGTCGGCGGCGCGCAGCCTGTCGAGCGCGGCGTAGAGCCGTCGCCCCGCCAGATCGAGGGCGTGGGTGAGCTCCGGGTCGATGCTCTCGAAGGCTGCCGCGTGGGTGACGATGGCCTCGAGGGCGCGGCCCTGGATCCAGCCATAGACATGGTCGGGGCCGCGCCAGCCATCGACCGCCGCATAATCGACGAGGGTCAGCGGGTTCAGCTTGGTGTTGACGAAGACGCCGTGCAAAGGCGGCCGCGCCAGCATCCAGCGCAGCGTCTCCGCATTGGAGGCGAGATAGCGTTGCCGCGCGGCGGCGAAGAAATCGGTCATTCCTTGAGCCCGGTGCTGGCAACGCCCTGGACGAAGTTGCGCCGCAAGAAGACAAACAAGGCCACAGACGGCACGAGGACGATGGCGGAGGCGGCGCTCAGCCGGCCGAGGTCGACGGTGAAGCCGGTCTGGAACAGCGCGAGGCCCACCTCGATGGTGTAGCTGTCCTTGGTGGTGGCGACGATCAGCGGCCAGGCGAAGGCCGTCCAGGCCTGGAAGAAGGCGAGGACGAACAGCGCCCCGAGCGCGCCGCGCAGCAGCGGCACGACGATACGGATGAAGATCCAGATCTCGCTGGCGCCATCGATCCGCGCGGCCTCCAATAGCTCGTCGGGGATCGAGTGGATGACGTTCTGGCGGATCAGGAAGATGCCGAAGCTCATCACCAGATAGCCGAGCAGCAACCCCCAGACCGAGTTGAGGATCCCCAGGCTCTGCGCCTGGAAGTAGAGCGGGATCATGTAAACCTCGAACGGCACGATGGCCGTGGCGAGGATGATGGCGAACAGCGCGCTCATCGCTCGCGACGGGAACTTGGCGAGGATGTAGCCGGCAATAGTCGAGGTGATGAGGATGGCGACGGCCGAGAGCAGCGCGAAGCTGAAGCTGTTGAAGATCCAGCGCAGCAACGGCGTATCGGCCAACACCGCCTCGATATTGGCCAGGGTCGGCTGAGCCGGAATCACCGTCGGGGGCCAGCTCAGCATTTCCGCCGGCGTCTTGAAGGCATTGGCGACGAGCAGCACCAGCGGCAGGATCATCAACAGTCCGAACAGCCCGAGGAACAGGTCGATGCCGAGATTGGTGGCGCGCGCCTTGAACGTGCGGTCGCCGACTTCGCGGGAATGCTTCTCGATGTCGGTGCTCATCGGGCGGCCCTCTTTTCACGCAGCAGGCTGAACTGCACGAAGGTCAACAGCAGCACGATGGCGAGCAGCACCACCGCCTCCGAGGCGGCATAGCCGACGCGGTAATTGCGGAAGCTGTTCTCCAGCATATCGAGCACCAGCACCCGGACCTGCCGCCCCGGCGCGCCCTGCGCATCGGAAGCCAGCACATAGACCTGGGCATAGACGTTGAACGCCGAGACCAGTGTCACCACCGAGACATAGAGGGTGATCGGCTTCAGCATCGGCACCGACAGGTGCCAGAACGACTGCCGGCCGGAGGCGCCATCGAGCTTGGCCGCCTCGTAGACCGAGACCGGCAGGCTCTTGAAGCCGACGAGGTAGATCAGCACGGCGAAGCCGAGCGCCTGCCAGGAGCAGAGCACGATGACGCAGATGATCGACAGCACCGGGTCGAACAGCCAGGACATCGGCTTGACCCCGAAGATCGAGAGGAACGCATTAAGCGGTCCGAGCCGCGCGTCAAAAATCCATTTCCACGCCATGGCGGCGGGCACCAGCGACACCACGTGCGGAATGAACACCGCCGTCTCGTAGAAGGCGGCGAAGCGCGAGCGGGTGCGGTGGAAGATCAGTGCGGCGATCACCAGCGACAACGGAATGGTGATCAGCAGCACGCCGAAGGCGATGATCGAGGTGTTGAACAGCGCCTCGTGGAACAGCCGGTCGCCCAGCAGCTCCTGGAAGTTCCTGAGCCCGATGAACGGCTTCTTCTTCGACAGGATGTCCCACTTGTGCAGGCTCAGCCGAAGAATCTCGCTGATCGGGTAAACCCGGACAAAGGCGAAGATGGCGATGACAGGCAGGATGGCAAGCAGCGAGAAGAGCAGGCGTCGTCGCTTCAACATGTCATCGTCTCCGTGCTGCCTCCGGGGCAATCGCATTTGAAGAGCCACCGGGCTCTCAGTGGTCCTCCACCGCGTAGCGGGGGAGG
>NZ_LAJE02000002.1 GCF_000970465.2 Devosia insulae DS-56
GGACAGGGTGGGGGGTATTCTTCCCGCACCGACCTATACTCACGCCATATGCGATTGCGGCTTATGCCGCGCGCGTCGTTTCCAGCGGCTGGGTGAGGATGCCGTAGAGTTCGCCGGCGTCCTCCGAGCGGCGCAGCCGTGCCACCACGGCGTCGGTGCGCAGGATTCGCGCCACCCGCGCCAGCGCCTTGAGGTGGTCGGCGCCCGCGCCCATCGGCGCGAGCAGCAGCATCACCAGGTCGACCGGCTGGTCGTCGACCGACTCGAACTCCACCGGCTGTTCCAGTTTGGCGAATACCGCCGTCACCGAACCCAGCCCGGCGAACTTGCCGTGCGGAATGGCGATGCCGTTGCCGAGCCCGGTGGAACCCAACTGTTCACGGTCGTTGACGGCTTCGAAGATGGTCGCCGCGTCCTGCCCGGAGATCTTGGCTGCCCGCTCGGAAAGCCGCCGCAGCACGTCCAGTTTGGTCTTGTTCCCTGAGCAAACAATCACCGAGTCCTCCGAGAGGATGTCAGCCAATTCCATCAAGAAGTTCCCATCGTGGATGCGGAAAGACCAAGCTTTTCCGGAGCCCTAGTTCGGCCTGAGGGCTGGATCGATCCAGCCAATATTGCCGTCGGCGCGGCGGTAGACCACATTTAGGCCACCATGTCCAGCATGCCGGAATACGACCACTTCCGCCTGGGTCAAATCAAGCTGCATCACCGCTTCGCCCACAGACATCTGCCTGAGGCTGGAGGTCGCCTCGGCGATCACCGGCGGCGAGTAATCCTCCATCAGCTCGTCATCTTCGCTGGGCGCGGCGAGTACGTAGGACGGCGCTTCCTCGTCGGCGCCGTTGACGTGGCGGCGATGCGCCTTGAGCTTGCGGTTATAGCGCCTGAGGCGCTTTTCGATGGTGTCGGCCATGCCCTGGTAGGCCGACATGGCGTCGCCGCCATAGGAGCTCGACTGCAGCACGGCGCCGGAATCGAGATGCACCATGCACTGGGCGTTGAACCCCGAGCCTTCCGGCTCGAGCGTGAGGTGGCCGGTGTAGTTGCCGTCGAAGTACTTCTTCACCACCGTGTCGAAATGGCCCTGCGCCCTGATCCGCAGCGCATCGCCGACATCCATGTTCTTTCCTGAGACGCGCAGTGTCATGGAGGTCCTCTTTCTCTTTGGTGTAGCCGGCCGGAGCGGCCGCCACCATGAGATGTGGTCACCCCGGTGAAGGGAGTCTAGACCGCCCCCTCCCAAGGGGCAATGCGCGGAACCCGATTGGGTTCAAATGCGAGGTGTCGACAGCAGCAGTGCCGAAGCGCTATCGTCCCGCCGCGACCAAAGCGCGCTTCTGGCGGCGCCGGATCACCGAGGAGGGGATGTTCATCCCCTCGCGATATTTCGCCACGGTACGGCGCGCCACTTCGATCCCGCGTTCCTTCTGCAGCATCTCGGCGATGGTGTCGTCCGACAGGATATCGGCCGGCTGTTCGGCATCGATGATCTGCTTGATCCGGTGGCGCACCGCCTCGGCGGAATGGTCGCCCTCGCCGGTCGATGAGCCGAGCGCCGTGGTGAAGAAGTATTTCATCTCGAACAGTCCGCGCGGCGTCGACACGTATTTGTTCGAGGTGACCCGGCTGACCGTCGACTCGTGCATCTCGATGGCATCGGCGACCGCCTTCAGCGTCATTGGCCTCAGATGCGTGATGCCGTGGACCAGGAAACCGTCCTGCTGTTTGACGATTTCGGCGGTCACCTTGAGGATGGTCTGGGCCCGCTGGTCGAGGCTCTTGGCCAGCCAGTTGGCGGTGGCAAGGCAATCGGTGAGAAAGCTCTTCTCCGCCGTGTCGCGGGTCTTCTTGGTCACCGAGGCATAATAGATGCGGTTGACCAGCACCCGCGGCAGCACGTCGGCATTGAGCTCGATCTGCCACTCGCCGCCGGGCCCGGCCCTGACGAACACGTCCGGCACCACCGATTCCACTGGCCCTGCCTCGAAGGCGCGGCCGGGGCGGGGGTCGAGCTGGCGCAACTCGGCCAGCATGTCGAGCAGATCCTCGCGATCGGCGCCCACGGCGCGGCCGAGCGCAGTCAGGTCGTGCTGGGCAATCAGCTCGAGATTGTCGAGCAGGCGCAGCATCATCGGATCGAGCCGGTCCTTCTCCCTGAGCTGCAGCGCCAGGCATTCGCGCACGTCGCGGGCGAACACCCCGACGGGATCGCAGCCTTGCAGCTTCAACAGTACCGCCTCGATCGTTTCGACCGGGGCCCCGAGCTGCTCGGCCACGGTTTCGAGCTCGACAGCGAGGTAGCCGGCCTCGCTGAGACTGTCGATCAGGAACTGCGCGATCAGCCGTTCCGCCGGATCGGCGGTGATCAGCCCCGTCTGCGCCGCGAGGTGATCGCTCAGCGTCGGTCGCGCCGCGACGAACTGGTCGATATCGGCCGCTTCACCGTCACCGCCGCTCCGCTCGTTCCACTGCGTCGAGTCGGTCAGCCGCTCCGGCGCCGACTGGTCGGGGAAGACGTTCTCGACCTCGGTGTCATAGCCATTGGCGATCGAGTCAGCCGACTGGATGCGATCGGAAAAGTCGACCGTATCCTCGGCGGCGTTGAGTTCGGCCGGGCGCTCCGGGGCTTCCGCCGCCTCGTCGGTCGGCTCCGCCCCGTCCTCGCGCTCGAGCAGCGGATTGCGCAGCAGCTCGGCCTCGACGAAGCTGTTGAGCTCGAGGTGGCTGAGTTGCAGCAGCCGGATCGACTGCATCAGTTGCGGCGTGAGCGTCAGGCCCTGGCTCTGACGAACCTCAAGCCGTGGCGACAAGGCCATGCGCGCGTTTCCCCTAAGGCAACCAAGTGAGGCTTCCGGCGCCATCCATGCATGATTGACGCCGTCAGGGCAAGAACCGTGCCAAAACCAGCGAATAGCGAATAGCCGGTAGCGAGTAGTCCCTATTCGCTCCTCGCCATTCGCTATCCGCTACCCTCGTCAAACCTCGAACGTCTCGCCCAGATACACCCGTCGCGCCTCGGGGTCGGCGGCGATGACGTCGGGCTTGCCCTGGATCATCACGTGGCCCTCGTGGATCACGTAGGCGCGGTCGACCAGCGACAGCGTCTCGCGCACCGAATGGTCGGTGATCAAGACGCCGATGCCGCGGCGGGTGAGGTGCTTGACCAGCATCTTCACTTCGCTGACGGCGATCGGGTCGACGCCGGCGAACGGCTCGTCGAGCAGCATGAACAAGGGGTCCGTGGCGACTGCCCGGGCGATTTCGACGCGCCGCCGCTCGCCGCCCGACAGCGCCAGGGCATTGGATTTGGCGATATGGGCGATGCCGAATTCGGCCAGCAGTTCGTTGAGCCGCGCCAGCCGGTCGGCTTTCTTCGGTACGTGTCCCTCGAGCACCGCGAGGATATTGCCCTCGACGCTGAGACCGCGAAAGATCGAGCTTTCCTGCGGCAGGTAGCCGATGCCGAGCCGCCCACGCTGGAACAGCGGCAGGTTGGTGATCGGCCGCCCGTCGACCAGGATCTTGCCCTTGTCCGGCTTCACCAGCCCCATGATCATGGTGAAGACGGTGGTCTTGCCGGCGCCGTTCGGGCCGAGCAGGCCCACCGCCTCGCCGCGCCGCACCGCGAGGCTGACATTCTCGACCACGGTGCGCTTGCCGAAACTCTTGTTCAGCCCGTGCGCCACCAGCCAGCCGGTCTGGTCGACCGGCGCCTTGGCCTTGACTGTCGCAGCCTCGTTCATTGCGGAGTGAAGACGCCGGTCACCCGGCCCCCTTCGTTACCCTTGAACACCGAGCTGTTGGTCTTGAGGTTGATGGTCAGCTCCGGTCCGTTCAGCTTGCCCTGCGCGTTGACCACCGTGACATTGCCGCTGAGCCTCAGGATCAGCGTGTCCGGATCGAACGTCGCCTTGGCGCCGGTGGCGTCCTGGCTGTCGGTCTTGATCCGCACATTGCCGGTGGCGGTGAGGCTGTCGATGTCGCTTTGCCCGCCGCTGCCATACAGCACCACCACCTTGTCGGCCCACAGCTTCAATCCGGTCCGGGTGATCGTGACGTTGCCGGTGAAGGTGGCGTTGTTGTTACCCTGGTCGATGGTGAAATCGTCGGCCGCGACGTTCACCGGCTCGGCCGCGGCCGCCGGCAGCGCCATGGCCAGGACGATGGTCAGGAGAACAGCGAGGGCAGCACAAAGCTTCATTCGGTTTCCCCCGGAGTCGAGACCAGCGTCACCCTGGCGTTCTTGAAGGTGTAGATACCGGTTTGCCGATCATAGGTCATGCCGTCGGAGACGATGTGCGAGCCGCTGGGCATGGTGATGTCGACATTGCCGCTCGCCACCATCGTCCAGTTCATCAGGTCGGCGAACACTGCTTCGAGCGTGCCATCGAGTCCCTCTGAGCTGGTGACATGGGCGATCCCGGGCACGTTCAGCAGCTGGTCATTGGTCTGGAACTGGGCCGACGCCGCTTCCGCCTGCATCGCCGCGCCCTCCGGCGGGGTCATGGTGAACACCGCGTCCTCCATGTCGATCAGGTCGTTCTGCGTCGGCGCCACCTTCGCCGCCCGCGCCGACAGCGCGTAAAGCGTGCCGTCATCGCCGGTGGAGGTCAGCCGCGGCGTTTCCACTACCAGGTTGTCGCGATCGATCCTGATGTTGGAATAGCCGAAGCGCTGCCCCAGATTGTCGATGACGATCATCGCCAGGAGCACCACGAACACCAGCACGCCGCCGGCCGGTACCAGCCAGCGCAACAGGCTGACCAGCCGGTTGCGACGATTGAGTCGCGCGTAGAGCGCGGCGCGATCGTCGATCGGGGCGGCCAGCGACGCCATCAGCTATGCGCGAAGATGTCGGTCTCGTCCCAGCCCATCAGGTCGAGGTCGATCCGGTGCTTGAGAAACTCGAAGCAGGCCTGGGCCAGCTCGGTCCGGCCCTCGCGCCTGAGCATCCGATCGAGATGGCGCTTCAGGTCGTGCAGGTAGAGGACATCCGACGCGGCATAGTCGAGCTGCGCTTCGGAGATCTTTTCCGCACCCCAGTCCGAGCTCTGCTGCTGCTTGGACATGTCGATGTTCAAGAGCTCGCGCGCCAGGTCCTTGAGGCCGTGCCGGTCGGTATAGGTCCGCACTAGTTTCGAGGCGATCTTGGTGCAGTAGACGGGGCCGGTGACGATGCCGAAGCGGTGCTTCAGCACCGCCATGTCGAAGCGCGCATAGTGGAAGATCTTGGTGACCGCGGGGTCACTCAGCAGCTTCGTGAGGTTCGGTGCGTCCTTCAGATCCTGCGGGATCTGCACCACATCGGCGCTACCGTCGCCGGGGGAGAGCTGCACCACGCAGAGCCGGTCGCGCCGCGGATCGAGTCCCATGGTTTCGGTGTCGATCGCCACCTCCCGGCCATAGCGCGAGAGGTCGGGCAGGTCGCCCCGATGCAGTCTGATCGTCATGTCGAAATCCTGGTTCGGCGATTTGGGCTGTGATGCCATAGCATAAAGGCGTTGGAAAGACCGGGCGGCATCGTTACAAAACCCGGGGCAGCCGCAGGCCACGCGGCTTGCGGCGGGTGGGTTTACTTTATGACGTTGAACAAGGTCCGCGACGGACTGAGCGGACTGCCGCGTCGCTGGAAGCAAGCCATTCTGATCGGTTTCGACATGCTGGCGCTGCTCGGCGTGCTGTGGCTGAGCTTCGCCATCCGCCTCGGCGGCACTTTCACGCCCACCATGTCGCATATCCTGCTGATGCTGCTGGCGCCGATCCTCGCGGTGCCGGTGTTCGTCCGCATGGGGCTCTATCGCGCCGTGATCCGCTACCTGCCGGAGCGGGCGCTGTGGACCATCATCCAGGCGATGATGCTGGCAACCCTGCTCTGG
Organism: Devosia insulae DS-56; assembly: GCF_000970465.2. GTDB lineage: Bacteria > Pseudomonadota > Alphaproteobacteria > Rhizobiales > Devosiaceae > Devosia_A > Devosia_A insulae. Next base: position 5,877 of record NZ_LAJE02000002.1, read on the forward strand.
GTGTTCGCGCTGTTCCTCGCCGAGGCGACCCGGCTGGCGACCTTCCCGCGCACCGTGCCGCTGTTCTACTTCATCTTCGGCACCGTGGTGGTCGCCGGCTCGCGCTTCCTCGCCAAGGCGCTGCTCTGGCTGCCCGAGCGTAATCTCGGTCATGGCGGCGGGGTGGTGATTTATGGCGCCGGCTCCGCCGGCACCCAGCTCGCCGAGGCGCTCAGGGCGCACCGCGCCAGCTACGTCGTCGCCTTCGTCGATGACGACCAGAGCCTCTGGGGCCGCGATGTCGCGGGCGTCCGTGTCGACCCGCCGACCAGGCTCGAGGAGCTGATCCGCAACCGCGGGGTCAGCGAGGTAATCCTGTCGATCCCCTCGGCCGACGCCACCCGCCGCGCCCAGATCGTCACCGAGCTCAGCCATCACCCGATCAAGATCCGGGCACTGCCGGCGATCGCCGACCTGGTCTCCGGCAAATACCTGATCAGCCAGCTGCGCGAGATCGATATCGACGACCTGCTCGGCCGTTTCGCCGTGCCGGCCGATCCCGAGCTGATGAGCGAAATCCTGGGCGGCCGGGTGATTCTCGTCACCGGTGCCGGCGGCTCGATCGGCTCGGAGCTCACCCGGCTCATCGTCCAGCACGCGCCCAAAAAGCTGGTGCTGCTCGAGGCCAACGAATTCGCGCTCTACGAAATCGACCGCCATCTGCGCACCCTGGCTGAGGTCGAGATCGTCCCGGTGCTCGGCTCGATCGCCGACGCCGCGCTGGTCCGCCGCACGCTCAACGGGCAGGGCGTCGAAGTGATCTTCCACGCCGCGGCGCACAAGCACGTGCCGCTGGTCGAGGCCAACGCGCTCGAGGGGGTGCGTAACAATGTTCTGGGCACCCGCATCCTGGTGGAAGCGGCGGTCGCGGCGGGCGTCAAGCGCTTCGTTCTGATCTCGTCCGACAAGGCAGTGCGGCCGTCGAGCGTCATGGGGGCGACCAAGCGCTGGGCCGAACTGATCGTCCGCCACTATGGCAAGGGCAGCGGTATGCGCTACTGCTCGGTGCGCTTCGGCAACGTGCTCGGCTCCAACGGCTCGGTGGTGCCGCTGTTCCGCGAGCAGATCGCCGCCGGTGGTCCGGTGACCCTCACCGACAGCCGCATGACCCGCTATTTCATGTCGATCCACGAGGCGGCCGAGCTGATTGTCCAGGCCGGCGCCATGGCCGAGGGGGGTGACATCTTCCTGCTCGAGATGGGCGAGCCGGTGCGCATCCGCGACCTCGCCGAGAACATGATCCGGCTCGCCGGCCTGTCGGTGAAATCCGACGACAACCCCAAGGGCGATATCGCCATCCACGAGACCGGCGCGCGGCCGGGCGAGAAGCTGAGCGAGGAGCTGTTCTTCGATCCGGCCAATGCGCTGCGCACCACGCAGCCGAAAATCCTCCGCTCGCCGCCGAGTGCCCGCCGGACCTCCGACCTGGTGCCCGCTCTCGCGGCGCTGGACGCTGCCCTCGACGCCGAGGACGAGACCGAATTGCGCCGTGTGCTGTTCGATTACGTGAAGGTCTGAGCCGCCGGTGCTGATCGCCCAGCTCTCCGACCCGCACCTCTGCGCGCCCGGCACGCTCTACCAGGGGCTGGTCGATTCCAACGCCATGTTCGAGATCGCCATCGCGCGGCTGGCGAGGCTCGATCCCGCCCCCGACCTGGTGCTGCTGAGAGGCGACGTCACCGAGCATGCGACGGCCGAAGAGTACCGGCTGGCCCGGCGCCTCCTGGCCGGGATCCGGCAGCCCGTGCTGGCCATCCCCGGCAACCATGACGAGCGCGAAGCTTTTCGCCTGGCCTTCGCCGATCGTGGCTATCTGCCCGCCAGCGGCCCGCTGCATTTTGCTGTGGGCAGTCACGGACCGGTCCGGGTGATCGGCCTCGATATCAGCGTGCCGGGCCAGCATCACGGCGATTTCGACGCGGCGACGGCAGCATGGCTGGAAGCGGTACTGGCAACAGAGCCGGAGCGGCCGACGCTGCTCATGCTGCATCAGCCGCCGATCGAAACCGGCATCGGCTTCATCGATGCCTATCGCTGCTTTAACGGCGCGCGGCTCGCGGCCATCGTCGCGCGCTACCCGGCGGTGGAGCGCGTGCTCTGCGGCCATGTCCACCGCCACATGTCGCTGCGCTTCGCGGGCAGCCTGCTGCAGATTGCCCCGAGCACCACCACCGCCATCGCCCTGCGTCTCGCGCCGCGAGCCGAACCCGCCTCGTTCGTCGAGCCGCCGGCGCTGCTGCTGCACCAATGGCGAGCCGGGGCCGGGCTGGTCACGCATCACCTGCCGATCGAGGCAGGCGAAGGCCCGCTGCCGTTCTTCTGAGCGCCACCTAAGCCGCAGCTGACTGCACCATTCATCAGGCATTCAAGTGCTACTGAGCACTTGTTGATGATCAACGCGGGCGGCGGGCTTGGGGCTCCGCCGGTCTCGCGCTCGGCTCCGAGCCCCGATGACTCCTAGGGAGAATTGCCATGAAACGAATTGCACTCGCCGGCTTCGCATTGCTTGGCCTGGTCGCCGGCGCTGCCGCCCAGACGCCGCCTCCGGCGGTGGTCAATTTTGCCACCATTGCCGACATGCCGACGCTGAAGGATACCTCCAAGCAGGATCATTTCGCCGTCACGCTTTCCGACGCGCAGGTGGTGAGCAACATCACCGTCGATTGCACCGCCGGCCGCACTGAGCTGTTGATCGTGCGCAACGACAAGGCCTGCGCCATCGGCGGTAATGGCTCGATCATCAACCCGTCCAACAAGCAGGCGCTGCCCCGCACCCAGTATCTGGGCCAGTACACCGTCACTGCCGATGGCAGCACCGATGCGCGGACGCTGTCGATCAACTACCTAGCCGTCGGCAAGGTAGCGCCCGACACCAAGCAGTTCGGCGGCTCGCTGAACTTGAAGCCGGAGCTCTCCTCGAGCGGCGCCGCCGGGCTCACCCAGTCGGTGCTGAAGAAAATCACCGGCGACAATTCCGGTCCGATCAACAACGCCGTCGACACCGTCGATCTCAACCGGCTGTTCATCCCCTCGGCCGGGCTGCCGTCCGACAAGGGCTGCACCTGGTCGGGCAACATGGTCTTCGCCTACCAGACCTATTCCTGGTTCATGTCGCTGTCGGCCGATTGCAACGGCAAGGTCTATGAGCTGAAGGGCAACATGCCGTTCACCGATACGCCCGGTGTCGAAGGCCAGACCCAGTACGACCTGACCCTGACGCTGCCCTCCACCGAACTGGTTGGCGACGACGCGCTGTTCGCCACCACCGATGAGAACGCCGACCTGTTCGCCTCGGTCGACGGCATCACCGGTTCGATCATCATGAAGAACTCCAACAACGTCACCGTCACCGTCGACGGCGAAAAGATCACCACCCCGATGAAGGTGGAAGCCTCCGGCAGCCTCTCGGGCACCAACGTGCCGCTCGAAGTGGTCCGCTCCTTCGCCACCCTGATCGGCATGCTGCCCTCGACCTTCTTCGGCGCCTGAGCCAAGATCGGTCGCCGCGCTAACCGCGCGGGGCTTTCTTGAGTCGCACTGCCCCTCACCCTGACCCTCTCCCCAGCGGGGAGAGGGTACGCGAGACCACGGACGGTGCCACATCGCCCCCTCTCCCCGCTGGGGAGAGGGTCGGGGTGAGGGGCAGTCAAAGGCGTTTCCAGCGAGTCCTGAACGCCCTAGCTGGCGATGCTCGCGAGCTTCGCCTTGATGCCGTCGATAGTGGGCTTCAGCGCCTCGACGCCAGGAAGCGCCAGCACCCGGTCGATCACCGGGTTGAGCTGCGCCACGATCGGGTCGATCAGCCCCTTCACAGCGGCCTTCTGTTCGGCCGTGGCATTGCCGATCACTGCGCCGACCTTGTCGATTTCGGCGGTGACGTTCTGCAGTTGCGGCAGCGCGGTTTGCGCCGAGGCGGCGTCGCTCACCCCTTCGAGCGAGGTCTTGAGCGTCCCGAGGCTGTCGGTCAGTGTCTGCGCCACATCGAGGTTGCCGATGAGCAGCGGCGGCGCCGTCGTCACCGGCGCGACGGCCTTGTTGACGAAGCGTTCGGCCGGCGGGGCGTCGGGCGTTTGCCGGCCAACGAAGTACCAGAGCCCGAGCACCACCAGGGCCAGCGGAATCGCCCAAACTGCCCAGGAACGTCCGCCCTTGGCCGTGGCTTGCGCGGCGTTCGCCGCGGCGGCCGCGCTGGCCCCGGCATATTGCTTGGCTGAAGCGCCGGCCGTCTTGGCGGCACCGGCCACATTCTCGAGCCCGTCGAGCACGCCCGAGCCTTCGAGCAGGCCGCCGAGCCGGCTCGGCAGCGCTCCGGCGATAGCGTTCTTCTGGCTGCCGAGCAGCGCGCCGAGGCTTTCGGCGTTGAACCCTTGCGCGCCGCCCTGCTTGCCGATGATCCCCAGCACCGCAGGGGCAATGGCGCCGAGCAGTGCCGTTACCGCTCCCTGGCCGAGGCCGGAGAAGGTGGAGATCGCCGACGACAGCGCCGTCTGGGTGTTGCTGCCCAGCAGCGAGCCCACCAGCTTCGAGCCGGTCTCAACGAGGCCGGCCTGGCTGCTGCCATCCAGCATGCCGGCAAAGCCATCGAGCGCCGAGGCCTGCTGATTGGCCGCTTCCGCCAGCCGCTGCGCCCCGCCGGGCTGCTTGGCCGTGCCAGCCATGCCGGCCAGCAGCGCCGGGATGGCGCCGCCGATGGCGGTCTGCGTCTGGGTCGCGTCGAGGCCGAGCGTTGCCGCCAGCTTCTGCACCATGTCCGGTGTCAGGAACTGCTTGATGAGTGAAACCAGATCGATAGCCATGGCGAAGTCCTCACGTGTCGAGAAAGCGGGCCGGTCGGGTGAGGCGCCTTCCGGTCATGGGGGTCCGTGCTAGCGCCTGCCGCGCTAACGGGGTGCCAGAGAATCTGATGGAATTTGCCACAAACTACCGGATGTCTCCCGAAAGTGGGGCACCGTTTCGGGACAAAGACATGCGTGAAAACAAAGAGCTAAAGCGCACAGAGCGAATCTGAGAGATCGCGACGCGCGTTAGCGGGTGTCAGGCCTGTTCCGGGGCCTCGTCGCCGGCCCGGATCGGCTTTACCTGCTCGAGGTCCTGGCCGCGGAACTGCGCGATGCGCAGACGGAAGTTGTAGCCGATGCGCTCGGCGCGCTCGATGAACAGCGCTGCGACATCGGGCGGGCAGAGCTCTTCCACCGTCTCGCGGAACAGTTTTAGCCAGCGCGCGAAGTGCCGGTCGGAGAGTTCGGGGATGGCGATGTGCTTGGGCATCGGCCGGCCATAATAGCGGCCGCTGCCGAGCAGCATCGAGCTCCAGAAATCGGCGATGGTTTTGAGATTCTGTCTCTTATACGCGTCTTGATCTGCCGACGCACGACTCAATGAGGGTAC
>NZ_LAJE02000003.1 GCF_000970465.2 Devosia insulae DS-56
AACCTATCCCTTCCCACCCCACCCGACTCCCTGTACCTTCCATCGCCAGTCGACGATGGAGACGATTATGGGTGCGCGTGTTAACGACCAGAACTTCGAAGCCGAAGTGCTGAACTCAAGTAAGCCCGTACTGGTCGATTTCTGGGCCGAATGGTGCCCGCCCTGCAAGGCGATGGACCCGATCCTCGACGACCTCACCACTGAGCTCGCCGCCAAGGTCAAAATCGTCAAGCTCGACGTCGATGCCAACCCCTCGACCGTGGTGAAGTACAATGTGCGCGCCATGCCGACGCTGATTGTCTTCAAGGACGGCGAGCCGGTGGATTTCAAGGTCGGCGCCGGGCAGTCGCGCGTGCAGCTGATCAAATGGCTCGATCAGTTCGCCGCATAATTTGACGCGGGATTTTCCGGTGCGATCGGGCATAGTCCATGCCCCGCACCGGAGGACTGCATGCGTTTCGACCACCTCGCCAAAGCCCCGTTCAACCTCGATGCCGAGGCGCTTGCCTGGGTGCGTGAGCGTTTCGCCGCGCTGACCCCGGACGACAAGCTGCGCCAGCTGTTCACGCTGCTGTCGCGCGGCATGGACGCGGCCGAGATTGCCCGGATCCGGGCGTTCCGGCCGGGCGGCATCACTCGCCATGCCGGGGCGGATGTTGCGGCGGAGCGCGCGCTGTTTGCCGATCTCAATGCCGCGGCGCCGGTGCCGCTGCTGATCTCTGCCGATCTCGAAGGCAGCCGGATGTCTCTCGCTGCCGGCGCCGAGATGCCAAACCCCTTGGCGCTGGCGGCGATCGACGATGTCGAGGTCACCGCCGAAGTCAGCCGCATCATCGCCGAGGAAGCCCGGGCCATCGGTATCAACTGGAGTTTTACCCCGGTTCTCGACATCAACGCCGCGTTCCGCAGCGCCATCGTCGCGACCCGCGGTTTCGGTTCCGATGTCGCGACGGTCGAAAAGCACGCCATCACCCAGATGCGGGTGTTCCAGCAGCACGGCGTCGCCTCGGCCATCAAGCACTGGCCCGGCGAAGGCTTTGACGATCGCGACCAGCACCTCGTCACCACCATCAATCCGCTGTCGCTGAACGAGTGGGAAGCCAATTTCGGCCGGCTCTATCGCGGCGCCATCGCCGCCGGTGCGCTCTCGGTGATGTCGGGGCACATCGCGCTGCCGGCCTTCGTGCGCGCGCTCGATCCCGATGCCGGCGTCGAAGCGTTCCGCCCGGCCTCGATCAGCCGAATGCTGAATGACGAGCTGCTGCGCAAACGCCTCGGCTTCAATGGCCTGATCGTCTCCGACGCCACCCCGATGGCGGGGCTCGGCGCCTGGGGCCGGCGCAGCGACACGCTCCCCGAGATCATCTCGTCAGGTTGCGACGTGATCCTGTTCTCCGACGATTACGAGCAGGACCTCGCCTATCTCGAAGCGGCGCTGGTGGATGGCCGGCTCAGCTGGGAGCGGGTCGACGATGCGGTGATCCGCCAGCTCGGCCTCAAGGCCGCCGTCGGCCTCCATAAGCCCGCCGCCGGCGGAGTGATCGGCAGCGCCGAGAACCGGGCCTATGCCGATGCCGTGGCACGGCGCGCGCCGACCCTGGTCAAGGACACCCAGAACCTGCTGCCGCTCGATCCCATGCGGCACAAGCGCATCCTCGTGATCTCCGGCGGCATCGTCTTCCCGTTCCTGCCTCACCCCTTGCCCTTCGCGCTGCCCGATCTGCTGCGCGAGCGCGGTTTCGAGGTGACGGTGCATGACGCGGCGACCGAGGTCAGCGCCGACAAGTTCGACCTCGTCCTCTACCTGTTCGGCGACGAAACGCTTTTGACCCGCGGCCGCATCTTCCTCGACTGGCTGCGGCTGACCGGCAGCTTCGGCAAGGCGATGCAGCGCCACTGGCACGACATCCCGACCGCGATGATCTCGTTCGGCTACCCCTACCTGCTCTATGACGCGCCGCGCGTGCCGACCTACATCAACGCCTACGCCACCACCGAGACGATGCAGCGGGCGGTGGTTGCGGCGCTGCTCGGCGATGTCGAGTGGAACACGAAGTCGCCGGTCGACCCGTTCTGCGGGTTGGAGGATGCGAAGTATTGAGCGAGCTCGCTGACGCTCGCAGCTGCGCTTGCCCCGACTGATAGAGACGGCCCCCTCCCATCCTCCCCCATAAAGGGGGAGGTGAAGAGTCGAGGCGGTGGCACGATGCTGCCAGATACTCGATGCGGCACCTCCCCCTTTATGGGGGAGGATGGGAGGGGGCCGTCTGCCGGCAATTCTTCCCTTTTCCCACGCCCGCCGTTCCACTCCCCCGGCAGAGGGAGGAGGCGGAGAGACGTCCAAACCTCAAGTCGGCGGCGTACCGTTCTGATGCAGCACGTGCCCGGCGAGGTAGAGCGAGCCGGAAAACACCACGCGGGTCGGATGCCCGAGCTTGGCGGCATCGGCGAGGGCGTTGAGGATCGAGCTCGATTGCACGGCCTCGAAGCCACCTTCGCGCGCCTGCTCCACAATGGTCGCGGCGGCGTGTGCGTTCGGTTCGCCCGGAATGGTCAGGGCGAACACTTTTTCGACCATTCCGGCGAACGGCGCGAGGAAATCGGCGGGCTTCCTGGTGTTCATCAGCCCCATGATCAGCACCAGCGGCAGCGGCCGCCGGGCCTCGATTTCCTGGAGCGCCAGCGCCAGCGCCGCGGCGCCGTGGGCATTGTGCCCGCCATCGATCCAGAGCTCGGAGCCCGGCGGCAGCATTTGCAGCAGCGTGCCGTGCACCGGCTGCAGACGGGCTGGCCACACCACCTCGCGGACGCCTCTGGCGATATCGGCATCGCTCACCGGCAGGCCGAAATGCCGCGTCGCGGCAATCGCCAGCGCCGCGTTGTCGAACTGGTGCGGGCCAGCCAGCGCCGGCGGCGGCAGGTCGAGGAGGCCGCGTTCGTCCTGGTAGACCAGCCGGCCATCCTCGGCGCGGCCGTCGAAATCCTCGCCAGCGATCAGCGGCCTGACACCCAGCCGCGCCGCCTCGCGCACCAGTACGGCGCGGCCTTCGTCGCGCTGCCGGCCGAACACCGCTTTGGCGCCGCGTTTCAGGATGCCGGCCTTCTCCCAGGCGATCTTGTCGAGGCTGTTGCCGAGGAAATTCTGATGGTCGTAGTCGACCGGGGTGATGATGGTGCCGAGCGGCCGTGCCACCACGTTGGAGGCGTCGAACCGCCCGCCCATGCCGGTTTCGAGCAGCAGGTAATCCGCCTTCACTTCCGAGAACAGCTTTAGCGCCGCCGCCGTGGTGATCTCGAAAAAGGTGATCGGCTCGCCGCCATTGGCCTGCTCGCAGAACTCCAGCGCCTGGTTGAGTTTGCGCGATGAGACGAGTTTGCCGGCGAGCCGGATGCGCTCGTTGAAGCGCACCAGGTGCGGCGAGGTCATCACGTGCACCTTCTTGCCCGAGGCTTCGAGGAAGGCGCGCAGGTAGGCGAGCGTCGAGCCCTTGCCGTTGGTGCCGGCGACATGGATCACCGGCGGCAGGTGATCCTGCGGGTTGCCGATCCGCTCGAGCAAACGGACCTCGCGATCGAGCTTAAGGTCGATAAGCTTCGGATGCAGCTTGAGCAGCCGCTTGAGGATAGCGTCGGTGCGGGACACTGGAACCAGATTCTCGAACAGGAGCATGGCGCGCTTCTAGAGTATTTCTCCGTTTCTTTGAATCGGCGAAATACCCTAGCCTTCTGATTTGGTCGCGCTTTCGAACCGGAAAAGTCTGCAACTTTTCCTGAAAGCGCTCCAGCACCCGGTTTTCACGTGATGAAGAGGCCTGCTTACTCGGCGTGCGCCGCCTCGGGCATGCCCACCAGATCGTCACCGGCATTGGCGGCCACCGGCGTCGCCAGCCGCGCCGGCGCGGTCTCGCTCAGCTCTTCGCGCTGCGGCGACTTGGTGAGGATGCCGACCAGCGAGCCGATCGTTTCGCGGAGGTTATGCCGGTGCACCACCATGTCGATCATGCCGTGCTCGTAGAGATATTCCGAACGCTGGAACCCCTTGGGCAGCTTCTCGCGAATGGTCTGCTCGATGACGCGCGGCCCGGCAAAGCCGATCAGCGCGCCGGGCTCGGCGAGGTGCACATCGCCCAGCATGGCGTAGGACGCGGTAACGCCGCCGGTAGTGGGGTTGGTGAACACCACGATGAACGGCAGCCCGGCTTCGCGCAGGCGCAGCACTGCCACAGTGGTGCGCGGCATCTGCATCAGCGACAGCACGCCTTCCTGCATGCGGGCGCCGCCCGAGGAGACGAACAGCACAAACGGCGTATGCTTGCTGGCGGCGGTCTCGAGCCCGGTAACGATCGCCGAACCCGCGGCCATGCCGAGCGAGCCGCCCATGAAATCGAAATCCTGTACGCCCACCGTCACCGGCTGGCCGAACAGTTCGCCGGTGCCGACGGTAACCGCGTCTTCGGTACCGGTCTTCAGCCGGCTTTCCTTGAGGCGGTCGGCATAGCGCTTACTATCGCGGAACTTCAGCGGATCATGCGGCACCGAAGGCAGTGCCACGCTGTCGTACTTGCCCTCGTCGAGGAAGGTGGCCAGTCGGTCCGAAGCCTTGATCTTCATGTGGTAGCCGGAATTCGGCACCACCCACATATTGGCTTCGAGGTCGCGGTAGAACACCATCTCGCCCGACTCCGGATCCTTGACCCAGAGATTCTCCGATCCGGTATCCTTCGGCTTGAGGAAGGAGCGGATACGGGGACGGACGACGTTGTTGATCCAGTTCATTGCCTAAGCCTGTTCGCGGTCCATGTGCGCGCCATTGGGGCGCTGCCATCGGCCTATATGGTGATTGTGGCAGATATTATCAGCTTCAGCGGGCGTGGTTAAGGGCAGGTAGGGCCCTGTGCAAGGGGCATTTGCCGCGCCGCCGTCCGACTATTCAGCCGGCACGCCGTCCGAGTCTTCGTCAAAACCGTTATTGACCAGCGTGGTGATGGCGTCGAGCGCCTCGCGCGCCTGCTTGCCGGTGGCCTGGACCAGGATGGTGGAGCCGGGACCGGCCCCCAGCATCATCAGCCCCATGATGGAATTGCCGTTCACCGCCTGGCCGTCGCGCACCACCTTGATCTCGGCCTCGAAGCACTCGGCTGTCCGCACGAAGCGCGCCGAAGCTCGTGCGTGCAAACCCTTGCGATTGACGATGGTCAATTGCTGCGCGAGTGCCCGATCCGAACCAGCTGCGGTATCCATGCCGCTAGGATGCCGGAAAACCAAATGCGCGCCAAGGGTGTCGCTGGGGGCGTTGAGGTATTTCCGCCCCTCACGCGGCGGAAGAGGCTACGCCGACTGCCACCTCGGCGCGGTTGGTCTGCCCCTCACCCTGACCCTCTCCCCAGCGGGGAGAGGGGACGCGAGACCGTGGACGGTGCCACATCGTCCCCCTCTCCCCTCTGGGGAGAGGGTCGGGGTGAGGGGCAGTTCAGTCAGAACGTGAAGAACGCTACCCGCCAAGCGTCTCGCTGGCGACGTTGATGTACTTCCGGCCAGCCTCGGCGGCTTCTTTCACCGCCTGCTTGATCTCGAGGTCGGCGCGCACGCGGGCGAGCTTGACCAGCATGGGCAGGTTCACCCCGGCGATCACCTCGACTTCGCGCTGCTGCATGATCGAGATGGCGAGGTTGGACGGCGTGCCGCCGAACATGTCGGTGAGGATCACCACGCCCTGGCCCTGGTCGGCGGCGTCGACGCATTTGAGGATGTCGTTGCGACGCTCCTCCATGTCGTCATCGGGGCCGATGGCGACGGTCTCCACCATCTCCTGCGGACCAACCACATGTTCGAGGGCCGATTTGAATTCTACGGCGAGCGCCCCGTGCGTCACCAGAACCATGCCGATCATGCAGTATCCCCAAAGTCTCGCAGGTTCCGGCCGGGCAACAGGCTTCCCAGAGGAGCCGGGAGTCTTGCCCTTGGGCGGCCCTGATTCAAGTGGTTTTTTGTCGCGCCACCGGAGGCGGGGCGTTGACGGCGGCGATCGCCTCGCGGATCAGCAGCACCTGGTGCCGCGCGTCGATCACCCCGGCCCGCGGAACCGGCGCGCGGGGCAGGGTGACACCGCCCAGTTCAGTAACCAGCACGTCTTCTTCCAGCATGCGCTCCAGCGTCTCGACCAGGTCGATGACGAGGTGCAGCCGCGCCTCCGGGGCGAACGGCCGCCGGACAATGCCGCGGCCGCGCAGCTCGATCAGCCCCTCGATATTCGGCGCCGGCCGCATCGTGAGTTCGCCGCCCCCGACATCGATCTCCACCCGGTCATCCGACACCAGCAGCGCCGGTAGCCCGCGCGCCTCCCACTGCTCCATGAGGTCGAGGGCCAGCAGCGATTTGCCGGAGCCCGATGGGCCACGGAGAATCAAGCCGGTACCATCAAGCACCAGCCCGGTGGCGTGGATGTTGAGGCTGTCGCTCACCGGCGCTTCTCGGCCGCCGCCCGCTTCAGCTTGACGGTGAACAGCGCGCCGCTGCGGTCGGAACGGTTTTCGGCGGTGATGCTGCCGCCATGCGCTTCGACGATCTGCTTACTGATGGCGAGGCCGAGGCCGGAATGGTCGCCAAAGTGCTCGCCGTCCGGCCGGTCGGTGTAGAAGCGCTGGAAGATCCGGCTGATGTCGCCGCGGATGCCCGGGCCTTCGTCGGTCACCGTGATGGTGATGGTGTCCTCGCTGGTGCGGACCACCACCAGCACCTTGCCGCCCTCTGGCGAGAACGACACGGCATTGTCGATCAGGTTGTTGATCACCTGCGCCAGCCGGCTGTCATGCCCGAGCGCGATCGGCACATAGCGGCTGACATGCTTTTCCAGCACCACGTCGACCTTGCGGTTGGCCGCCACGTCCTTCTGGATCGAGACCATCGCGTCGGCCAGTTGCGCGATATCGACCCGCTCGGCGCTCTGCCGCGCCAGCTCGGCGTCGAGCCGGCTGGCGTTGGAGATATCGGAGATCAGCCGGTCGAGCCTGCGCACATCGTGCTGGATGATGGCGTTGAGCCGCTCGCGATCCTCGGCGCGTTTGGCTCGCGGCAGCGTCTCGACCGCCGAACGGAGCGAGGTCAGCGGGTTCTTCAATTCATGCGCCACGTCAGCGGCAAACCGCTCGATCGCCTCGATGCGGTTGTAGAGCGCCGAGGTCATCGAGCGCAGCGCCTTCGAAAGGTGCCCCACCTCGTCGGTGCGGTCGGAAAAGTCCGGGATTTCGGCGCGGCTGTTGACCGTCGAATGCACCCGCTCGGCGGCGCCGGCCAGCCGGCGCAGCGGCCCGGCAATGGTGCCGGCGAGCAGCAGCGACAGGATCACCGTCACCGTGGCGGCGACCAGCGCGATGCGCAGAATGCCCCAGCGCTCGGCGCTGGCGATCTGGTCGATATCGCCCGGCTGGGTGGAAAGCAGCAGAACACCGACATTGGCGCGCACCCGCTGGATCGGCACCGCCACCGACACCACCAACTGCCGCTTGGGGTCGATGCGGACGATCGCCGTCGGCGCGCCGCCCAGTGCCGCGGCCACTTCCGGGTAGCGCGTCCCCTCGTCGGCGCCGAACTCCTGATACTGCGGATAATCGTCGCCCGGCAGCCAGTCGACAAAGGCGTTCCACCAGTCGAGGAGGAAGAAGCTGCCATTGTCCTGTGGCTTGGTGATCTGCCGCAGCACCTCGCCGCGCGCATAGAGGTTGGCGCTGTCGAGGATGAGCAGGCCCTGCTGGTCGTAGATGCGGGCCCTGGTGCGGGTCGGGGTCACGAGGTTGCGCAAGAGCGGCGCGACGCGCTCGGGATTGACCGGGAATTCGAGGCTCGGATCGAAGAAGCTCAGCGGCGAGACCACCTCGCTGCCCTGCAGCTCTATCAGCCGGTCTGGGTTCACGGTGATGACGTCGCTGTCCACCGTGGCGTCGCCGGCAATCGCCGCGGCGATGATTTCGCCCTGGACGCGCAGGCTCTGGACGCGGGCTTCGATCAGCCCGGTGCGCCACTGGTTGAGGAACAGGATGCCGATCACCAGCACGGCGAGGCCGGCGAGGTTGAGCACGATGATGCGGCGCGCCAGGCTCGAAAAGATCGTCAGCGCCAGGGCGCGCTGGATCTGCTTGATCACCGCGAGCACGACCGTGCCGACAGCCCCGGCGATCCGGTTGAGCTTCGGCATGATGCCGACCTCCGCGGATGCGGGCTTGGAACCCGGCAGCTCCTCTTCGGTGACGGCCAATTGTCCTCTTACTGCTCCTTGAAGCGGTAACCTACGCCGTAGAGGGTTTCGATCATCTCGAAATCGTCGTCAACGGCTTTGAACTTCTTGCGGAGCCGCTTGATGTGGCTGTCGATGGTGCGGTCATCGACATAGACCTGGTCGTCATAGGCCGCGTCCATCAGCGCATTGCGCGATTTGACCACGCCGGGGCGCAGCGCCAGGGCCTGGAGGATCAGGAACTCGGTGACGGTCAGCGTGACCCGCTGGCCCTTCCAGGTGCAGGTGTGGCGCTCTTCATCCATCACCAGCGAACCACGCTCGATCAGCGCCTTGCTCGGCGCCGCCTCGGCGCCGGGATTTGCTCCGGCAGCAGCCGGGTCGCGCGGTGCGGCGCGGCGCAGCACCGATTTCACCCGCTCGACCAGCAGGCGCTGGCTGAACGGCTTGGTGATGAAATCGTCGGCGCCCATCTTCAGCCCGAACAGCTCGTCGATTTCCTCGTCCTTCGAGGTCAGGAAGATCACCGGCACATCGGATTTCTGGCGCAGCCGGCGTAACAGTTCCATGCCGTCCATGCGCGGCATCTTGATATCGAGGATGGCGAGATCCGGCCGGTCGGCGGTCAGACCTTCCAGGCCCGAAGCCCCATCGGTATAGGTGGCGACCTGATAGCCCTCGGCTTCGAGCGTCAGCGACACCGAAGTCAGAATATTGCGGTCGTCGTCCACCAGTGCGATCTTGGGCATTGAGCTCCCTTTCATCCAACTCTCGCTGCGCGATTCAGCATCGCGCCTCGAATTGTGGCGAGCATTGACTGCCACAATTGCGCATAAATAAGGCGCCTAGCCAATGATTGCCAGCATGCCGCACTCAACCGAAGTCGCAGGACTTCCGTCTTAAGCCGGATTTCCCGATGGGCGAGGGGCCCGATACGGCCGTAACTCATGGTCATTCCAGACCGAGGGTAACGGCCATGGCTCAGCGTATCGACGATAAGATTCATGACCAGCTCGCCACGCGGATCGGGGCCCTGGCCCGTGTCCGCTGGGACGAGTTGCCCCCCACATTGGTGGAAACCGCGCTCGCCGATGGCGAGGGGCGGCTGGCCGTCGGCGGGGCGCTGGCGGTCACCACCGGCGTGTTCACCGGCCGCTCGGTGAAGGACAAGTTCATCGTCCGCGACGCCATGACCGAGCATCAGGTCTGGTGGGACAACAACCAGCCGATGGCGCCCGAGCAGTTCGAAACCCTGCTCGCCGACATGGTGGCGGCCACCGCCGAGCGGACGCTGCACGGCCAGCACCTCCTCGCGGGCGCCGACGAACGGCAGCAGTTGCGGGTCAGCGTCATCACCGAAACCGCGTGGCACGCGCTGTTCATCCGCAACCTGTTGATCCGGCCGGAAACCGTTGGCGACGCCACCGACGTCACCATCCTCCACCTCCCCAGCTTCACCGCCGATCCGGCCCGCCATGGCAGCCGCAGCGGCACGGTGATTGCGCTCGATATGGGCCGGAAGCTCGTGCTGATCGCCGGCACCGCCTATGCCGGCGAGATCAAGAAATCGGTGTTCTCGCTGTTCAACTTCCACGCCCCGTTCGCCGGCACCATGCCGATGCACTGCTCGGCCAATATCGGCCGCGATGGTGATGTGGCGTTGTTTTTCGGCCTCTCGGGCACCGGCAAGACCACGCTGTCGAACGACCCGGAGCGCCTCTTGATCGGCGACGACGAGCATGGCTGGACCGCCGATGGCGTGTTCAACCTCGAGGGCGGTTGCTACGCCAAGACGGTGAAACTCAGCCCCACGGCCGAGCCGCAGATCCATGCGGCGACGCGCGCCTTCGGCACCGTGCTCGAGAACCTCAAGCTCGACGACAACCTGGTGCCGCTCTACGACGATATCTCGCTCACCGAGAACACCCGCGCCGCCTACCCGCTGGAAACCCTGCCGGCGGTGGCGAAGGGCGGCGTCGGCGGCAAGCCGCGCACCGTGGTGTTCCTCACCGCCGATGCGTTCGGCGTGTTGCCGCCGATCTCCAAGCTCACCCCCGAACAGGCGGTGTTCCACTTCCTCTCGGGCTACACCGCCAAGGTGGCCGGCACCGAGCGCGGTGTCACCGAGCCGGTCGCCACCTTCTCGGCCTGTTTCGGCGCGCCGTTCATGCCGCTGCATCCCACCGTCTATGGCCGGCTGCTCGAGCAGCGGCTCGAGGCTTCGGGGGCCCGCATTTACCTCCTCAACACCGGCTGGACCGGCGGTGGTTATGGCGTCGGCAAGCGCATCGACATTGCCACCACCCGCCGGCTGCTCGACGCGGCGCTGTCGGGGGAGCTGGAACACACCGAACTGCGCACCGAGCCGCTGTTCGGCATGCAAGTGCCGCTGCGCGTCGACGGCGTCACCCCGCGGGCGCTGGACCCGCGGGCGAACTGGGCCGACGTCGCAGCCTATGATGCGGCAGCGGCGAAGCTGCAGGACCTGTTCGCGGTGAACTATCGCAAGTTCGAGCCGGTGTCAGTCGCGGCGGAGTAGGGCCGCGATTGCCGAGTGTGACAGTCCCCGCGCGAGCGGGGATTGTTGTTTCTGGGGCTTGTGGCTCTCCACGGCCCCCTCTCTGGCGAAAGCTAAGGACTTAGCTGCGCTAAGCCCAAGTTTTCGCTTTCTGCCCCGCCGAGGGGGAGAGCCCCGACTGAAACCCCGATCCAAGTGGAGGCCACCGATCATCTCCCCCTTGCGGCAGGGCTATCGCATATGGAGCACTGACAGTAGTTGGGTGGCCTTCTCCCCTTGTGGGAGAAGGTGGCCGAAGGCCGGATGAGGGGTCCGCGCAACGAAGTGTAGCGCGGTCGGAGCGTAAGCGACGAGCGACTGGAGTGCGCGGAGAGAGACCCCTCATCCGCCCTTCGGGCACCTTCTCCCACAAGGGGAGAAGGCACTCACACAACGGCCGGTGCCTTTCCATATGCGATAGCCCTGCCCCTTGCGGGGGGGAAATCGCAAGAGAGGGGGTGCGGAGCCACCGCACCTCCACACAACCCACCGAGCATCCCCCCAAATGAAAAAGGCCCCGTTCAGGGCCCATTCATCCGGTGACTGCTAGATCTCAGTTCGTCGAGTAGAAGACGTGCGAGCCGATGGCGGCGACGCGGTTGAAGGTGTGGGACCATTTCGGCGCCACTGCCGTGGTGTGGTAGAACAGCACCGAGGCCGGCACCACGCCTGGGCGTTCGCCGCGCTGGAATTCGTAGAACGCGTCTTCGGCCAGCTTGATCGAGCGGTTCCAGGCGCTGCGCTCACGGCCCAGATCCGAGCGGCCGTCGCAGGCGAAAGTGAACTGGCACTTGTAGCGACCCTTGTCGGCGTTCTGGAACACCACGCCGCAAATGGTCGAGGGATACTTCTTGCTCATCGCCCGGTTGATGATGACGTTGGCGACCGCCAGCTGGCCCTCACGGCTTTCGCCGCGGGCCTCGTGGTAGATCGCCTGGGCGAGGCAGAGCCGCTCGCCGTCGGCCAGCTTCACCCGCTTGGTGGTCGGCACGAAATCGGCCTTCACGTAGCTGGAGAGCACCGAGGCGGTGAGCGCCGGCTTGTCCGAGATGTCGACGCTCTCGATCGCGTCGAGCGCCTGGTTCTGGCGCTTGGCGATGTAACCCATCAGCATGGCTTCGGTCAGTTCCGCCTTCGGGGCCGGAACGTCAAAACCTTCGAAATTGTCGAGTTGCTTGCGGCGCTCCACATAGGCCTGCAGCACCTCATTGGTCAGCTGCGGCTGCGCACTGGTCTGGAACTGCTCGCGCTTCAGCGCCACCGTCTGGGTGATGGCGGCGGGAACCACGGTGTCGTTGGTGAGTTCTTCAGCGGACGATGGAGCAAAGGTCACCAGCAGCACGAGTGCTGCTGCAGCGAACGCCAAGGCATGCGTGAAAACACGCATCGCTGGTGCGATCGACCCTGCTCGCAAACCGCCTACCTTCCCCCGTGCCGCCCCCGAGGCAGCCCCAGTTGTCTAGTTACCCTTGCCCGGACCGTAGCCGAGCTTGCGTAACGATGGAACCCAGAATTTACAGTTACTTAACCATAAATGTTAGGTTCCTAATTTGAGGTTAACTCGTCTCCCTCAGGGGTGAAAGCCCTGATTTGCTTGAGTTTTGCAGATGGGTAAGGGGGCGTTTCGGCAATCGATAAAAGTTAATCGATCCGAATCGTTGCGCGAACGACACAGTTCCACGCCCCCTTGCGAGGGCGTGAATTAACGTGACGATTCTCGTAAAACTTGTGGCCCGGTCAGGCCTCAGGCGAACGCCGCAGTCCTCAGGTCATGGAGACTGTGCATCACCGCGACGCAGAGCGCGCTGATCTCGTCCGACGGCGCAACGATGTCGGGCACCATGATGGTCTGCAGCCCTGCCGCGTGCGCGGCGCGCACTCCGGTATGCGAGTCTTCCACCGCGATGCAGAGGCTCGGCTCGATGCCGAGGCGCTTGGCTGCCATCAAATAGGGCTCGGGATGCGGCTTGGGGTTGATGACGTCGTCGCGCGTCACCACCGTCTCGAACATCGAGAGGATCCCGGCGCCGCCCAGATGCCCCAGCGCGTGCGGCGAGCGCGATGAGGTGGCGACTGCCGCGGGGATGCGGCGCGCCTTGAGCTCTGCGAGGAGTTCGTGCACGCCGGCTTTCACCGGCACCACTTCGCTCATCTTGGCTTTCATCAGCACCCGGCATTTCTCGTCGAAGATCGTGTAGGGGAAGCTGACGCCATAGGCCTCGACCAGCAGCCGGTTGGTGGTCTCGTGGCTGGAGCCGACCATGGCGTGGTGTACCGTCTCGGTCATCTCGAAGCCGAGTTCGGTGCTCACATCCCAGACGATCTGCTTGAACACCATCTCGGTATCGAGGAGCGTGCCATCCATATCGAAGACGATGGCGGAGAACGGGCGGAGCGGAGCGGTCGGAACGGTCGGGGACATATCGGGGGATATAGGCAGATTTCGCTCCCGCCGCTACCCTTGGCTTCAACCACCGGCGACGACCTGCTATGAGCCCAGCGATGACCGCGTTCGATCCCTATAAGGTGCTTGAAGTCAGCAAGGCCGCCCGCCCCGCCGACATCAAGCAGGCTTACCGCCGCAAAGTGCAGCTCGCCCACCCGGACCGTGGCGGCGACCCGGAGCACTTTGTCGTCGTGGTCCGCGCCTTCGGCCTCCTCTCCGATCCCGACGCGCGCCGGCTGTTCGACGAGACCGGCATTATCGACGACGAGGCGGTGACCAGCTATCGCCGCGAGGTGGCGGCGATCCTCGCCGACATGTTCGATGCAGCAGTCGAAACCGCCATCGCCACCCGGCTGAAGCTCGAGAACGTCGATTTCATCGCCCAGATGTCGGCCGCCGTGCAGACCGGCCTCGCCGATGCCCGCCTCTCCTTGGCCCGCACCGACACCGAGATCGGCGCGCTGCAGACGCTGCGCGCCCGCATCCGCCGCACCGATGAAGACCGCAACATTTTCGCCGAGCGCCTCGACGCCCAGGTCGCCGCCAAGGCCGAACAGCACCGCACCATCAAGCGCCGCGTCGCCATGCTGGCAACGGCGCTCGCCGAGCTCAGACAGTAAGAGAGCGCGATCGAACTCTGCCTCTTATACACCTCTCCGCGCCCACGAGACAGGCAGAACCCCCGTACGCCGTCTTCCCCCTGCACACACCCCCCCCCCCCCCCCCCCCCCCCCCCCCCCCCCCCCCCC
>NZ_LAJE02000004.1 GCF_000970465.2 Devosia insulae DS-56
GGACAGGGGTGGGGGTCCACAGCCACCGGGTTGTCAGCAGGCGCTCCCCGTTGCACGTTCACTGCTCGGAGAAACCACCATGACCAACCACCTCAACACTCTGGCCCTGCATGGTGGCGATGGCGCCCGCGTCGTCGGCGAGCCGCTGGCGCCGGCGCCGGTGCTCTCGACCACCTACTTCACCCATCCGGACGCGGTTGGCTTTTCCGCCTCTGACCTGCAAGCGGACGCGCCGCATTTCTACACCCGCTGGAGCAACCCGACGCTGGAACTGCTCGAAAAGCGCCTGGCGCTGCTCGAGGGCGGCGAAGCGGCACTGAGCTTCGGCTCGGGCATGGCGGCAATCACCGGGCTGTTTTCGGGGCTGCTCAAGGCAGGCGATCACCTGGTGCTCTCCGATGTCTGCTATGCCGGCGTCGCCGAGTATGCGCGGCATGCCCTGCCGCGGCAGGGGATCGAGGTGTCGTTCGCCGACAGCGCCAACCCCGACAACGTCGCGGCGGCGCTGCGCCCCAACACCCGGCTGGTGCATATCGAAACCCCGGCCAACCCGATCCTCAAGCTCACCGACATCGCCGCAGTTGCCGCCATCGCCCATGCCGGCGGGGTAAAACTGTCGGTGGATTCGACCATCGCGACGCCGGTCGGCACCAACCCGATCGCGCTCGGCGCCGACTATGTCTGCCACTCGCTGACCAAATATCTCTGCGGCCACGGCGATGCGCTGGGCGGCGCGGTGATCGGCCGGGCGGACAACATCGCCGCGCTGCGCAAAGACGTGCTGATCCACCACGGCGCGGTGCTGTCGCCCTTCTCGGCCTACCTGATCCTCCGCGGTATCGAGACGCTGGGTCTGAGGATGGACAAGCACCAGGCCAATGCCCGGGCCGTGGCGGAATGGCTGGAGCGGCACCCAAAAGTGCGGCGGGTGCTGTGGCCGGGCCTCGCCAGCCACGAGCAGGCGGTACTGGCCCGCCGGCAGATGCGCAATTTCTCCGGGCTGCTGAGCTTTTCGGTCAACTCCGACAGCGCCGGGGTGGCGCGGCAGCTGGCCGAACGGCTGAAGCTCGTCAGCTATGCCGTGTCGCTGGGCAAGACCAAGTCGCTCTGCTTCTACATCCCGACCGAGGATATCCTCCGCTCCTCCTTCGCCCTTGCCGACGAGCGGACCTATCGCGCCTCTGCCGGCGACGGGGTGTTCCGCGTTTCGGTCGGTATCGAGGACGCCGACGCGATCATCGCCGATTTCGAGCAGGCGCTGAAATGAGCGGCAAGCTGAAGGAGATCGTCTTCGACTGCAGCCGCGCCGCGCCGCTGGCGCGCTTCTGGGCCGCGGTGATCGAAGGCTATGCAGTGCGCGCCTATGACGATGAGGAAATCGCCCGGCTCGCCGCGCTCGGCCTCACGCCGGAAACCGATCCGGTGGTGATGGTCGATGGCCCCGGACCGACGCTCTGCTTTCACGAGATCGAACGCGGCCGGGTGCAAGGCCGCATCCATCTCGATGTGAAAGTGGCGGATCGGCCGGCCGAGCGCACCCGGCTTATCGGCCTCGGCGGCGCCGTGTTGCGCGAGGCCGACGGCTACACGGTTATGGTTGACCCCGAGGGCAACCACTTCTGCCTCGTCGACTAGCCTTTGGCTGAAGCCTACTCCGCCGCGATCGGCAGCGGCGTGCCGCGGTTGAGCGCCACCAGCATGCGGCGGACTTCGGTTTCGGTCTGTTTGGCCAGTTCCTTCCGGTTGGTGCCGGAGCTGAGCGGGCGCGGCGTGCCGAAGGCGAGGGTGACTTCGCGCGTGCCGCCGGTGAGGATTTCCTTGATGTTCTGCTTCACCGACTTGGACTTGATCCAGGCGATGAACGAGCGATCGGTGCGGCCGACCGGCAGGCCCTGCAGCTTGGTATAGGCGATGGTCAGCGGCTGAATCATCACCTCGGCGGCGCCGGCTTCCTCCATCGCGTGCTGCGCGGCGCCGATCAGCGCCGAGCGGAACGGCAGCACATGCGTGCCGAGGTCCGACTGGCCCTCGGCGAACAGCAGCACCGCGCCGCCCGAAGCCATGCGCTTGCCCATCTCCTCGCTCACCCGCTTGGCGTCGCTGCGTTTCTTGCGATCGACATAGAGCGTGCGCTGCAACGAGGCCATGAAGCCGACGAAGAACCACTTCTGGATCTCCGATTTGGCGACGAATGTGACGTCGGCCTTCGAGCCGACGGCGATGATGTCGGTCCACGAGATGTGGTTGGAAACGATCAGTGTCGCCCGGTCGGTGGAGGGCATGCCGATGACCTTCACCTTCATGCCGAGGAAGGTGGCGCCGAACCAGTGAAACCAGCGCGGGATCTGGTTGTTGAACCAGGGGCTGCGCGAGATGAGGAACTGGATGGGCACGCAGACGATGAGGAACGGCACGTAGCAGAAGATGAAGAACAGGACGCGGAGGATCATTTGTGAGGTTCGTCCGACTTGAGCGGCACAGCATAGAGCTCGAGCCGATGATCGACCAGCCGGTAGCCCAGCCGCTTGGCGATCACTTCCTGGATGGCTTCGATCTCTTCGTTGCGGAACTCGATCACCTTACCCGAGCGGATATCGATCAGGTGGTCGTGGTGCTCGTCGGGGATCAGCTCGAAGCGCGCCCGGCCGTCCTTGAAATCGTGCTTGGTGACCAACCCCGCTTCCTCGAACAGGTTGAGCGTGCGGTAGACGGTGGAAAGCGAGATCCGTGCGTCGATGGCCGAGGCGCGGCGATACAGCTCTTCCACGTCGGGATGGTCGACGGCCTGCTCGATCACCTGCGCGATGACCCGACGCTGGTCGGTCATCCGCATGCCCTTCTGGGCGCACTGCTCTTCGAGAGTTTGAAGGCCGGGTTTGCTCATCGGGCGTCCCCCGTTACAACTGTAATTCGGTTAGCCAAGATCGCTCGCCATGACAATAGCGGTGGCCGGGGTGCCGTCGGGGCGCGGATAATAGCCCTTGCGCTCGCCGACAGTGGTGAAGCCGAACTTGCCGTAAAGCTTCAGCGCCGCGCTATTGTCGGCGGCCACCTCCAGTAGCATGCGCTTGGCCGGGCTCATCCGCGCCGCCTCGAACAGCGCCCGCATCAGCAGCGCGCCGACGCCCTTGTTCCGCCATTTGCGATCGACCGCGATGCTGATCAGCTCGACCTCTTCGCCCAGGTGCCGCAGCATGGCAAAGCCCGCAATACGCCGGCGGCTGTCGCAGGCGACGTAGACCGGCGTATCCTTGCCGGCCACATAGGCGGCGAACTCTTCGCGCGTCCAGCCGCGGTAAAAGCCCTCGGCGTGCAACCGAGCAATGGTCTCGGTATCGGCGCCGCGGGCCGGCTCGACATGCAGCGTATTGGGCGACAGCCAGAAGTTCATTGTCCAACCCTCGCGACGCGGAACTTTTCCTGCGGCTTGGCATCGGCATCGCGGATATAGGCCGCCTCGGGCGGGTAGCCCGTGGGGTCGGCGGTGGCCGCGAAGCGGGAGAGCGCCGCGATATCGACCAGCGGCGAGGTGATCAGTCCGGCGCCGCTGGGCACAAGGCGGCGCGCTTCTTCCATCGGCAGCACCTGCGGTTCGCCGATCGGGATAGCCGGGCCGCTGAACAGCTGGAAATAGGCTTCCTCGCGCCGCGCATCGAGCAGCACCGCGGTGGCCTCGCATTGGGTCGCGAGCGACAGCGCCAGCAGCGACGGCACGCCGATCACCGGGATACCGAGCGCCAGCCCGAGCCCGCGCGCCGCGCTGAGCCCGATGCGGAGCCCGGTGAACGAGCCGGGGCCGGTGGTGACGGCGATGCGGGTGAGGTCCTTGTAGGCGACGCCGTTGCGCGCCAGCAGCTCGTCGATCGCCGGGAAAATCCGCTCCGCCTGGCCCTGTGCCATCTCCTCGACCAGCGTATCGGCGCGATCACCCAGCAACAGCGCCAGTTGCAGGCGCGGCGCGGCGGTATCGATGGCGAGGAGGACGCTGGACATGAGGGAGAGATAGTCGCGAGCGCACCGAATGTCATCAGTCGCTCCGCATACTCGGTGTCATCCCCGCGAAGGCGGGGACCTCTGTTTTCTTTGCCGGCATCGCAAACGGAGGTTCCCGCTTTCGCGGGAATGACCCGGTGGGAGTTGCGTCACCAAAAAAACAAATCGCCCGGCACAGGGCCGGTCGATTCAAAACTCAATCCGCAGCGCTCAAACCTGCTGCACGGCCTCGACGCCCGGCACGAAATGCCGGAGCAGGTTCTCGATGCCGGATTTCAGGGTCGCGGTCGAAGACGGGCAGCCCGAGCAGGCGCCCTGCATGTGGAGGAACACCGTGCCCTCCTTGAAACCCTTGAAGGTGATGTCGCCGCCATCCATGGCGACGGCGGGGCGCACGCGGGTGGCGAGCAGCTCCTTGATCACTTCGACGGTCTCGGCGTCGGACTCTTCGAAGAACTCTTCGCCGGCGACGACCTCCGCCGTGCCGTCAGCCAGCACCGGCTTGCCGGAGAGGAAGTGCTCCATGATCACGCCGAGGATCGCCGGCTTGATGTGGCTCCACTCGGCCGTATCCTTGGTGACCGAGATGAAATCCGAACCGAGGAACACGCCCTCGACGCCGGGAACGTCGAACAGCGCCGCGGCCAGCGGCGAGATGGCGGCCGATTCGGCCTGCCGGAAATCGCGCGGTTCCCCCACCAGCACATCGCGGCCGGGCAGGAATTTCAGGGTCGCCGGGTTCGGCGTCGCTTCGGTCTGGATGAACATCTGAAGGTTCGGACTCGTGTTAGAACAATTCCAAACTAGTGTTTTGGAGCCGGAAATGCAAGGGTCTGGGCACGGCTGATCGTGGCTTCAGGGAGAGGCTGGTGTGCCCCGCGCCACAACGACCCGCTCCCAGATGTCGTCGGTCATCGCGTTCTTCCAGACCCCGCGTAGCGTGTCGCGGAACACCGCGCTTTGCCGCGCCAGTCGCTCAACCTCGTTGATGACTGCAGGACCATTGTGGGCAAGCATATCCTCCAGCGGCCCGGCCGCCAGGCCATAGCGCGTATCGTCGCTGATCGGCCGCGCCAGCATGCCAACGACGAACTGAAGCGCCAGAGCAGGATTGTATTCGCTGAGGTAGCGCGCCACCTCCCATGCCCAAAAGTGCGTGTCATCGCCTTGGTCCGCGACATCGTTTGCCACCCACCCGTCGACGAGTTCGTCCATGTCACACGGGAGGTAGTCGGGCGGAAACGAGCCCCAATCAACCTCGGCGAATACGCCGTCCGTCGCTATGTCGCCACGCGCCAAAAGCGCCCGCTTCCAGACGTCCTCGGCAATCCCGGGGTTGCTGAGGCGCCGCAAGGTTCGTCGGAACCGCTCGTCGTCTCGCGCCAGCTGTTCAATCTCGCCGATAACTGCCGGGCCGTGACTGGCAAGCAGATGCGCAAGCGGAACGGCCGCGATGCTGAAGTTCACATCATCGGGGATCGCCTGCGCCTGCAGCGCCAGTACTAGCGCCAGGGCCCTGTCCGGATACCGGTTAACGAGGTAGTCGGTCGGCACCCGAACCCAAGCCTCCGGCGGTTCGGTCCGATCCAGACGTCTCGCCGCGATCGCGATGCCGATCCAGCCGGCCACGAGTTCGTCGATGCCTTTCGGGCGTCGACCGGCCAGGGCGGTCCAGTCAACTCCTGGGAAGTCCCCACCATGCGCGGCCATCACGTCACGGCGACGATCTGCTCGTCGGTCATGGTGCCCGGGATGATAGTGACGATCACCGGCAGCGCTGCCTGCCCGGCGCGGGTGGCGAAGCTGCTGACCAAGGGGCCCGGGCCTTCCTTGCCGCCGGCGGCGGCGATCACCAGGATGGCGATGCCGGCGTCCTCGGCCACCAGCCGCTCGATCTCGCTCACCAGGTCGCCCTCGCGGATCACCGTCTCGGTGCGGATGCCCTCGCCGATCTGGCCGATGCGGGCGCGCTTGGTGTCGAGCAGCCGCTCAGCCTCCTCGCGCGCCTCGGCACGCATCACTTCCTCGACCCCGAGAAACTGGGTGAAATCCTGGCTGTCGATCACCGAGAGCAGCACCACCGTGCCGCCGGTCCGCTTCACCCGGTTGGCGGCGAAGGTGATGGCGCGATCGGCTTCCTTGCTCTCGTCGATGACGA
Organism: Devosia insulae DS-56; assembly: GCF_000970465.2. Taxonomy (GTDB): domain Bacteria; phylum Pseudomonadota; class Alphaproteobacteria; order Rhizobiales; family Devosiaceae; genus Devosia_A; species Devosia_A insulae. The sequence goes on from NZ_LAJE02000004.1 coordinate 6,152, forward strand.
CGAGAAACTTGCGTTTGTATTCGCTCATGCTGTCAGCCAAAGCGCCGCACCTTCAAGTCTGAAGATGCGGCATTGTTCCAAATGCGCGGCAGGGCCGCAAGCCGAACAAGAAGTCAGCGGATGAAACCGACGATGCGGCGTACTTCCGACATTGTACGTTCGGCGATCTCGGAGGCCCGCTCGGCGCCATCGGCCATGAAGGCGTCGATGCTGGCCGGATCTGCGATCAGGCGGCGCATCTCGTCAGCCACCGGCGTCAACTTGGCCACGGCGAGATCGGCGAGCGCCGGCTTGAAAACGCCCCAACCCTGCCCGCCATACTGCCTGAGCACCTCGGTCTTGGTAGCATCGGCGAGCGCTGCATAGATACCCACCAGATTGTCCGCCTCGGGTCGGGCCTTGAGACCAGCCTCCTCAGAGGGCAGTGGCTCGGGGTCGGTGGTCGCCCGCTTGATCTTCTTGGAGATAGCGTCGGCATCGTCCAGCATGAGGATGCGCGACTGGTCCGAGGGGTCGGATTTCGACATCTTCTTTTGCCCATCGCGCAGCGACATGACGCGCGTCGCTGGGCCGGTGATCACCGGCTCGGTAATCGGGAAGTAGTCGGCATCGAGGCTCTGCACCTTGATGGACGGAGCGAAGTCGTTATTGAACTTCTGCGCGATGTCGCGGGTCAACTCGAGGTGCTGCTTCTGGTCCTCGCCCACCGGCACGTGCGTGGCCTTGTAGAGCAGGATGTCTGCGGCCATCAGCGAGGGGTAGGCGAACAGCCCAAGCGATTCCGCTTCGGCGTTTTTGCCGGCCGTCTTGTCCTTCCATTGCGTCATGCGGCTCATCCAGCCCATGCGCGCCACGCAGTTGAACACCCAGGCGAGCTCGGCGTGCTGATGCACGCGGGACTGGTTGTAGACGATGTGCTTCTTGGGATCGACGCCGGCCGCAACAAACGCGGCAGCCACCTCACGCGTGGCACGGCGCAGGTCGTCGGGCTCCTGCCATACCGTGATCGCGTGCATGTCGACCACGCAATAGAGGCAGTGGTGGCTCTGCTGCAGCGGCACAAAGCGCTTGATGGCGCCCAGGTAGTTGCCGAGATGCAGGTCGCCGGACGGCTGGATGCCGGAAAAGACGCGCGGGGTGAAAGCCATGACAGATATTCCAGTGTGAGGCTGGGCTTATCGCCGATGAGCGCCCCCGCGCGCAAGCCGTCTACCACTCCAAGACGATCTTGCCCTTCTCGCCCCCGGCCGCCAGCCTGAACGCATCGGCATAGTCGTCGGCCGACATGCGTCGGGTGATCACCTTCCTGATGTCGAGCCCCGACTCGAGCATTGCCAGCATCTTGTGCCAGGTCTCGAACATCTCGCGCCCGTAGATGCCGCGCAGCGTGATCATCCGGAACACGATCTTGCCGAGGTCGAAGATGAACGGCCGGGCCGGCACGCCGAGCAGCGCAATGCGGCCGCCCATCACCATGTGGTCGATCATCTGGTCGAGCGCCGCCGGTGCGCCGCTCATCTCGAGGCCGACATCAAAACCTTCCTTCATGCCGAGCTTGTTCATCACGGCGCGGAGGTCCTCGGTCGCGACATTGACCGGCACCACGTCGGCGACTTCAGTGGCGAGCCTGAGCCGCTCGGGGTTGACGTCGGTGATCACCACATGGCGCGCGCCGACATGCCGGGCGACCGCCGCGCCCATGATGCCGATCGGGCCGGCGCCGGTGACCAGCACGTCCTCGCCGACAATGTCGAAGGCGAGCGCCGTGTGCACGGCATTGCCGAGCGGATCGAGGATGGCGCCCAGTTCGTCGTCGATCGCATCGGGCAGCGGGATGATGTTGAAGGCCGGGATTTTGACGAACTCGGCGAAGGCGCCGGGGAGGTTCACCCCGATCCCCTTGGTGTCGGGGTCGAGGTGGAATTTTCCCGCCCGCGAGGCCCGGCTCTTCATGCCGACGATATGGCCTTCGCCGGAGACGCGCTGCCCGACCTTGAGGTTACGAACCTCGGCGCCGATGGCGGCGATCTCGCCCGAATATTCATGGCCGGTGACCAGCGGCACCGGCACGGTCTTTTTGGCCCAGTCGTCCCAGTTGTAGATGTGGATGTCGGTGCCGCAGATGCCGGTCTTGTGCACCTTGACCAGCACATCCTCGGGGCCGATCTCGGGGATCGGCCGCTCTTCCATCCAGATGCCGGGCTCGGATTTGGCTTTGACCAAAGCGCGCATCAGAATTCTCCTGGGGTATGAGAAAGCTCCCCTCCCCCACGCGGCGCTACGCGTCCGCTAGGAGGGGAGGGGCAGGGGG
>NZ_LAJE02000005.1 GCF_000970465.2 Devosia insulae DS-56
AGGCCACCAAGCAAACCCAAGAACAGCCGACATCGCGCACAAATACGACCGGGTCACCCTCACCTGGCCCATCCCGCTCGCCCAATCGCAACCAACCTGCCGAAACCACCCTTTGCGCAACAGGCCCTTTATGGGGGAGGCCGGGAGGGGGCCGTCTCTATCAGTCAGTTCTACCCCTCGATCTCCTCGCGCAGCGCCTCGAGTTCCAGCCACTCGTCCTCGGCCTTGCCGAGCGCCGCCTGGGCTTTTTCCAGCGCCTTGCCGGTCTCGGTGAACTTCTGCGGGTCGCGGGCATAGAGGCTGCCATCGGCCAGCGTCGCGTTGAGCTTGGCGATCTCGGCTGCGAGCTTCCTGATCTCCTTGGGCAGCGTCTCGAGCGCGTGCTTCTGCCTGAAGCTGAGCTTCTGCTTTGCGGCGGGGTGCGACGTGGTTTGCGGCAGCGCTGCCTGTCGCCCGCCCTTGGGCTTGGCGCCTCCCACCGGCGCCGTGACGCCAAAGCCGCGCTGGCTCACCATGTCGGAATAGCCGCCCGGATACTCGGTCCACTGCCCGCCGCCATCCGACACCACCACTGAGGTCGCGACCCGGTCGAGGAAATCGCGGTCGTGGCTGACGACGATCACTGTACCCGGATAGTCGGCCAGCATTTCCTGCAGCAGATCGAGCGTTTCTAGATCGAGGTCGTTGGTCGGCTCGTCCAGCACCAGGACGTTCGAGGGCAGCGACAGGACGCGCGCCAGTACCAGCCGGCCGCGCTCGCCGCCCGAGAGCTTGCTGACCGCGGTACCGGCCTGCTCGGGGCCGAACAGAAAGTCCTTCAGATAGCCCATGAAGTGCTTGGGCTGGCCGTTGATGATGAGCGTATCCGAGCCGCCGCCGGTCACCGCTTCCTTGAGCGTCATGTCGGCGCTGAGCGAGGCGCGGCGCTGGTCGAGGCTCGCGAGTTCGAGATTGGCGCCGAGCCGCACCGTGCCGCTGTCGGGCGGCAGCTCGCCGGTCAACAGCTTGATCAGGGTGGTCTTGCCCGCGCCATTGGCGCCGATGATCCCCAGCCGGTCGCCGCGGATCACCCTTGTGGTGAAATCCTTGACGATGACGCGCTCGCCAAAGGCCTTGGAAATGTCCTTGGCCTCCATCACCATCTTGCCGGAGGTCTCGCCCTCGGCGACCGAGATCTTCACCTCGCCGACGCCGCGCTTCAGGTCGCGCCGTTCCTGCCGCAGCGCGAACAGCCCATCGAGCCGGCGCACATTGCGCTTACGCCGGGCGGTGACGCCGTAAGTCAGCCAGTGTTCTTCGCGAACGATCTGCCGGTCGAGCTTGTGCCGGGCGGTTTCCTCTTCCTCCAGCACCTGGTCGCGCCACTCCTCGAAGCCGCCAAAGCCCTTGTCGAGGCGGCGGGTGACGCCGCGGTCGAGCCAGACGGTCGAGCGGGTGAGGTCGGCGAGAAAGCGTCGGTCGTGGCTGATGATCACCAGCGCCGAGCGGATGCTGGAGAGCTCGTTCTCCAGCCACTCGATGGCCGGCAGGTCGAGATGGTTGGTCGGCTCGTCGAGCAGGATGATGTCGGGCTCAGGCGCCAGCACCCGCGCCAGCGCGGCGCGGCGCGCCTCGCCGCCGGAGAGCCGATGCGGCTCCTCGTTGCCGGTGAGGCCGAGCGCGTTGAGCAGGTAAGTGGCGCGGTAATGATCGTCGCCCGCCTGCATGCCGGCTTCGACATAGGCAAGGACGTTGGGATAGCCCGAGAGGTCCGGCTCCTGCGGCAGGTAGCGGATGGTGGCACCCGGCTGCAGGAAGCGCCGGCCGCCATCCGGCTCGATCTCCCCGGCAGCGATCTTTAAGAGCGTCGATTTGCCCGAGCCGTTGCGACCGACCAGCGCCACCTTCTCGCCGGGCAGCAGCGACAGTTCGGCGCCCTCCAGCAACTCGGTCGAGCCGAGTCTCAGGCGGATTTGCTGCAGGAACAGAATGGGCGCGGCGGCCATCGGGAAGTCCGGGGTCTAGAGGGGTCGGGCGGCATAGAGCACGTGAAGGCCCGGAGATCAACGCATCCCGCCACGCCGCTGCTCCCTACGGGAGCAGGTCCTGCTGGCGCGGCCAGACATGCCGGAGAATCACCGGACTATCGGCGTCAATACCGTTGCTCGAGCGGCAAGAGTGGATGAACGGAGCCTAAATGTAGGGATCAGAACTTGTTCAAACCAGGTTTGGCATTAACTGCGCCGTTCGCTGACGCCCCCGGAGGCAGCGGATGCGGTAGATGCCGGACCAGGAGGTTCTGCCCGCTCCATCCGGCAGGAGACGACTATGACTTCGTTCACCAAAATCGCCGGCGTGGCTGTGGCCGGGCTGGTTCTCATGACTTCGTTCGCCCAGGCCGGCAACACTGTCGTCGACAGCAAGCCGATCTACAAGTTCGGCAAGATCGCCGGCTGCCAGCTGGCCAGCGGCGAATTCCCCGACGATATCTTCGTCATCAACAAGGGCGTCGCCGTGCTCAAGGCCGGAACCCAGGTCAAGTGGAGCCTGCCGGACACCTACGCCAAGGGCACCTACACCCTCCTCGCCGATCTCGCCGCCGGCAAGAGCGTGTTCGTTTCCAACGCCATCCCCGGCGGTGTTGAAGCCGGCCATGCCTGCAAGGCCAAGGCGCTCTAAGACCAAACCGACAGGCGCTGGAACCGGCTTATCGGCCAGTTCGAGAGCCTGTCGGGCTCTACCCCGCAGGTGGGGCAGATCCTGACAGATTTCAGCCGACATGTGCCTGAGGGCCCGCTCGCTCGGACCCTTGGCCTGCCTGCCGGCAACCCCAGAGAGAGACTGGGTTCCGCCGCACGATCAACGCCCTCGGGTCGGGCGCGTGTGGCGAAAGGGCGGATGCCGGACGGTTGGAGTCGGTCCGGCATCCGCCGCTTAGTTCAGTGGGCTCAGTGCGCCGCTTCGCGGATCAGCACCGGTTCCATGTCTTCGAACTTGAGGCCCAGCCGATCGCGCAGCGACTTCCGCTTCGAAGCGAGGTCGGCGATGGTGTAGCTCTCGAGTACGTTGAAGAACGCCCCCAGTGCCTCGCGCAGCGCCGCATTGACGTCGCAGCTGTCGGCCAGCGGGCAGGTGATGTCGCCATCCTCGAAGCACTCGGCCATCGAGAAACTCTCTTCGGTGAGCCGCACCGTATCGAGCAGGGTGATCTCCTCGGCCGGACGGCCGAGCTTGATGCCGCCGCGGCGGCCGCGCACCGTCTCGATCAGGCCGTTTTCGACCAGGGGCTTGATCAGCTTGAACAGGAACAGTTCCGAAATCGCATGCGCCCTGGCGATGTCGGCGACCCGGCTCAGGCCGGGTGCATTGACCGCACAATAGATCAGCGTGCGGATGGCGTAGTTGGACTGGCGAGTCAGTCTCATCGAATCTCCGATTCGGCGCGTCACGCCGACTTCTTGCTGCTTCCCCACGCAAAGCCCGGACATCAAGGGATCTTTGCGGCTGGATGGGGTCTGGAACCGTCCACAGTTTATAACGGTTCTAAACTTAGTCAAGAAAACATGACGCTGCAGTTCAGGATTGTGCGGGCGGGGGAGATCGGCCCGCCCGCACATCGCATCATTTGTCGAGGTAGGGCCGGGGCAGCGCCAGGTCGGCCTCGCCCATGCGGTCCTGTGCGGTAAAGCTCTGGTGCCAGTAGGGGTAGGGCAGGTTCGGCTGGCTGACGGCGTCGAGCCGGCCCAGCTCTTCGGCTGTGAGCTGCAGCTCGGCGGCTTTGAGGTTATCCTCGAACTGTCCGATATTGCGGCCGCCGACGATCACCGAGGCGACGATCGGCTTACTCAGCAACCAGGCCAGCGACACCTGCGCGCCGGAGACGCCGTGAGCGCCGGCGACTTCGTTGACCACGTCGACGATCTTCCACAGGTGTTCCGGATCGTAGATCGGCGGCTCCTTGAAGCCGCGCACCTGGCGGCCATCGCTCGGCTTCGAGTTGCGGGTGTACTTGCCCGACAGCCAGCCGCCGGCCAGCGGCGACCACACCAGCACCGAGACGCCTTGGTCGAGGCCGGCCGGGATCAGCTCGAACTCGGCCTCGCGCGAGTGCAGCGTGTAGTGGATCTGCTGGGAAACGAAGCGCTGATAGTTGCGCTCGTTGGAGGTGGCGAGCGCCTTCATCAGGTGCCAGGCCGAATAGTTCGAGCAGCCGATATAGCGGACCTTGCCCGAGCGGACGAGCGTATCGAGCGCCTCCAGCGTTTCCTCGAGCGGCGTCTGCCCGTCCCATTCATGCACCTGGTAGAGGTCGATGACGTCGGTCTTCATCCGTTTGAGCGATGCTTCCGCCTCGCGGATGATGTGCCAGCGGCTGAGCCCGCGATCGTTCGGTCCCTTGCCTCTGGGGAAGCGCACCTTGGTGGCGATCAGCAGCCGGTCGCGCCGGCCATCGGTCAGCGCCTCGCCGATGATCGTCTCCGAAACGCTGCCCGAATAGACATTGGCGGTGTCGATCAGGTTGACGCCATGGTCGAGGCAGAGATCGATCTGGCGCTGCGCCTCCTTGACGTTGGTATCGCCCCACAAGCCGTCACCACCGAATGTCGCCGTGCCGATCGACAGCGACGAGACCTTGAGGCCGGAACGGCCGAGCAATCGATAGTCCATGCTACCCTCCAGGAAATGTCGGCGCGGACCCTAAAGCGCTTTCAGGAAAAGTTGCAGACTTTTCCGCTTCGAAAGCCCGACAACAGATGCTGGCTATTGTCACAGCTGTCTCCCCACCCACGGTGTCGCCCCGGCGGAGGCCGGGGCCCATCCTGAGATGGTGTGGGACCTGCGCAAGTGCCGCCGCATCTCAGGATGGGTCCCGGCCTTCGCCGGGATGACATCGAGTTCTTGGGTGCGGCTGGTGCTGAACTCATGCCGCGGGTCACCCTTAACTTGGCGCGGATGGCGCTTGCCGACACCAGGCCGCTGCCCGCGGCGCCATCCGAGTTAACAAACCGCTACCCGGGCAGTCAGGCAACGGTCAGCACGACCGCCTTACTCTCTGGGCTCGGAGGTGGTGGAGGTGATCGCTTACATCGTGCAATTGCCAAGGGGCGACATCAGGCGCTTCGGTATGTTCAGCAGCATCGTGGTGCAGTCCGAGGAGCTTCCCAGCATCGTCAGCATCGAGCCCGGTTACGCAGTGCGGCTCATGCGAGCCGACACGCAGATGGCTGCCGTCATGGGGCAGATGTTCCCGGCATGGCGGATAGAACGGCTGAGCGAGACGGCTCGGCGCCCGTCGTCAGGCCGGCCAGTGCTGCTGCACCTGCCCATCCTCGCTTTCAAGGAAGACTCGGTTGTTGCCCCTGGTCCGGCGGGCCATGTCGACCGCAGCGCGAACCGCCCGATCCAGGGTTGAGTGGCTCGCGAGGACGGTAGGGCCGACGCTCAGCGTCCAGCCGCCCTGATTGGGAGACACGAGAAATCGGAGGGGTTGCATCATTTTCGCGCGCCGTCCTGCTGCCAAGGCACCAGCGTGCAAAATGTCGCGTTATCGCCTCGTTAACCGTTCGGCCGGTCAGGACACCACGGTGATCTTCTCGCTGGCGCGGGTAACCCCGGTATAAAGCCAGCGTTGCCGGTCCTCGCGAAAAACATAGCTCTCGTCGAACAGGTAGACGTCTTCCCACTGGCTGCCCTGGGCTTTGTGCACGGTGAGGCAGTAGCCGAAGGTGAACTCGTCATACTGGCGGCGCTCGGGCCAGCTGAGCTGGTCTTCCTCGCCGGAAAAGAACGCCGCGTGCGTCACCACCTTGGCCTGCGTCGCCTTGGCGCCGGTGACTTCGTCGGGGTCGAGCGTCATGGAGTAACGGGCATTGGAGCGCTTCTTCACTTCGGCAGCAGTCCAGATCTGCCCGTTGAGCAGCTTCTTGATCGGGTTGTTCCTGAGGCAGACCAGGCGATCGCCGGAGACCGGCTCGTGCCGCGGCAGGTTCTTGATCTCGCGAATGCGGTCATTATAGGCGACGCGCGTCTTGTTGCGGCCGGCCAGCACCTGGTCGGCTTCCATTACCGCGTCGCGGTCGACATCGGCGCGCGGGATGACGAGGCTCTCGCCATAGCGGCCATGCTCGAGATAGCCGCCCTCACGGATCTCCATCGACATGCGGATGATCGGATTGTCCGCCGCCTGGCGGTGGATCTCGGTGAGCATGTAGTCGGGCTCGTCCGCCGTGAAGAAGCCGGCGCCCTGCACCGGCGGCAGCTGGAACGGATCGCCCAGCACCAGCACCTTGGTGCCGAAGCTGAGCAGGTCCCGGCCGAGCTGCTCGTCGACCATCGAGACTTCGTCGATGACGATCAGGTCGGCGGTCAGCGCCTCGCTCTCCGGGTCGAGCGCGAATTTCGGCTCGCCGTCCTTCTCACTGACCAGCGCATAGATCAGCGAGTGGATGGTCGAGGCGCCGCGCGCCCCGTATTTCCGCATCACCATCGCCGCCTTGCCGGTGAAGGCGGCATATTTCACCGACTTCACCCCCTGGGCGAGATGGCGGGCGAGCGTCGACTTGCCGGTGCCGGCCCAGCCGAACAGGCGGAAGACCTGTTTGCCGTCCTTGTCCTTCAGCCAGCGCGACACCGCCTGCAGCGCTTCATCCTGTTGCGGCGACCACTCCATCAGCCGATGCGCACCGTGACGCTTCCGATGCCAGCGATCGAGCCTTCGAGCAGGTCGCCCTTGACCACGGCAGAAACCCCGGCCGGCGTACCGGTGAAGATCAGGTCGCCGGGGAACAATTCGAAATACTTGCTGAGCTCAGCAATGACGTGCGGCAGGTCCCAGGTCATGTCGGCGATATCGGCCGACTGGCGGGTCTCGCCGTTGACCCGGAGCTCGATGGCGCCCTTCAGCGGGGTCGGGACATCAGCGGCTGGGACCAGCGTGCCGATCGGGGCGGAATGGTCAAAGCCTTTGGCGACCTCCCACGGCTTGGCGCCCTTCTTGGCCCAGGCCTGCAGGTCGCGGCGGGTCAGGTCGATACCGACCGCATAACCCCAGACATGGCGCATCGCCTCGGCGACGGGAATGTTCCTGCCGCCCGTACCGATGGCGACGACCAACTCGATCTCGTGGTGGTGGTTGCTCGTTTCGGACGGGTAAGGCGAGTCGGCGCCCTCGATCACCAGCGCATCGGCGGGTTTGGCAAAGAAGAACGGCGGCTCGGCATTGGGATCGTGCCCCATCTCGCGCGCATGCTCGGCATAGTTGCGGCCCACGCAATAGATGCGGCGGACCGGGAACAGCCCCCCGCCGGCGACGGGGACGACAGGCTGCGGCGGCGGCGCGATAACGTAATCGGACATCGTGGTTCCCATACTCTGAGGCGGGCCACACTAATCGAATCGGCCGGGGGACAAAATGAGAACTTTGCTGGTCCGTAAGTTCCCTGGGGGCGACCGCTGCAACGTTTGGGGTGCTTGACTTGGCCGTTGGGTCGGGCTCGGGTTGGTGGAGCCTGAGGGAGTACGCCGTGACCGCCATCGACCCGTTCGACATTCCCAACCTGGTGCCGGACTTCGAGGCCGTAAAGACTGGCAATCTCGCCGCCAGCGCCCGCACCCGCGCCACCCTGAAGAGCCGGCTCGACCTCAGCTATGGCGATGGTCCCCGGCAGCGGCTCGACCTGTTCTTTCCCGAAAACGCCACCGGGCCGCTGCCGATCCACATGTTCATCCATGGCGGCTACTGGTTTTTGAACGACAAGGACATGTTCGCCTTTCCGGCCGAGACCATCACCCGGAGCGGCGCCATCGCGGCGATCGTCGAATACACGCTGATCCCCAATGCCCGCCTGGCGCAGCTGGTGGACGAGGTGCGGCAGGCGGCCCGCTGGCTGGTGGCCAATGCGGCAAGCTTCGGCGGCGACCCCAATGCCTTCTCGGCCTCGGGGCATTCGGCCGGCGGGCACCTCGCGAGCTATCTCGCCGCCCGCGCCCCGCACGAGGCGCATGCACCCGGCATCCCGGTGAAGTCCCTGCTGCTGGTCTCGGGCCTCTACGACCTCCGCCCCATCACCCAGAGCTACCTGCAGCCCAGCCTGTCGCTCACCAACGAGGAGGTCGCGAGCTTCTCGCCGCTCGGCGCCGAGCAACTGGCCGGTCCCGAGGTGGTGGTGGCGGTCGGCCACAACGAGACCGAGCCGTTTCACTTGCAGGCGCAGGACCTCTGCTTTGCCGCCGAGCGGCGCGGCCTCAACTACGAGCGGATCACCTTGCCCGAACTCGACCACATGACCATCGTCCGCGATCTCGGGCGGCCGGAAAGCCGGATGGGCGGGTTGCTGGCGGAGACGATTGCGGCGTCGCGGGGATAGGGGCGGTACGACAACGGGACCGACGGGCCGGTGCGGGAAGATACCCCCCACCCTGTCCCTCCCCCGCAAGGGGGGAGGAGACCAAAACACTGGCGCC
>NZ_LAJE02000006.1 GCF_000970465.2 Devosia insulae DS-56
AGGCCACCAAGCCAACCCCAGAACAGCCGACATCGCGCACAAATACGACCGGGTCACCCTCACCTGGCCCATCCCGCTCGCCCAATCGCAACCAACCTGCCGAAACCACCCTTTGCGCAACAGGCCCATAAAGGGGGAGGTCAAGAGCCGAGGCTCTGTCTTCGATCGTGCCTAACGCACCGGCGGGGCACCTCCCCCTTTAAGGGGGAGGATGGGAGGGGGCCGTCTGCCGGTAGTTGATCGCTATGTCGGAACCGCAGGACTCGCTCACTTCCCCGCCGGCAACGCTCCGATCCCACCGCCAACAGCCACGTTCAGCGCCACATAGTTGCTCGCATACTGCCGCGTCGACGTGGCCAGCTGGGCCTTGGCGTCGAACAGGCTGCGTTCGGCGTTGAGCACGTCGAGGATCTGCCCCTGCCCTTCCTGGTAGCTCTTCCGCGCCAGTTCGAGCTGCCGCTGCGCGCTGTCCGACACCTTTGTCGCCGCATCGATGCTGCGGCCGTCGCGCCGCACCGCGGCCAGCGCATTCTCGGTCTCCTCGATGGCGCCGCGCACCGCGCTCTGCCAGCTGAGATAGGCCTGGTTCACCTTCGACAACGCCGCCTGGTGGTTGGCCCTGGCCCGCCCGCCATCGAGGAACGGCAGGCTGAGCGTCGGCCCGAACCCCCAGCTGGTGGTATTGCCGCCGGCCAGCGCCGCCAGCTGAATATTGCCGCTGAGCGTGATCGACGGATACAGTTGCGCTTCGGCGATCCCGGCATTGGCGGTCGCCGCGAAGAGCGCGCGCTCGGCCGCCTGGATGTCCGGCCGCTGCCGGATCAGGTCGGCCGGAACGCCGGCATTGACCTTGGCCCGCGGCCAGGGCTGCGGCGCGCCCTTGATCAGGTCCTTTTCGATCGCGCCCGTCGATTGCGCCGTCAGCGTCGCCAGCCGGTTGAGGCTGCGGACGAACCCGAGCTCCTGGCTCGGCAGCTGCAGCGAAGCCGCATCGAGCGCACTCTGCGCCTGCAGCACGTCGAGCTGCGAGCCGGCGCCGTTGTTGAGCAGCGACTGGGTCAGCTCCAGCGTCTGCTGGCGGGTGGCGAGGCTCGAGCGGGTGAGCGCCAGCGATTCCTGATAGTAACGGAGGTCGATATAGGCGTTGGTGAGTTCCGACAGGAAGGTCAGCCGCGCCGTATCGGCCGAGAGGTAGGCCTGATCGAGACCGGCCTCGGCGGCCTTCCTCGAATTGGCATATTGCCCGAACAGATCGAGCATCCACGAGGCGGTCGCGCCATAGGTGACCGACGAACTCGACGCGCCCGGGCCGCCGCTTTCGCGCCCGGCGACGCTGCCCGAGGCCGAGGGCAGCACGGTGGCGCCGACGGCGATCATCCCGGCATTGGCCTCGTTGATCCGCTCCACCGCCTGGGCGATCGAGAGGTTCTGGCTAAGGCCCCGATCGATCAGCCGGCTCAGCCGCTGGTCGCGGAACGCCGTCCACCAGGCCTTGTTGCTGTTGTCGACGGAAGCCTTGGCGCCGGGCGAGGCGCTGAAGCTCGTCGCCACCGCCATCTGCGGCTTCTGGTAGGCGAGCGAGGAACAGCCCGCCAGGAGCGCCGCGATGCTGACGGCAACGAGCAGTCGGGGCAGGCGCGCGGCGCGCGCCTGCAAAGCCGGTGCGGTGATCATGATCAGTCCTTGGGTTATCGGATCAGTGCGGGGCGACCTCGGCCGCCTCAGGCGTTGGGTGATGCTGCGCCGGCTCGCGCCGACGCAGCACACGCTTGACCAGTCCGCTCAACGAGTCGGTGTAGGTCAGCATCACGGGAACGACGACCAGCGTCAGCAGCGTCGAGCTGATCAGCCCGCCGATCACCGCATGGGCCATCGGCGCATTCTGGCTCGAGCCTTCATGGAGGCTCAGCGCCAAGGGCAGCATGCCGAACACCATGGCCAGCGTCGTCATGATGATCGGGCGGAAGCGGGTGACCCCGGCTTCGACCAGCGCGTCATAGAGGTTCCAGCCCTCGCGCACATGCTGGTTGGCATTGTCGACGAGCAGGATGGCGTTCTTCACCACGAGGCCCATCAGCATGATGAAGCCGATCATCGACATCATGTTGAGCGTCGAGCCGCCGATCAGCAGCCCGACCAGGACACCGATCAGCGACAGCGGCAGCGCCATCATGATGGCGATGGGCTGGACGAAACTGCCGAACTGGCTGGCCAGCACCAGGTAGATGAACACCACCGCGAGCAGCAGCGCCGAGCCGGCCGAGGAGCCGATATCGCCCAGCTGCTCGGCATCGCCGCCCATCGATATGCGGTAGCCCGCGGGCATCTCGATCGCGTCGATCGCTGCCTGGATCCTGGGCATCACCTCGCCGATATTTGCGCCGCTCAGATTGGCGTCGACCGTCACCTGCCGCGACAGGTCCTGCCGGTTGATCTCGGCCGGGCCGGTCGAGGTCTCGATATCGGCGATGTCGCCGAGCCGGATCACCGAGCTGTCATTGCGGCTGATCGGCAGGTTGGAGAGCAGCTCAACGCTGTTGCGCTCGCCTTCTGGCAACCGCACCACCAGCTTGTAGGTTTCTTCCGCCGGCGAGGTCCACTCGCTGACCTCTTCGCCACTGAGCATCGGCTGCAGCACCGCACCCACCTGCTGCAGCGAGATGCCGGCTTCGCTGGCGAGGTCGCGATTGACCCGGATGCCGACGATCGGCTGCGCCGCATCGAGCGAGGTCTCGATGTCGGTGAGGCCGGGGATCTGAGCGAGCTTTGCTGCCAGCTGGTCGGTCAGATCGCCGAGCACCGCAAAGCTGTCGCCATAGGCAGTGACCTGGATCGGCTTGCTCAGGCTGCCGAAGCCGCTCGAGACGCCGACAATGGTCTTCACCCCCGGCACCTGAGCGAGAAGATCTCGAACTGGCGCCGTCATTTCGTGCGGCATCAGCTGCCGTTCGCCCGGCGGCACCATGGTGACGACGACGGTACCGGCATTATTGCTCGAGACGCCCTGCCCGCCGGCAACGGTGGCATAGGTGCGCTTCACTTCCGGCAAGGTGCGCAGCAGCGCTTCGACCTGCCGGACCTTCTGGCCGGTATAGTCGAGCGAGGAGCCCTGCGGCGTCTCCACTTCGACCTGGAATTCGCTGTTATCGGTGGCCGGCGACACCTCGAAGCCGACCAGCGGCACCAAAGCGAAACTGGCGAAGAACAACACCACGGCGGTGGCGAGCGTCGTCATCCGATGCCGCAGGCACCAGCGCAGCAGCGCCCGATAGCCGCCGGCGCACCATTCGAAGAACTGGTCGAACTTCGCCACCGCCCGGCCCAGCGGGCCGCGCTTGGCGCCCGGCTCGGAATCCGGGTCGTGCCACACCGACGACATCATCGGGTCGAGCGTGAAGGCGACGAACAGAGAGATCAGCACCGCCACCGAGACGGTGACGCCGAACTGCAGGAAGAACCGCCCCATGATGCCGTCCATGAAGGCGACGGGGAGAAACACCGCGACGATCGACAGCGTCGTCGCCAGCACCGCGAGGCCGATCTCGTTGGTGCCATCGAGCGCCGCCTGCACGTGGTTCTTGCCCATATGCAGGTGCCGCATGATGTTCTCGCGCACCACGATGGCGTCGTCGATCAGGATGCCCACCGACAGCGACAGCGCCATCAGCGTCATCATGTTGAGCGTGAAGCCGAGCGCGAACAGCACCGTCATCGTGCCGATGATCGAGATCGGCAGCGTCAGCGCGGTGATGACGGTCGAACGCCACGAGTTGAGGAACAGGAAGACGATCAGCACGGCGAGCCCCGCGCCCTCGACGATCATGTTCTGCACCGTGTGGAAGGATTGCTCCACCGGCACGGCATTGTCGGCCACCACGTCGATGCTGACGCTCTCGGGCAGCTCGCGCTCCTGCAGCCGTTCGAGCTCCTGGTGCACGGCCTTGGCCACGCCCACGGTGTTGGCGCCCTGCACCTTGATGATGTTGATCGCCAGCGCCCGCTCGCCATTGATGAAAGCGAGGCTTGCCTCGTCGCCCTGCCCTTGGGTGATGGTCGCCACATCGCCAAGCCGCACGGCCTGGCCGCCGGTACGCGACACGATGATGTTGCGGAAATCCTCGACATCCTCGAGCCGGCCTTCGACCTGGATGGCGCGCGACACCGCGCCCTCGGTGATGGTGCCGGCCGGCAGGTCGAGATTGTTCTGGCGGATCGCCGAGATCACCTCGGACATGCTGACGCCGAACCCGTCGAGCCGGTCCGGATCGACCAGCACGTCGAGCTGCGCCGGCACCCCGCCGACGAGATCGGCGCTGCCGACGCCGGGAATGTTGCGCAGCCGGTTGACCACCACGTCATCGGCCAGCTGCGTCAGCTCGCGCGAGCTGAGCGTGTCGGAGCGGATGGCCAGCGACATGATCGGCATGGCGTTGGGGTCGAACCGCAGCACGCGCGGTTTATCAGCATTGTCGGGCAGGTTGGCTTCGATGCCGGCGATCTTGTCGCGCACCTCCTGCACCGCGTCGACCGAGCTCACCTCCATGTCGAACATCATGATGATCATAGCGGCGTTCTGCTGGGCGATCGATTGCAGCGTGTCGATGCCGCTGATCGAGTTCACCGCGTCTTCGATCGGCTTGATGATGTCGTTCTCGACCGATTGCGCCGAGGCGCCGGGATAGCTCACCACCACCGCAACGACCGGCAGGTCGATATTGGGCATCTGCTCGATCGAGAGGCGCGAGTAGGAGTAGAGGCCGAACACCAGCAGCGCCACCATGACCATGGTGGCGAAAACCGGGTGGCGAACGCTGATCTTGGTGAGGAACATCTATCAGTTCTCCACCACGGTGACGCGCATGCCGGGCTTCAGATCGTCGAGCTGGCCCGCGACATAGCTTTCGCCGGCCACGAGGCCCGAGGCGAGCTCGGTCATCCGGCCCGACGCCCACTGGCGCTTGACCTCGACCGGCTGGCGCAGCAGCGCGCCATCGGCGATCCGCAGCACATAGCGCCCGTCGGCATCCTCGCGCAAAGCCGCGTCGGGCACGGCAAACGCCCCCTTTGTTTCCTCGATGACGATGCTGCCCGAGGCGAACATGCCGCCACGGAGCTTGCCTTCGGGGTTGGGCACCGAGATCAGCACCGGGACGGTGCGCGTGCCCTTGGCCGCGACCGGGCTCACGCCCTCGACGGTGGCGGCAAAATTCTGGCCGGGCAGTCCCTCGACCGTGAGGGTCACAGGCTGCCCCGGCTTGAGGTTCGGGCTGGCGCTGACCGGCACATAGGCGGTCATTTCCATCATCGAGAGATCGACGAGATCGAACAAAGCCGCCCCTGATGTGATCAGCTGGCCGGGTTCGATCGAGCGTGCCGCGACGATGCCGTCGAACGGCGCGGTGATGGTGGCGTTGCGGATCACCAGTTCGGCGCCGGCGACCTGCGCCTCGAGCGCCGCGAGGTTGGCCTTCAGCGCTTCGATCGAGGCCTTCTCGGATTCCACAGTGGCGCTGGGGGTGAGGCCGCTATCGGCGAGGCGCAGGGTGCGCTCGAGCTGGTTTTCGGCCTGCGCCAGTTGCGCCCGCGTCGCCGCGGCAGTGCTGCGCTGCTGGCTCAGCTGGATCTGCGAAGTTTCGACATCGACCATGGCCAGCACATCGCCGGCTTTCACCTGGTCGCCGATGCGCACGTCGACGCTCTTCAGCGTGCCGTTGACCTGCGAGGCGATGGCAATGGAACGTCGCGGCATCAGCGAGCCCGTCGCCTTCAGCGTTTCCGACAGCGTCGCCGGCTGAGCCGTCGCGACGTCGATGGTCAGCAGGCGCTTCACCACATCCGCGGCCGGTGCGGCGGCTTCGGTCGGCGTCGAGGCCTGCGGGGCGAACACCTGCGGCAGCACGAACACCGCGAGGCCGACCACCACCACGGCGGCTCCGGCCCACAGCCAGGGGAAGCGCGTTGGCTCAATGCCGGCCGCCAGCAACGCCCGCTTTTTCAGTTCGCGCCGGCTCAGCGCCCATTCGGGCTTCGGCGTCGGCTGGATTGCGGGCTCGTCCATGGCGCAGTCCTCAGATAGATGGGTCCAAACGTCTCGCCGCCCTGGGGCGACCCGGGGCATTGCGAGGGATGGCTTGTCTGCCGCCAAGCTTGCATGAACCTTGCGTAGCCCCGGCGCAGCGCGCATGGGTCGGTTGCGCGGCCGGCGTCGCCCGGCGCAAGCTTTCGGCAAGCTTGATCGGCGATGACGACGAAGGAGGTGCCGATGCGGCTATTGCTGGTTGAAGACGAGCCCGACATGGCGACGCTGCTGCGCACGGCGCTCGCCAAACACGATTTCATCACAGATCACGTGCCCTCGATCGAGTTCGCCATCGAGGCGATCGAGACTGTGGCGCATGACCTCATCATCCTCGATCGGCAGCTCGGCGATGGCGACGGCGCCTCGCTGATCGCCCATATCCGGAAGCGCCGCCCGCACACCCCGATCGTCGTCCTCTCGGCCATGGGCGGCGCCAATCACCGCATCGAAGGGCTGAACCTCGGCGCCGACGATTACCTGGCGAAACCCTTCGTGGTCGACGAGCTGGTGGCGCGGCTCCGCGCCGTACTGCGCCGACCCAGCCAGGTGGAAACCGCGCCGCTGGCGATGGGCAACCTGTCGCTCGACCTCAACCACGGCGACGTCTTCGTTAGTGGCGAGAAGGTCGACCTGCCGCGCCGCGAGTACCTGGTGCTCGAAAGCCTGATGCGCCGGTCCGGCCGCACCGTCCGTCGCGCCGTGCTCGAAGAAGACGTTTATGGTTCGGACGACGAGATCCAGTCCAACTCACTCGAAGCCCATATCTCGCGGCTCAGGCGCAAGCTCGCCGAGGCCGGCAGCACGGTGGAAATCCACCCGGTGCGCGGCGTCGGGTACCTGCTCAGGCAATCATGACCCGCAAACCCAAAATCGTCCGGCTCGAACGCCGCCTCACCCGCCGCATGATCCAGGTGCAGGCCGTGGCTTTGCTGCTGTTCTTCGCGCTGGTGGTGTTTCCGCTCGGCATCTACCCGGCGCTTCGCTTCATCGACGCACCGCCGCTCGATCCGGGCAACCCCGAGGCTTTCGCCGAGGCGATCCGCCCCGCTGCAGATGGCGGCGCCCAGGTGGAAATGACGCCCAAGCTCAAGGCGCTGATCGCCGACAAGCCCGGGGTCTGGTTTCTCGCCTCGACCGAGGCGGGCACCACGGTTTCGTTCGGCAAGATTCCGGTGTTTTACGACGAGCTGAACACCGCACTCTGGGAGTTCGCCTCGGTCGACGTGCGCCCGCGCGCCGGGTCCCCGGTGGATGCGCTGCAGCTCGAACGGCACAAGAGTCAGATCGGCGATGTCATGGTGGCGTCGGGTGGTGGGCGCACCATCGGCGTGGTGTCGTTCGTCGCCGGCTTCTGGGCCCTGTTCAGCCTGTCCCTGCTCGCCATCACCACCATCGCTGCCGCCATCATCATCCCGCGGGTGATCCGGCGCGAGCTGCGTGGCCTGAAGCAGGCGGCCGAACAGGCCGAGCTGATCGATATCGATGCTCGCGGCACGCAGCTGCCCACCGAGAACGTGCCGCAGGAGGTCCGCGCTTTGGTCGACGCCGTCAATGGCGGCCTCGCCCGGCTCGACAAGGCCTATGCGCAGCGCGAGCGCTTCCTCGCGGACTCGGCGCATGAACTCCGCACCCCGATCGCTATCCTGCAGACCCGGCTGGAGACCGCCGAGCCGTTCCCCGAAAAGGCTCGCCTGCTGATGGATGTCGCCCGCCTCTCGAGCCTAGCCGACCAGTTGCTCGACCTGCAGCGCATGGACCTGGGCGAAACCAGCATGGAGCCGCTCGACCTGGTCGAGCTCGCCGGCAACGTGGTCAGCGATCTCGCCCCCCTCGCCCTCAATGCCGGCTATGAGCTGGCGGTCAACGCGCCTGATGCGCCGGTGCTGATCCGCGGCGACGAAGGCAGCCTCACCCGCGCCCTCGCCAATGTGGTGCAGAACGCCATCGTCCATGCCGCCAATCACGGCCAGATCATCGTCGAGGTCAGCCCCAACGGCACCATCTCGGTGATGGACGATGGCCCCGGCATCGCCCCGGCCGACCGCGAACGCATCTTCGAGCCGTTCTACCGCATCAAACCACTGGCCACCGGCGCCGGCCTGGGTCTGAACCTCGTCGCCTCGATCGTCCAGCGCCACAAAGGCCGCGTGGCGGTCACGGAGTCGCCGACCGGCGGGGCAAGATCTGTCTCTTATACCCCTCTCCCAGCCCACGCGCCCGGCAGCAACCCCTTATGCCGTCTTCTTCTTGTAACAAAAA
>NZ_LAJE02000007.1 GCF_000970465.2 Devosia insulae DS-56
ACCTTCAGCTCACCCGCATCCTGCAAATGATACGCACTTGCAGCGATCTAGCGTTCTGCTAGCATTGCGAATGCGAACCATTCGCAAGTGGAGGACGATGTGTCGTTGGAGGCGGTGCGGCGGCGGGATTTCCTGCGGGCGGGACTGGTTGCTGCAGGCGGAACGGCGATCGCGCTGAACGAAGCGCTGGGGCAGGAGGGACATAGCGGACACGCCGGGACCACTGCTCCTGCGGAAGCGGCGACGCCAGCGGCCGAGACCGCAGCCCCCTATGGCGGAGCCCATTCGGCGCATGGCGACATGCTGACGGTGGGTGCGGTCGACGAGGCGGCCAATGGCTTCACCACGGCGCAACTGCTGACCGAGTGGGAGACCGGAACGGTTTCGACGCTGCCTGACGGGCGGGTGCTGCGCAGCTTCGTCGTCGAGGCGGTGGACAAGGAAATCGAGATCGAGCCGGGGGTGAAGTTTCCGGCCTGGACCTATAATGGGCGGGTCCCTGGCCCGGCGCTCCGGGCCAGGGAGGGCGAGCGGCTGCAGATCACCTTCCGCAATTTCGGCTCGCACCCGCACTCCATGCACTTTCACGGCATCCATGCGGCACGGATGGATGGGGTGCCGGGGGCAGGGTTGATCAACCCGGGCGAGAGCTTCGTCTACGAGTTCGACGCCTTTCCGTTCGGCTGTCATCTCTACCATTGCCACGCGCTGCCGCTCAGGCGGCACATGCATAAGGGGATGTATGGCGCGTTCGTCATCGACCCCGATCCGGCGCTGCATCCGGAGGCGGCGGAGCTGGCCAACGGGCGGCTGCTGGGGACGCCCGAAAACGCACGCTGGCAGGAGCTCATCATGGTGATGAACGCCTTCGACACCAATTTCGACAGTGAGAACGAGTTCTACGCGGTCAACTCGATCGCCCACGCCTATGCCAAGGCGCCGATCCGTATCGAGAAGAGCCGGCCGGTACGGATCTATCTGATCAACGTGACCGAGTTCGATCCGATCAACTCCTTCCACCTGCACGCGAACTTCTTCGACTATTACGATACCGGTACGAACCTTTCGCCGACGCTGAAGACCGTCGACCTGATCATGCAGTGCCAGGCGCAGCGCGGCATCCTCGAGTTCAGTTACGCACGACACGAGCCGGGCCTCTACATGTTCCACGCGCACCAGAGCGAGTTCACCGAGCTCGGCTGGATGGGCATGTTCGACGTGGTGGAGGCATGAAATGAGCGACATTGCCGAGACCTCTGATGTCGAGCGGAAACTGTCGGGTTGGGTGCGGTTGCTCTGGGTGCTGCTGCCGCTGGCGGTGCTGGCCGCGGCACTCGCATGGGTGTTTGCCGTCAATCCGCTGCGCAACCTCGATATCGGCGCGCCGCCGGTCGAGGGGCTGACCATCGAACGGACGGTGCTCGACAGTGCCGGGCTCAGGATGGAGGTGCGGGCCGGCGGCTCGACCGACATGCGGATCGCGCAGGTGCAGGTGGACGATGCCTATTGGCTGTTCACCCAGGAACCCGCCGGGCCGTTGCCGCGCGGCGCGACAGCCTGGATTTCGATCGCCTATCCGTGGGTGCTGGGCGAGGCGCATGCGGTGCGGTTCGTCACCGATACCGGGGCGACATTCGGCCATGAGATCGCCGTCGCCGTGCCGACACCGCAGCCGACCGAGGCGGCGCTCGGCGGGCAGGCGATCATCGGGCTGATCGTCGGGCTGCTGCCGGTCACCGTCGGGCTGATGTTCTATCCGGCGCTTCGCGGCATCGGCCGCGAGGGGATGAATTTCCTGCTGGCGCTGACGGTGGGGCTATTGGCGTTCCTCTTCGTCGATATGAGCGGCGAAGCGCTTGAACTGGCCGGCGAGGCGGCGGCGATGTTCCAGGGGTCGGTGCTGGTGGTGCTGGCGGCGGCGGCGAGCTTCCTGTTGCTGATGGCGGTGGGACGCTGGCGCGGCGTGCCGGGCGGGCTGCAGCTTGCCGGGTTCATTGCGCTGGGGATCGGGCTGCACAACTTTGGCGAGGGGCTGGCGATCGGCGCGGCCTTCGCCTCGGGGGCGGCCGGGCTGGGGCTGTTCCTGATCGCCGGGTTCGCGCTGCACAACGTCACCGAGGGCATTGGCATCGCCGCCCCCATCCTCAAACAGAAAGTGCCGCTCTGGGCCTTTGCCGGGCTGGCCATGCTGGCCGGCGGGCCAGCGGTGGTCGGGCTGTGGATCGGCAGCCTTGCCACGGCGCCTCAATGGACGGCGCTGGCGCTGGGCGTCGGGGCCGGTGCCATCCTGCAGGTAATCGTCGAAGTCGGCGCCTACCTCGTGCGCAGCAATGCCGGCAAGGCCGGAACCTGGTTCACCCCGGTGGTGATCGCCGGGCTGATCGCCGGCGGCGTGGTGATGTACGTCACCGGGGCGGTGGTGAAGATTTAGCGATGCACCGATCTCTCAGTCGTCGCTTCCCTCCCCCTTGAGGGGAGGGATTGAGGGAGGGGGTGG
>NZ_LAJE02000008.1 GCF_000970465.2 Devosia insulae DS-56
CCTCAAGGGGGAGGGGAGCGAGGGCTCCGTAGTCCAACCCTCAGGCCACGGCCCGCTCCCCTGCAATGCGCGCGGCAATCTCCGCCGCCGGGACCGGCCGGCCGATCAGATAGCCCTGGCCGATATCGCAGCCCATGCCGGCCAGCAGCTGACGCTGCGCCTCCGTCTCTACACCTTCTGCCACCGTGGTTTTGCCGAGGCGTCGTGCCAGATCGACAATGGTCTGGACGATCGCCGCGTTGGCCGTGCCGGCCTCGAGCGTGCGCACAAAGCTCTGGTCGATCTTCAGCTTGTCGAAATCGAGCCCGCTCAGATAGCTCAGTGACGAATAGCCGGTGCCGAAATCGTCGATGGCGATGCCGACGCCGAGGCCGCGGAGGTTGGCGAACATCTGCGTCAGCCGCTCCGGCGTCTCGACCAGCACGCTTTCGGTGATCTCGAGATCGAGCCGCTTCGCCTCGAACCCGGTTTCGACCAGCACGTCGGCCACCCGCTCGCCGATATCGTCGAGCCGGATCTGCGCCGCCGACACGTTCACCGCCAGCCGCCCGTCCCAGTCCCATGCGGCAGCTGCCTTGCAGGCCTCCGCCAGGACGAACGCCCCCAGCGGCACGATCAGCCCGGTTTCTTCGGCCAGCGGGATGAAATCGGCCGGTGACACCGGCCCAAGCACCGGGCTCTGCCAGCGCACCAGCGCTTCCACCCCGACCAGCGCTCCATCGCTGAGACTGATCTGCGGCTGGAACACCACGGTCAACTCGCCACGCCCGATCGCCTCCCGCAGTTCGGCGTCGATGCGGCGGCGCCGGTCGACGCCGGTTTCCATGCTGGGCTCGAAGGTGCTGACGCCATGGTCCTGTGCTCCGATCCGCAGTGCCAGTTCAGCGCGCTCCAGCATCTGGGCGGCACTGGCGTCCGGCGAGGCACCGTCGAGCGCCAGCGCCACGTCGACATGCACGTTGTGTCCTTCGACCATGATCGCCGGCCGCAGCGCGGCACGGAGGCCCCAGTCGAGCCGTTTCAGGCTGGCCTCGGTCGGCGCCTTCTGCAGCGCAATGGCGAACACGTCGCGATCGATCAGCCCGACCGCGCCGAGGTCCAGTAGCTGCAGGCGCCTGGCGATGGCCTTGAGCGCCAGCTCGGCCACGGGCTGACCCAGTGCGCCGCGCACCAGATCCATCCTCAGGACCCCCACCAGCACCACCGCCGGCGCCGGATGGGTTGCCATATGCTCGATGAGCCCGCTGCGTGACAGCGCATCGGTCGCCGCATCATGGCGCGCCAGGTACAGCAGCCGCGCCTGCGCCCGTCGCCGCTCGCCATACTCGCCAGCCAAGGCAAAGGCGACATGCTGGCCCAGCAGCAGCAGTGCGGCGATCTCGAACCCGGCCGTGCGCAGCACCAGCCCGTACTGCCGCTGCAGCAGCAATGCCGCGACCTCGCCGAGCCCCACGGCGGCAACGACGATCGCCGTGGCGGTGCGCACCCGCAGGCCCCCTCGCGCTGCAAAAACCAGGGCGAGCAGCGCCGCAGCCGCAATGCCCGGCCAATCGCCCAGTGGGGTCAGCGCGCGTCCGGCCTTCAGCGTTTCGAGCCCGGCGATCTGCACCAGCGGCCCCGGCAGCATGCCGTAGCGCGGCACCGCAAAGATATCGCGCAACTCGATGGCGCTCGCCCCGATTACCACCTGTCGGTCGACGACGCGCTGTGCGTCCACCTTGCCGGCCAAGAGGTCGCCGGCCGTGATGCGGTCGATACTCCGGAGGTTGATGCCATAGTCGATATGGATGTCGCCTGCCGGCGCCGGCTTGCCGTAAAGCGCCACCGGCAGCGCCGCGATGCTGGCTCCGCCCGTCGTGGTCGCCGCGGCAAAGCGGTCGATCAGGCCGTCGCGCGTCGCCGAGACATTGACCGAAGCCGCTGTCGCATGCGCGGCAAACGCCTCGATCGGCAGGCTGAGCCGCAAGGCCCGGGTGGCCCCGTCAACCTGCTCGAAGGCGGCGAGATAGGCATAACCGCCGGCCGCCTCGAGAGCGGCGGCCAGCGCCGCATCGCCCTCCGGGCTGGAGCTGGCGGAAAAATCGATATCGAAGGCAACTTCGGCGGCGCCGAGCCCCATCAGCCGGTCGAGCAGTTCGGCATGCAGCTGTCGCGGCCACGGCCACACCCCGACCTGCGCCAGGCTGGCGCTGTCGATATCGACGAATACCACCTGGCCGCTGGCTGGGCGGTCGCTGAACTGAAACCTGCTATCCCCGGTCAGCCGGTCGAGCGAGGCGAAGGCGCCAAAATACCCGGCCGCGAATACCGCTCCGACAATCAGGGCCGCGAGCCCGAACCGCGCCAGTACCGCCAATTGCCGATC
Source organism: Devosia insulae DS-56 (assembly GCF_000970465.2). Lineage (GTDB taxonomy): Bacteria > Pseudomonadota > Alphaproteobacteria > Rhizobiales > Devosiaceae > Devosia_A > Devosia_A insulae. The sequence goes on from NZ_LAJE02000008.1 coordinate 2,366, forward strand.
CGCCCCGTGCCACTCCGGGGGCAACGATAGCGGCAACCGCTCTGGGAAGAATTAACGGGGGACGGGCTCGGCAGTTGGAGATAGAGGCACGCCGTCGCGAGGACAGCTCAGTGCGCACAGAGTACCCC
>NZ_LAJE02000009.1 GCF_000970465.2 Devosia insulae DS-56
GGACGCGTGGTCTCTGATGCGGGGCAACGAGATCGGCTGGGGCAGCGCGGAAGTGCTGGCGAGCATCGGCCTCGCCGTGGCGCTGCTGCTCGGCTTCGTGTTCTGGGTGCGCCGAGCCGCCGATCCGATCGTGCCGCCGCGGCTCTTCGCCGCCAAGGGCTTCGGCGCCGGGTTGATCACCGCCTTCTGCCTCTATGGGGCGCTTTACGCCACGCTGTTCTTCATCACCCAGTTCCTGCAGGTGGCGCAGGGTTTTGGGGCGATGGAGGCCGGGTTGCGACTGCTCCCCTGGACGGCGACGCTGTTCTTCACGGCGCCAATTGCCGGGTCGCTGGTCAACCGCCTCGGCGAGCGGCGACTGGTCGTCACTGGCCTCGCGCTCAACACCATCGGGCTGGCCTGGCTCGGCCTCACCGCCAGCGTCGGATTGTCGCTGGGCGAAATGGCTCCGGCATTGGTGCTGATGGGCGTGGGCGTCTCGATGGCCATGCCCTCGCTGCAGAGCGGCATCATGCGAACGGTACGGCCGGCCGATATCGGCAAAGCGTCCGGGGCCTTTTCGATGAGCCAGTTCATCGGCGGCGCCTTCGGCGTGGCCATCACGGCGAGCGTGTTCTCGGCTTTCGGCAGTTACCAGGGCCCGGACGCCTTCACCGCCGGGTTCCAGGCGGTGATCGGTTGCGCTGCACTGTTTACCGCGATCGGCGCGATAGCCGCTTTCGGCCTGCGCGGCGGCGTCCAGCAGCCGGGAGCCCTGGCGAGCGAGCCGATCTAGACTCGGCTACGCGCTCCGGTGCGGCGCCTCGATCGGTGAGGCGCCGCCTCAACCAGGACAACAATGCCGATGAACGCCAGAAAGCCACCCTTGCCCTCCGCTCGCGTTCCTATGTTGTCCTGGGCACAGTGCCTTCGAGATGGCGGACGAGCAGGGCTGCGCCCAGGGCGACAACCGCAGAGGCAAGCATCACGAGCAGCAGGCCGGACCGGGCATTCCCAACCGTCAAAACCGCGCCCGCAAACGCTGCCATGAGGGAGGCCCCGGCGACGGTAGTCGCACCAGCGAGACCGGCGGCACTTCCCGTGTGGGTTGAGCGAACCGAAATCGCCCCGGCGCTGGCGCTCGGTTGCGTCAGGCCGTTCGACACGCCAACGAACAGGCAGGGCCCGAACAGGGCCAGGACATGACCGATGCCGGCGGCGTACAGGATGAGGCCGAACAGGAGACCGGCGCAGGCCACGACCCGTCCCGCAACCAAAATCGTGGTCACCGGCAACCTGCCGGCGAGCCGTCCGGCCAGAAAGCTGCCGGCCATGAAGCCGCCGGTGATCGAGCCCATGTAAAGGCCGAGGACTGCTGGCGACAGATCGAAGGCCCCGGCAGCCAGCGGAGCGCCAGCAAGGAAGGCATAGAACGCACCAACCGAGAAGGCCATGCAGACGCAATAGGCCCAGAAGAGCTTGGAGCCGAGAAGTTCAGGATAGGCCCGATACTGTTCCGCCATGATGTTCGAAGGGGCACGGTTCGTTTCGGGCAGATTGGTCCAGCACAAGCTCAGAACCGCAGCGCCGAAGAGTGCCAGAGCGTAAAAACCAGCTCTCCAACCGAGCACCTGATCGAGGAGTCCGCCAACCGTTGGGCCGAGCATCGGCGCTATGGCCCAGGCCATGGCCAAATAGCCAAACCGACCTGCTGCCTCGTCCCTGCTGGTGGTGTCGCGGATCACCGCGAGCGACACCGCATAGGTTGGCGCGATCACGGCCTGGACCATTCGGCAGACGAGGAAGCTCCACGCGTCGGGCGCCACGGCGCAGCCGACCGTCGCCGCAATGAAAATCGTCAGTGCCCAGAGGATCACGGGGCGGCGACCGAACCGGTCGGAAAGGGGGCCAAGGGCCAGTTGAAGGCACGCCGACACCCCGGCGTAGGCCGCCAGCGAAAGGCCCATGATCCCATAATCCACGCCGAACTCGGCGGCCATGCCGGGGAGGGACGGCAGGAAGAAATTGATCGGAAGAATTGCAAGCGCCGACAGCAGGATCAGCGTGGACAAGCGAGGTCCGCGTAACGGATTTGGCATGATGATGATCGCCTGGAGAGTGAGCGGGCAATAAAAAAGCCCCGCTAGGGGCTGAACTTACCGCGCACGGGTGCTTCCGCCTGGCAGCTACGCTGCCGTGCCCATGCGCCCACCTACTACAACGAAGCCGTTTTCGATCTTCATGCGATGATTGGTAGGGCCGCCCTTGCCTCTGGTCAACACATGCTTTGGCCAAAGGGCGGACCATTGCCAAGCTGCGCCAACCTGGCGCTGGGCTGGGTCGGGACGGTCAGGTGCAGGGCCACAGCGGCCGATAATCAGGGCTACCGAACCGCCCGCCGCTCGGACACTGTGAACTGGGCGGCGGAGGTGACTTCCACACGATCCGGACCGATGTTGGAGTAGCTGCGCCGCGTGCCGCAGATGGCGCCGTTGTCGGCGAACACCTCGAGGATGCCGCGGTCGTAGATGACGCGGAGATCCGTTGCCGACCCGCACGTGGCCTCGTAGCGGATCTTGCCATCATCCTCAGCCAGTCGAACCGCAAGGCGATCGTCCGACACCGATAGCTCGAAGGAGAGAGCACCACCCTGCGTCGCGACGATCTTTGTGCCGTCGAGACTGCCGGTCAGGCGGAGCTCGAATGGGGCGTCCCGCAGCAGGACGCTCCCATCCGGCTCGCTATTGAGGAGAGATACCGGCCAAGCGCTATCCAGTTCGGCCACCGGTTGCATGACCAGCCGCCCGGAGCCATCGAGGCCGAGTTCGCGCGGCAGCGACATCTCGCCGGAGTAGGGCGAGCCAGGCGGCTTGCGGGATTGCCAGTTGAACAGCCAGGCGAAGGCGATCTGGCGGCCCTCGGCCTCGAAACTCTGCATGGCGTAAAAATCGGTGCCGAAGTCGAGGACCTGCAAGTCGTCGGCATCGGGGACGAAGCGATCGTTCCTGAAATCGCCGATGCGGGCGTACAACAGGTTATGACGGCCAGTCGCCGGTTCGGTGTAGCCGACAAAACCCATGACCATGACCCACTTGCCATTAAGCGGGAAGAAATCGGGGCACTCGACCGCCCGGGCGCCGTTCTCCCGATAGTGCGCCGGGGCCCGATAGAGCGGGCCGAGATAGGTCCAGTCGCTGAGGCTGTCCGAACCATAGAGCAGCACGGCGGGATCGCCGTGTATCGCTGCACCGAGCACCATGCGGTAGGCGCCCGCCGCCGCATCCCACCAGACTTTGGGGTCGCGGAAATCGTGCGCGACGCCCTGCCCGTCGGGACGGAGCGCAAGCACGGTGTCGGAGCTGCCGGCGCGCAGCACATCCCGCCCCGGCCGGACCAGCTTCTGCACCTCGCGATAACCCGCGAACAGGTCATAGGCCGGCAGGCGTTCGGTGTAAAAGAACATGCGGCTGCCGTCGCGGTCGGCAAAGGCCGAGCCGGAAAAGGCGCCGCCGCTGGCCCCGAGCCGCCAGAGGTTCTGCTCGGGGTGGAGGAACACCGGCAGGTGGGTCCAGTTGAACAGGTCGGTGCTGACGGCGTGGCCCCAGTGCATCGGGCCCCAGTCGGTGCCGGCAGGGTGAAACTGGTAGAACAGGTGCCAGGTGTCGCCGATCCTGCAGAGCCCGTTCGGGTCGTTCATCCACTGGCGGGGTGGCGAAAAGTGCATGATCGGCCGTGCCGGATCGGACCGCATCGCGGCCTCGATCTCAAGCTTGCTCCGCAGCGTCAGCCCGTCTTCGCTGAACTCCCAGAGGGTGATGCCGGTCTCGGTCACGGTGGCCGGATCGTAGCCATAGGCCCAGAGAATGGCCTCGGAGCTCTGACATTCGACGGCGACGCTGCCGGCCTCGCGGTGCTGGTAGCTGAAGAAGTCGACATAGCCGGGGAACGCCGGAACCTGCCAGAGCAGGGCCTCGCCCTGCACAATGCGGATCGCCCCCGGGCCGCGCGCCCAGAACTCGAGCCGGTAGCCGGCGGGAAGGGTGACGGGGGATTTCAATTGTCGACTCGAGGGCTGCTTTGCGCTCCGGCCCGCCCCGGTACCGGCGTGCCGCGAAAGGCATTCACCGACCTATCGAGCAGCACCTGAGTGTCGCTGCCGGAATCAAGAATGGTGTTCCCGGTGGACCCCGGCTCGACCTGCACGGCGATCACCTCGAGGGCAGTGAGGTTCCTGGTTGAGAGGATGGCCTCGACCTGCGTCGCAAAGCAATCGCTGTTGGGTGCATCGTTCTCGGGCGCTCGCTCGGTCGTCGCCACGATGTGGTTGTTGGCGACATAGTTGCCGGTGCCTGAGACGATCCGGATGATCACGGGTTTCTCGTTGGCGGGCTTCAGGAACCGGGTATCGATCGAGGCCGAGATATGGTTGGCGATGACCGAGTTGTTGTCGCCGCTCAAATGCAGCAGGCCGAACTGGTCATCCCGCCCATTGTCATACCGCGTCATCGGCGCCCAGGGCTCGTGATCGCGGAGGAAGTGATTGGAGGCAATCAGGTTCTCCGAGCAATTGCCGGAGAAGACCAGCATGCCGGGGTAGAAGGCGTGCAGCCGGTTGCCGGTAATGGACGAGCGGACGACGCCCGAGAACGCGATGCTGCTGCGCCCGCGCGGGAAGACGTTGTTGCCGGAGACCAGCAGGCCACCAAAATTTTCGGCGTAGATAGAGTGTCCGGCATAGCCGGCGCCGATCAGGTTGTTGGTGATCTTCGAGGCCTGCCCCATGCCCCTGAGCTCGATGCAGTTGCCGCATTCGGCGATGAAGTTGTTGTCGATGGTGGAGGCGTCGGCCTGGTACGACACGACGCCGTGCTCGAGGTAGACGAGGCCCATGCCGGTGATGCGAAACGAGTCGTTGGCACTGGCGATGTGAATGCCGGTCTTGCCGTTTCGGTAGGAATTCTCCGCGTCGCCGTTCGAGGCGTCGGTGAAATGCAGGCCATCGATGCAGAAATCGGCAAACTCGACCGAGCTGATGCGAGGATTGCCAGCACGCTGCACCAGGAACGCCGCAGCGGCGGCGCCGTCGCCGGCTGGCCCGACGAGATCGACGAGGATGCGGCTGCCGCCGGGCCAGATTTCGTGCCACTGCTCGAGCTCACGCCTCGGCGTATTGAAGCGAATGCTCGACGAGGTGAAGCCGTGCCCCGATCCGACGATGCGCAGGAAGCTGATGTCGATGCGGACCTGGGTGCGCAGGCGGAAATCGCCGGGCGGGATGTAGATGACGGCGCCGGGCTTGCCGCCGTCGTTGACATCGGGCGCCGCCTGCCGCCGCTTGATGTCGGCAATGATGCTGTTGATCACCGCCCCGATGTCTTCGTGCGGATTGCCGGCGGGCCACTCGGTCACGCTGTAGATGTTAGCGCTCGGCCCGTCATGGCCCCTGCTGAGCTGGTCGAGTTCGATGCTTGCCATGGGACTAGCCTTTCACGGCGCCGAAGGTCAGCCCGCCGACAATCTGCTTTTGCAGGAGGAGGGTGACGAGGATGACGGGGAGCGAATAGAGGACGGCGGCGGCGGTCATCGGGCCCCAGGCGAGGCCATAGACGGAGTTGAACTCCGCGATGACGATCGGCGCCGTCTTGCTGCTCTCGGAGGTCAGCAGCAGGGCGTAGAGAAACTCGTTCCAGCTGGCGATGAAACTGAACAGCGCGGTGATGGCGATGCCGCTCGGCATCACCGGCAGGACGATGTGCCAGAAGGCCCCGAAGCGGGTGCAGCCATCCACCCGGGCCGCTTCCTCCAGCTCCTTCGGCACGCCTTCGAAGAACGCCGCCATCAGCAGCATGGCGAGGGGAACGGCGGTGGAAGTGTGGGCGAGGACCAGACCAATGGTGGTGTCCAGCAAGCCCAGCGTCTTCATGATCTGGAACAGCGGTACGCCCAGCGACACCGCCGGCACCATGCGGGTGATCAGCGCAAACAGCATGAACAGCATGGTGAGCCGCCGGCGATAGAGCGCCGAGACATAGGCGGCGGGAACCGCGATCACGAGCGACAGCAGCGTCGTCAGAACCGCGACGATGGCGGAGTTCAGGAACGCTTCCGGCAGCCCGACGGTCCCGATGACGCTGGTGAAATTCTCGAGGGACAGCCGCTGCGGGAAGAAAGAGGGCGGGATCTGCTGGACGTCGACCGCCGGCTTCAGCGCCGTCGAGACGAGGTAGAGGTATGGTAGCGCATAGGACAGCACCAGCAGCAGCGCCACCGCATGGATGATGACCTTGCCGAGATCGTAGGGGGCGCGATCAGACACGGTCGGCTCTCCAGATCTTCCAGTAGGCAAGGCCGGCGATACCGATCATCACCAGCAGAAACAGCGTCGCGGTGGCCGAGGCCTGGCCGAGATCGCCATAGCGCACCATGCGCTGGTAGATGTTCATCGACAGCACTTCGCTCTGCTGGCGCGGCCCGCCCTGGGTCTGGATCCAGATCAGGTCGAAGGTCTTGAGGGCGTCGATGCCGCGGACCACCACAACCACCGCCAGCACCGGGCGCAGCATCGGCAGGGTGATGTACCAGAACCGGTTGATGGCGTTGGTGCCGTCGATCCGCGCCGCCTCGAGCACGTCGCGCGGGATGTTCATCAGGCCGGCATAGCTGACCAGCGCGACGAACGAGGTGGTCAGCCAGATATCGGCGGCCGCCACCGAGTAGATGACGATGTCGGTGTCGGACAGCCACTTGATGGCGCCGGGATCGGGGATGATGCCGAGCGCGGCGAGCCCATAGTTGAGGATGCCGATATTGCCGACGAGCAGAAACCGCCACAAGAGGCCCGCGACGATCGGCGAAATCATCAGCGGCAGCGCGAAGATGGTGCGGTGCCAATGCGAATGCCTGGCGATCGCGGCAAACAGCAGCGCCGCGCCGAGGCCGAACACCAGCTCGAAGAACAACGCGAATACCGAGTACTTGAGCGTCCGCACGGCGGACTCAAGAATACGCTTCGACGTGAGTGCTTCGACATAGTTCGCCAGCCCGACAAAGACGCGGCTCGCCGGATCGATCAGTTTGACGTCGAAGAACGAATTGTAGACCAGCAGCGCCACGGGGTAGACCACGAGGAGCCCCAGGAACAGCATGGCCGGCATCAGCATAAGCAGCACGAACCTGCGTTCGGTCATGCTCCCTCCCGTTGATCAACTGGGACCAAGGCGGATCGCCGCCTCGGTCCCGCAAGCTGCTGGAGTTTATTGGCCGAGGATATCGCGCGCGGTGGCCGCCGCATCGTGCAGCAGTTCGGCGACATTGTCCTCGCATTCGAGGGCGCCCTGGAAGGCGGGCATCACGGCTTCGTCGACCAGCTCCTGATAGTGCTCGTTGATCGGCCGGCCCTTGGTTGCCGGCGCCGACAGCGTGGCGAGCAGCGGCCCGAAATGCTCGTAGCCGGGCTTATCGGTGTAGGTGGCATAGGCCGAGTTGGTGGCGGCCAGCCCGAGCGGGGCTTCGATGCCCAGCGCGTTGTGGGCGATGGCAAAAGCGATGAACTGCCGGGCCGCGTCCTTATGCTCAGAGGTCGAAGGAATGACGTTGTACCAGGGGCCGGGGATGCCGGCGACGCCCGCCGAACCACCGATCATCGGCGCGACACCGACCTTGCCGGCAATCTTGCTGTCTTCGGGGGTCATCTTGTAGGCGTGGGCCCAGAACTTCATCATGGCGGTCTGGCCCTGGTAGAACAGGTTCTGCGCCTCGCCCCAGTTGATTTCGAGCGCATTGTCGGGCGCTGATTTATCTTCGCAGAGCGGCGCCCGGTAGTTCACCAGCGCGTCGATATGAGCCTGGTTGTCGAGGATGACCTGGCCCGCGTCATCGAGGATCACACCCGGCGAGCCAGCCTGCAGCACCTCGGCCATCCATTCTTCCGAGGTGGCGCCGATCACGTCGGTGCCAAACATGCCGTCCTTGGTGAAGAACTTGGCCATGTCGCGCCACTGCTGCCAGTCGGCCGGCGGAACCAGGTCGTAGCCATACTGGGTTTTGAAGGCCGCCTGGTTGGCCGGGTCTTCCCACAGGTCCTTGCGATAGAAGACGATCTCGGCGTTGGCCCAGGCGGGCATGGCGATCAGCTTGCCGCCGACAGTGGCGTCGGCGAGCAGGGCCGGCGGAATGTCGGCCTTCACCGCATCGGTGAAGAGATCGCTCAGATCCTCGACATGCGATGCGAAGGCGGCGTTCCAGACCACGTCGATGGTCGCCACATCGTAGTTCGAGGTCCCCGAAGCGATCTCGGCGGTCAGCTTGTCGAACACCCCCTGATAGGGCACCTCGACGAAGTTGACCTCAATGCCGGTTTCCTTGGTGAAGGCATCGGCAGCGGCCTGCTGCAGCGAATGGCCGCCACCTTCAACCAGTACGGTGATGGCTTCGGCCTGCGCCGCGGATGTTGCGAGGCAAAGCGCGGCGACCGCGCCGAATAGCGTCTTGTTCATGTCCCCTCCTCAATTTCGGCTCACGGAGAACGACCCGGAGCAGCCGGACCATATTCAGCAATGTCGACGTCGTCAATTGAAATGACATCGTCGACATGATGAATGTCGACGTTGTCGGTTGCGGCTCACTTGCCGGGCCGATAGAGTTGCCAGCGCGTATGGGGGAAGGTGGATGGTCAGCATCAAGGATGTCGCTCGGGTGGCCGGCGTCTCGGACAAAACCGTGTCCCGTGTGGTCAACGGCGAGCCCAACGTCACCGCTGACACGATCGAGAAGGTACAGCTGGCGATCGCCGATCTCGGCTATATCCCCAACCTCGCGGCCCGCAGCATCCGCTCGAATCGCACCAACATCATCGGCATCATAACCGACTTCATTTCGACGACGCCCTACTCGGGCGATATCGTCCGGGGCGTGCAGGACTGGGCCGGCGCCAATGGCCGCACCGTGCTGCTGGCCAACACCGATGGCGACCCAACGCGGGAAACCAATGTGTGGCGCACCTTCAAGGCGCACCGCATCGACGGCGTGCTCTATGTCGCGATGTATCACCGGGTGGTGGTGCCGGCGGCGGGCGAGGTGTCGATCCCGACGGTGCTGGTCAACTCGCATCCCGAGGACGGCTACGTCTATCCATCGATCGAGCCGGATGATTTCGGCGGGTCCTATGCCCTCACGGAGCACCTGATCGCGCTTGGCCATCGCCGCATCGGCTATATCCGGCTGAATCCCCTGCTGCTGGGCGCCAATCAGCGGCTCGATGCCTTCCTCACTGCGGCGCAGGCCGGCGGCATCGCGGAAAGTGACCTGGTCATCCGCTTGGGGATGGAGGGGCCGGTCGGGCGCGAGACCAACTACGTCTATCGGGAGGCGCTCGACATGCTGTCGATGCCCGATCGCCCGACAGCGCTGGTCTGCGGCAATGATGAGATGGCGCTGCAGGCATACCTCGCCGCGCTGTCCCTCGGTCTGCGCGTGCCCGACGACATCACCATTGTCGGCTTCGACGATTTCCGGACGGTGTCGCTCGGCCTCAAGCCCGAGCTGACCACGGTGGCCCTGCCCTATTACGACCTCGGCTGGCAGGGCGCCAACATGCTGGATCAGCTGGTGCACGGCAAGGGCAGCGAAACCGAACGGCGGATCCTCAAGTGCCTGGTGGTGGCGCGGCAGTCGAGTGCGCGGCGCGGGGACGCGACGCCCCGCCAGGCTATCGGCAGCTTCTAAGCCAATCTGTCGCGCACCAGCGGCAGCACCTCGCGTCCGAGCCGCCGGACGTTGTCGAGCGCCCCGTCCGGCGTGCCGGCAGCTTCGACGGCAAGGATCACCCGGCCAATGCCCGACGTCTCGACGATGCCGACCAACCGTTCGGCGCAGGTCTGAGGCGTGCCGACGGCGTGCTGGGCGACGATGTGCTCGATGCGCGGTCCGCGGTCCGGGTTCTGCCGCACCGTCTCCTGCAGAAAGATGTACTCGGCTCCGGTCGTCGTCATGCCCTGAAGCAGAGGCCCGCGAATGATCTCGGCCGCCTCGGCATCGGTGTCGGCGACCTGGGCGTATACCAGGACTGTGTGATGCCATGGGCCGGGGTGACCGTGCTCGGCGGCGATCGCCGCGTGCCGGCCTGACAGCTCGGCGAGCGCCTCCGCATCCCGCCCGTGGTTGAAAAAGAACATGCAGTTGAAGCCGTGGCGCGCCGCCAGCGCCAGCGAGCTGTCCGACTCGGTTGCCATCAGGATCGGCGGGTGTGGCGACGTAAGCGGGCGGGGCTGGGGCGAGACGCGCCGGAACCTGTAGAGCTCGGTATCGGCCGCCACCGAGCCGGCAAAACTCGCCAGCAGCAGATCGAGCGCTTCAGCCATGCCGTGATTGTAGTGCGTGAGGCTGGACATCACTTCGTATTCGACGGTCTCGGCGCCGCGACCAAGTCCGAGATCGAACCGGCCGCCCGACAGTTGGTCGAGCAGGGCGGCCTGCTCGGCTACATGCACCGGACTGTGCACGGGCAACATGGTGACGGCGGTGCCGACACGGACCCGGGTGGTACGGCCCAACAGGTACGCGGCGAGCGTCAGGGCCGATGGACTCTGCTCGCGCAGGTAATGGTGTTCGGTGGCCCAGAGGTCGTCAAACCCCTCGGCTTCGGCGGCCAACGCCGTCTCTACGGCACTGGCGAACCTCACCTGGTCGGAGGCCCCGACAAACCGGCCGGTGAGGAAGAGCGCGGCACCGGCGCGAAACTCGGGGGTGGGCTTTGGGGTCGTCATCATTCCTCGATCCGTTCGATGCCATCCGCGGCGGCGGCCTCAATGTCTGCTCCACAGCAAGGTGGCCGGCCACCGCTCCATAGCGGTCAGCAGAGCCTCCGGTCAAATTAACTTGATATACATACTCATGTTTAATCCGCGATCCGCGTCAAATTTAAAACGTTTGCAATGCTGCTGATAACGTTTAAAACTATCTCCGAGTTCAGGGAGGAGCGCAGTTGGCAGGTTTGACACTCCGCGAATTGGCGGCGAGGCTCGACATCTCCGTCGGCACGGTGTCCCGCGCCCTTTCGGGCGATACGGCGATAGCGCTGAAGACGCGCGAGCGCGTCACCGAAGCGGCGCGGCAGTATGGCTATGTTCCCAATATGGCGGCCCGCCAGCTGGTCTCCGGGCGCTCCGGCTTCGTCGGCTTCGTGATGCCGGTGCGCGGCCCCAACTTTATCGACTCCTATCTCGGCGAATTCCTCACCGGTCTCGGTGAAGGGCTGGTCGAGCATGGCATGGACCTGTTCATCGCCACCGTGCCGGCCGGCCGTTCCGAACTCTCGGTGTTGCGCCACGTGGTCGAGTCCGGTCGCGCCGATGGCATGGTGGTGCCGCGTATCGGCGAGGCCGACGAGCGTCTCGCCTATCTGATCGAGCGCAAATTTCCGTTCGTCGCGCACGGCCGCATGCTGGACTCGTCGTCGGCCTTCAACTGGCTCGATGCCGACAGCGTCTCGGCCTTCGGCGAGATCTTCGATCTGCTCTATGCGTTGGGCCACCGGCATTTCGGTCTCGTCTCGATCTCCGATCCGATGACCTTCCGGCACCTGCGCGAGCGCGGCCTGCGCGACGCGATTTCGCGGCGCGGCGACCCCAATGTCATCCTCGATGTCGCCAGCGCGCCGCGCTTCGATCGCGGCGCTACGGTGGCGGCGGTCAATTCGCTGCTCCATGCCGAGCGCCGCCCGACCGCGATGATCGGCCTGTTCGACGAACTGGCGCTGACCATCATGGAAGAAGCCTCGCGGGCAGGTCTGTCGATCCCGCGCGATCTCTCGGTGGTGGGCTTCGACAACATCACCGCCGCTGCCTACGCGCCGCCCGGCCTCACCACCTTCGAGGCCCACACGCGGGACTCGGCGCGCGAGATCGCCGGCATGCTGGTCAGCGTCATCGAGAAGAAGCCGGCAACACCGCTCACCAAGCTCATTGCGCCCAAACTCGTGGCGCGTGCCAGCCACGGACCGGTCCCCGAAACGGCCCGTAAACTCTAGTTCAACAAGGGAGGAACAAGACGTGAGACGCACACTCAAGACTCTCGCCATCGCCGCGCTGGCGATCGGCCTTACGGCCAGCACGGCCAATGCCCAGGTGCTGTTCTGGTCGAACCAGGCAGTGCCGGTCGAAGAAACGCAGAAGATGCGCGAGCAGGTGCTCAAGGCATTCCCCGGCGGCGTGGACTTCCAGCCGCAGGAGCCGGGCCCGTTCATCACCCGCATCCAGGCCGAGACCGAAACCGGCACCGGCGCTATCGGTGTCGTCGGCGGGCTCTATGGCGATCTCGCCAACTTCGCCGACAGCTGGGTCGATCTCTCCGATGTCGACCTGAGCGGCGTCGCCGTCAGCCCCGCCTTCCTGGAGCTGGGCAAGTTCGGCACCAGCGAGCAGAAGTTCCTGCCCTGGATGCAGGCCAACTACGTGATGGCCGCCAACAAGCAGGCGCTGCAGTACCTGCCCGAAGGCGCCGATGTCAACAACCTGACCTACGACCAGGTGATCGCCTGGGCCAAGAACCTCGCCGAGCAGACCGGCTCGCCGAAGTTCGGCTTCCCCGCCGGTCCGAAGGGTTTGAAGCACCGCTTCTTCCAGGGCTTCCTGCTGCCGGCCTTCACCGGCTCGGAAGTCACCAAGTTCCGTTCGGCCGAGGCCGAGCAGGCCTGGGGCAAGTTCAAGGAACTCTGGCAGTACACCAATCCGGCTTCGACCAATTACGACTTCATGCAGGAGCCGCTGCTGACCGGCGACGTTTGGCTGGCCTTCGACCACATTGCCCGCTTGTCGGAAGCCTTCAACCAGAAGCCGGATGACTTCGTCGCCTTCCCGGCGCCGTCGGGTCCCAAGGGGCGTGCCTTCATGCCGGTGCTCGCCGGTATCGCGGTGCCGAAAAGCGCGCCCGACGTGGCCAAGTCCAAGGAGCTCATCAAGTACATGATGCAGCCCGAGACCCAGGTCGCGACACTGCTCGCTACCAACTTCTTCCCCACCACCGACGCGGCGCTGCCGGCTGACCTGCCCGCTTCGGCCCGTGCCCTCGGCCCGGCCGTGCAGGCCATGACCAGCTCGCCCGACGCCCTGCCGGCGCTGCTGCCGGTTGGTCTGGGCGACAAGGCCGGCCAGTTCAACCAGGTCTATATCGACGCCTTCGAACGCATCGTCCTCGCCAACCAGGACGTGCGCCAGGTGCTCGACCAGCAGGCGGAGACGCTGCGCCAGCTGATGGTCACCACCGGCGCGCCGTGCTGGCTGCCGGACGCTCCGTCCGAGGGTCCCTGCCCGGTCGAATAAGGTCCGTAGGACCTCCACTGCCCGGGGCTGCGGCTCCGGGCAGTTCCTGTGCTGCGGCGAGGCGGAACGATGAACAGCAAGACATTGCCCTATCTGCTGCTGGCCCCGGCGACGATCTTTCTGGTCGTCTTCTTCCTCTGGCCGTTCCTGCAGATCGCCTGGCTCGCCTTCAGCACCGATGGCGGTTTCACCATGCAGCATTTCCAGACCATGGCCAGCAACTGGAAGTTCTGGCCGACCTTCTGGAACACGGTGATCCTCGCGGCCGTGGTGGTGCCACTGCAGCTGGTCATGGCACTGGCGATGGCGCAGGTCGTCGCCAAGCTCAAGTCGACGCGCAACACCGTCCTTTACATCTTCACCATCCCGCTCGGTCTGTCGGACCTGGCAGCGGGCATCATCTGGCTCGCCATTTTCGAGCAGTCGGGTTTTCTCAACTCGATGCTGGTGGGGCTCGGCATCGTCGAAAAGCCGATCCTGTTTCTCGGCTACCAGAACCTGTGGGTCATTTTCATCGCAGTGATCCTTGCCGAACTGTGGCGCGCCACCGCCATCGTCATGGTGATCCTCGTCTCCGGCATGGGGCTGATCCCCAAGGAATATTACGAGGCGGCCGAAGTGTTCGGCGCGGGACCCTGGAAGCGCTTCGTCAAGGTGACGCTGCCCATGCTCAGACCCTCGATCCAGACGGCGCTGATCCTTCGCACCATCGCGGCATTCGAAGTCTTCGCCGTAGTGGTGGCGCTCGGCGGCACGACGCTGCCGGTGCTGGTGGGTGAAACCTTCAACTGGCAGTTCGCGCTCAACGACCGGAACGTCGCCGCGGCCTTCGCGCTCGTCATCCTCGCCATCTCGATTGCCGCGACGCTGGTGTTCCTGCGGGTGCTGCGCACCCCGAAGGGAGCCACGCTATGAGCGGCGCCGTTGCGACTGCCGACAAGCCGCGGGCCGTCTCCGATATCGGATCGGCCGGCAAGTTCCTGTTCTGGGCCGGCGTGGTGCTGCTGTGCGCCTGGGTGCTGGTGCCGATCTACCTCTTGGCGGTCAACACGCTGTCCTCGCCGCAGCAGGTCACCGCCTTTCCCAAGACGGGCGTCCCCAGCTTCGACATGGGCTCGATCCAGTTCTTCCTGTCGTTCGAGGGGGTGCTGAAGGCGCTGTGGAACTCGGTGCTGGTCGCGGTGCTGACGATGATCCTGTCGATCGCCATTGGCGCGCCGGCCGGCTATGCGCTGTCGCGCTTCGAATTCCCCGGCAAGGCGACCTTCCGCATGCTGGTGCTGATGACCCGCGCCTTCCCGCTGCCGCTCTTGGCGCTGCCGATCGCGGTGATGTTCATCCGCATCGGCCTCGACGACACGCCGATCGGGCTGGCGCTGGTGCACACTACCCTCGCCATCCCCTTCGCCGTGCTGATCACCTTCTCGATCTTTTCGGGCATTCCGCTCGAACTCGAGGAGGCCGCCTGGACGCTCGGCTGCAACCGGCTGCAGGCCTTCCACAAGGTGGTGCTGCCGCTGGTGCTGCCCGGCATCACCGCTTCGGCCATCTTCGCCTTCACCATTTCCTGGAACGAAGTGTTCGCCGCCTCGGTGCTGACGGTGCAGAACCGCACGCTGACGGCGTTCCTGCTGCAATCACTCTCCGTGTCGCCGCTGCATCTGCGCTTTGCCGGCGGCGCGGCCCTCGTCATCCCGGCGCTGATCTTCATCTTCGCCGTCCGCAAATACATGTTCGCGATGTGGGGCATCGCCAACCGTTAGAGCGAGATCAGACCTTGCCGGTGCGATCCTCGCGACAGAAAGAAAGGCTGAGCCCGCCATGGCTGAGATTCTCATCAAGGGTGTCGCCAAGAGTTTTGGGTCGTTCACGGCCCTGCACTCGATCGACCTGACCATTGCCGACCAGGAGTTCATGGTGCTGCTCGGCGCCTCGGGCTGCGGCAAGACCACATTGCTGCGCATCATCGCCGGCCTCGAAAGCCCGACCCAGGGCGAGGTGTGGATCGGTGGCAAGCGTGTCGACCAGTTGCCGCCGCGCGAGCGCGGCATCGCCATGGTGTTCCAGAACTACGCGGTGTTTCCGCACCTGACGGTCTACGAGAACATCGCCTTCGGCCTGCGCATGAAGAAGCTGCCGCAGGCGGAAGTCGATACGCGGGTCAAGCGCACTGCCGAGCTGATGCATATCGAACAGTTGCTGAAGCGCTATTCCGGCCAGCTCTCCGGCGGTCAGCGGCAGCGCGTCGCGGTGGCCCGGGCCCTGGCGATGGAGCCGGACGTGATCCTGATGGACGAGCCGCTGTCGAACCTCGATGCGCTGCTGCGTCTCGAAATGCGCGCCGAACTGAAGGGCGTGCTCGCCAATTCCAAGACCACCACCATCTACGTCACCCACGACCAGGTGGAAGCCATGTCGCTGGCCGACCGCATCTCGGTGATGAATGGCGGCCACATCGTGCAGGCCGCCTCGCCGGTGGAAGTCTACCGCAACCCCGCCGCCCGCTTCGTCGGCAGTTTCATCGGTAACCCGCCGATGAACTTCCTGCCGGCGACCAGGAACGGCGATGGCCGCTACCATGTGGCCGGCATCGCCCTCGATGGTCCATCGCAGGGTGGCGCCAAGCTCGAATTCGCCATCCGCCCCGAAGATCTCACCATCGCGGCCGGCGGGCTCAAGGCCACGGCCCGGGTGATCGAGCCGCTCGGCGCGCATACGCTGGTAACCTCGGAGGTCGACGGCAAGCTGTTCCGCGCCGTGCTCGACAGTGACCTCAAGGTCGCCCCGGGCGACGAGCTCAGCCTCGTGCCCAAGCCTGACCGGGTGCGCTGGTTCGACCTCGAGACCAGCAAGGCCGTCAACTGATGCCACCCCGCTCCGCGCTTGCCGACAAGGCCATCGAGGTGCTGCGCGAAAACGATCGCGGCAGCTACACGGTGCCGACCAAGGGGCTCTACCCGTTCCAGTGGAACTGGGACTCGTGCTTCACCGCGCTCGGCCAGAGCCACTACGACATGAGCCGCGCCTGGACCGAGGTGGAAACGCTGTTCGCCCACCAGTGGGCCGACGGCATGGTGCCGCACATGGTGTTTCACGAGCCGGCGCCGACCTATTTCCCCGGCCCCGAGGTCTGGGACACCGGCCGCACGCCGCCGACTTCGGGCATCACGCAACTGCCCATCGCCGGCTTCGCCATTCACCAGCTGTTCCGTCGCCAGCCTGACGCCACGCGCGCCCGCCCGCTGCTCGAGGGGCTGGACCGCTGGCACGCCTGGTTCTATCGCACCCGCGATCCCGGCCAAACCGGCCTCGTAGCGGTGATCCACCCCTGGGAGTCGCGCGACAACAGCATCGACTGGGACGACGGGTTCGAGCGCGTGCCCACCGAGGGCGTCATGCCCTATGAGCGCAACGACCTCAAACATGCCGATCCGGCGACCCGCCCGACCAAGGCGCAGTACGACCGCTATCTGTGGCTGGTGCAGCACTTCCACGGCCTCGACTGGGATTCGACGCGGACCCACGACGCCTCGCCGTTCCAGGTCGCCGATCCCGGCTTCAACGCCATCCTGATCCGCTCCTGCCTCGAAACAGCGGAGCTTGCCGAGGCCCTCGGCGCGCCCGAGATCGCCGCTCGTAACCGCAACTGGGCGAAACTGGGGCTCGCCGCGCTCGACGGGCTGTGGAGCGACCGGCACGGCCAGTATTTGCCGCTCGATCGTGTCGGCGGCACGCTCAGCGACAGCCCGTCGATCGGCGGGCTGATCCCGGTTTTCGCCCCGATCCCGGCACATCGCGCCGCGGCCATCGCCCAGACCATCGGCGGCATAGCAGCGGAAATCCGCTACCTCGTCCCGAGCCACGCCCCATCCGATCCGCGCTTCGACCTGAAACGCTACTGGCGTGGCCCGGT
This sequence comes from Devosia insulae DS-56, assembly GCF_000970465.2. Classification (GTDB taxonomy): domain Bacteria; phylum Pseudomonadota; class Alphaproteobacteria; order Rhizobiales; family Devosiaceae; genus Devosia_A; species Devosia_A insulae. Next base: position 17,209 of record NZ_LAJE02000009.1, read on the forward strand.
CTGGCTGGTGTGCAATTACATGATCGCCGATGGCCTCAACCGCGCCGGCGAGGTGGCGATGGCCGAGCGCCTCACCGCCGACAGCCTGCAGCTGATCGAACAATCCGGCTTTGCCGAATATTACGATCCGCGCGACGGCACGCCGCTCGGCGGTGGCCGCTTCTCGTGGACCGCGGCTATGGTGCTCGAGTTCCTCGAGCCCGCTCCGGAGGCTGCTGCGTGATCAGCTTTCTCGAGCGCTGGGCCGGCAAGGCGAGCTCGCTCGCCACTTTCGGGGATTCCATCACCGAGGGGCTGACCATTCCCGAAATGCCGGCGCGCTGGGCCAATCGGCTCGCCTCGCGGCTGGGCGCCAGGCTCTACAACCGCGGCATCAGCGGCACGGTGATGCAGTCCTCGCCGGCTGCCGGCGGCGCGCCGCGCGATAATAACGGACACGGCCGCTTCTCTCGGGACCTGCTCGGCACCGAGCGCGGCGAGCTCATCGCCATCCTCTATGGCACCAACGATGCGCGCTATATCGGCGCGCCGCAGAGTTTTGGCGCCGACGGCTTCGTGCGCGATTATCGCGCCGTGCTCGATGGCCTGATCGAGGCCGGCTACCTGCCCGAGGCCATCGTCATCGGCAGCCCCAGCCATCTGCCCGATGCCGGCTTTTTTGTCGGCACGGACGGGTTCGCCGGCCAGAGCCGCGCCACCTACCAGTCCTTCGTGCCGCTGGTGCGGGCGCTGGCCATCGAGTTCGGCTGCTTTTACGCGCCGGTCAACGAACGCATGGCCGCCCAGGGCGGCGATGCGCTCATCCTTCCCGACAACGTGCATCCCAATGCCGCCGGCCATGGCCAGATCGCCGAGATCTTCGCCAGCGCAACACGGCTCTAGACCTGAGGAGTATCCCCCAATGAACCAGCAAACCGAGAAGATCTACGAGCACGCGCTCGAGGTGCTGAAGGAGAACGACCAGGGGAGCTACACCGTGCCCACCAAGGGGCTCTACCCCTTCCAGTGGAACTGGGACTCGTGCCTCACGGCGCTCGGGCAGTTCCACTATGACGAGGCCCGCGCCTGGACCGAAATCGAGACGCTATTCGCCAACCAATGGCCCGACGGCATGGTGCCGCACATCGTCTTCCATGTGTATTCGGATGGCTATTTCCCCGGCCCGAACGTCTGGGACACCAGGCGCCCCACCCCCACCTCGGGCATCACCCAGCCGCCGGTCGCCGGCTTTGCCATCAAGCGCCTCTACGATCGGGCCACCGACAAGGCCGAGGCGGCGAGGCGCGCCCGCGCGCTGCTGCCCAGGATCGACGCGTGGCATCGCTGGTTCTACGAAATGCGCGACCCCGGCCACGAGGGGCTGGTCGCCATCCTCCATCCCTGGGAGTCGGGCCGCGACAACTCGATCGACTGGGATGAGGCGTTCGAGCGCGTGCCCACCGATGGGGTCGAGCCCTATGTCCGGCGCGACACCCAGCATGCCGACCCGGCGCATCGCCCGACCAAGGCGCAGTACGATCGCTACCTCTACCTGGTGCAGCTGTTCCGCTCGCTCGGCTGGGACAATGCCAGGCTGCACGACGCCTCTCCGTTCAAGGTGGTGGATCCCGGCTTCAACGCCATCCTGATCCGCTCGGCCATGGATCTCGCCGCCCTCGCCGACGAGCTGGGCGAGCCCGAGCTCGCCGCCCGCAACCGCGCCCGCGCCGAGAACAGCCTCGCAGCGCTCGAAACGCTGTGGAGCGACAAGCATCAGCAGTATCTCTGCCGTGACCGGGTCACCGGCCAACTGATCGACTCGGCCTCGATCGGCGGCATCCTGCCGGTGTTCGCCGCGGTGCCCAAGGCGCGGGCCGAGGCGATTGCCCGGACCATCGAAAGGTGGGCCAATGAGGTCAAGTACATGGTGCCCTCGCACGATCCGGCCGACCCTCGCTTCGAGCCCAAGCGCTACTGGCGCGCGCCGGCCTGGCTGGTGATGAACTACATGATCCAGGATGGGCTGCGCAGCGCCGGCGAGACGGCGATGGCCGATCGCATCGTTACGTCCAGCCTCGAGCTGATTACCCAGTCGGGCTTTGCCGAATATTATGACCCGACCACGGGCGAGCCGTGTGGCGGCGGCCGCTTCACCTGGACCGCGGCCATGGTCATCGAGTTCCTGGAGGCGGCATGAAACTCGTCGCCATCGGCGCGCATCCCGATGACATCGAGATCCTGATGGGCGGTACGGTTGCCGCCTTCCAGGCGCAGGGCGACGAAGTGGTGGTCGCCATCGCCACCGATGGGGCCAAGGGCGGCACCATCGCGCCGGCCGAGCTGGTCAGAATCCGGCAGCAGGAAGCTGCGGCGGCGGCAGGCGTCTTCGGCCTCGTGCCGGTCATGCTTGGTTTCCCGGATGGCGGATTACGCGCCGACGCGCCGGTGATCGACCGCATCGCCGATTTCATCCGCGCCGAGCGCCCGCAGTTGGTCATCACCCACGCGCCGAACGATTATCACGGCGACCATCGTGCCCTCAGCGATGCGGTGCGCATCGCCACCAACATGGTGGCGCCGGTGTTGTGGATGGAAACCATCATGGGCGTCGGCTTCGTGCCCACCCATTACATCGACATCACGCCCTATATGGAGTTGAAGCGCGCCGCCATCCGCGCCCACCGCTCGCAGGACCCCGAGCGGTTCGTCGACATGGCGGAGCTGGGTGGGCGCTATCGCTCGGCCCAGTGCAACGCCAACCCGGGCTATGCCGAAGTGTTCCGCTTCGAGCCGGTGTTCCCGTTCGGCGACCCCCGCAACCTGCTGCCCCCCGCACCCGGCGTGCTGCCGGTGCGGGATCGTGGGGCAGGTAAGGCGTAGTTGTCATGCCCACCCACCGGCGTCATTCCCGCGAAGGCGGGAACCTAGTGGGATGCCGCAGCGCGGGTGGAGGCTGAGAGACCGCACTGGGTCCCCGCCTTCGCGGGGATGACACCGAGTTTGGGGGTGCCGTCGGGTTGATGAGCAACCTCGGGCTTCAGTGCTCGCGTCCCACCGCCCTAGGCTGCGCGCCGTGTCGTCAGCGTCAGCAGCCCGGCGACCACGATCACCGCGACGCCGGCGATGGCGAGCAGGTCGGGATATTCGGCGAAGAACAGCGCCCCGGCGGCGATGGCCCAGAACAGCTGGCTGTACTGGGCCTGCCCGAGCACGTTGGCCGGCGCCAGGCGGGCGGCCAGCAGCAGCGCGAACTGGCCGAGCGCGGCAAAACCGCCGGAGATCAGCATCAGGCCGACTTCCGGCATGGTCGGGGGCACATAATGCGTCGCCATCACCGCGCCGGTGAAGGCGATGCCGGCGAGCTGGGGAATGACCAGGAGGCTGGTGCGCCGTTCGGTGCCGGCGATGCGGCGCAGCACCGTCACCGTCACCGCGATGCAGATGGCGGTCGCCAGCGCCGCGAGATGGCCGAACTCCACGGCGCGCAGCCCTGGCCGGATCACCAGCAAGACACCGCCAAAGCCGAGCGCCATGGCGAGCCAGCCGCGCCAGCTCACCCGCTCGCCCAACAGGGTGATCGAGAACAGCGTGACGATGAAGGGCGACATGAAGATCAGCGCATAGGCCTCGGCGAAGGGGATCGAGGTGAAGGCAATCACCCCGAAAATGCCGGCGCCGATGCCGCTCAGCGAGCGCAGCGCCACCAGCCGGGGGTGACGCACCTTGAGCAGGTCGCGCCAGCGTTCGCCCCTGGGCCGCATGAACAGCATGGCGATGCCGGCGAAGACCGAGACGAAGAAGCCGATCTCGAACACCGACAGGCGCTCGGCGCCGACGGTCTTGATCGCCGCATCGCCCCAGGCCATGGCGCCATAGGCGAGAAAGCCGAGCAGCACGCCGACGTTCATGGCGCGATCTGGAACAGGCGGGACTGGTGCGGGCGGAGGCGTACCAGAATGCCGCCACTCTCGGTTGCCACCGCTGCACCGTCTTCGGTGACGCCACCCTCTCCGCCGGCCAGCTCCCAGCCGATCAGTCGCTCGGTGGCATCGTCACCGGTGTTGAAGACATTGACCAGCACTCTGCCGTCTGGTCGGCGCACGCGCTGTACCAACAGCGGATCGCCTTCGCTCACCGCCATCGGCGCGCCGGTCGGTGTGGTCCCGAGGCGATAGCGCAGCGCGGTCTGGCCCAGCAGCGGGAACTCGCAGGCGTAGGGAACGCCGTCGGCGGCCAGCTCGGCCAGCAGCTGGCGGCGTGGCTCGGGCACCTGGTCGAGCTGGTCCGACGTCATCAGCACGCCGCCCGCAAGCCCGGCGAACAGCGCCAGCGAATGCACCTGGTCGTCACTGAGATCGTGGAAGCGGTCGCGCAGCAGGATGCAGTCGGGATCGGCCTGCCACAGGATGCCGCTGGCATAGTTGCGCGCCGTCTGGTCGCGCAGCAGCGACTCCGCTGAATAGTGCCCCTTCCAGCTCACGCCGATATCGCGGCCGATGCGCATGGCATCGACGAGGCCGACCGGCGCCCATAGCGGCGAACCGCAGAGCAGCCACTGGGCTTCGCCGATTTCCTCGCGGATCAGGCGCGCCAGCTTCATCCAGATGGCGATGCGGCTCAGCCCCTGCTGATGCCAGACGGCTTCGTCCGGTCCGTAGAGCGAGCCGAGATGCATGAAGTCGGTCTTGAAGTAGCCGCAGCCCCAGTCCTGCGCCCAGGTGCGGAACACCTCCCGGATATAGGCCTCCGCCTCCGGGTGAGTGAGGTCGAGCACGTAGTATTCTTCGCTGCGCTTGTGCCAGCGGAACTCGCCATAGAAGGTCATCGGCGCCAGCGGCTTGCCGGTGGTCCGGCTTTTCACCACCCAGTCGGGATGTGCCGCATAGAGCTTGGAGCGGTTGCCCACCATGAAGGGCGCGATCCACAGGCCCGGCGTAAACCCCTTATCGCGGGCCGCATCGAGCACCGGCTTGATGCCGTTCGGAAATTGCGGCTTCAACTCGAGCCAATCGCCCATTTCCGGGGTGAAGCCATCGTCGACGAGAAAGATGTCGAACGGCGACTGCTTTTCGTCGCGGAACCGCGCCGCGGCATCGAGATGCTCGTGGAGCGCCGGCTCGCCGATGGAGGCGTAGAGATTGTACCACGAGCACCAGCCGCTGAGCCGGCGCTCGGGGAGCCGCGGGGCCAGCGGCGCGGCCTCTGCCACCAGCCGGGCCCAGCGGCGCAGGGCGGTTTCGATATCATCGTCGGCGAAGACCACCAGCTCTTCGGTGGCGATCTCGCCCCGATGCGGCACGCGGTCGATCAGCGTCTCGATATCGATGCTGAGCGGCCCGGCGATATCGAAACGGAAGCGCGACTGATAGCGGTCGTGGCGCAGGAAGCCGATCACCGTCGTCCCTACGCCACCATGCGGCAGCAGCGCCGTCATCGCATAGCCGTTGGTGAGCTTCGGATCCGCCTTCGCGACCTCGCGCGCCGCTCCAGGCTCGACGAAGAAGCTGCCGTCCCAGCTCATGTAGCCGTTGCGCAGGTATTGCCGCACATTGCCGGCGGTGAGGCGGAGGCCGATCGAGGCGATGCGCCGCTCGCCGGCAAACTCGTCGAGCACGACGCGCAACCGGTCGGCGTTCCGGACGAGCCGCATGCGGCTGCCATCGCTGAGCCGCCAGGCGCCGTCGGCTTCCACCGTATGGGCCGGCACCACGCCATCGAGCAGCGGCGTGAACTCGTGCAGCACGATCACAGCGACACCTCGCGCTTCTCGTCGGCAGCGCGTCGTGCCGCCAGCACCAGCTGCAGCGTCGCCAGCCCGTCGCCGAGCGGCACCCGCGGCGGCCGCCGCTCGGCGATGGCGTCGCGCAGGTCGGCGATTTGCGCCGCGAACGGGTTGCTGGTCATCGCCACCGTCTCGCTCGCCACCTCGCCCTCGGTGCGGACAATCTCGGCATTGTTCCAGTCGGCAAAAATGCCGGTCGCGCGCTCGGCGACGATCTGCCAACCCTTCATCCAGCGGCCCGGCACCGCGATGTTCGAGGCATGCAGCACGGCGATGCGGCCGTCGTCATAGCCGAAGATCATCGCGCTCATATCCTCGCTGCTGTAGCCGGGGGTGTGCGTGTGCCGAAAGTTCGAAGACCGGGCGACGACCGAGCTGGGCATTCCCATCGTGCTGCGCTGCAGGTCGACGATGTGGATCAGTTGCTCGACCATCTGCCCACCCGACATCTCGCGATCCCGCCACCATGGCGCGTGCAGCGCGTTGCAGTGAAAGCTGCCTGAGAAATGTCCGGTCCGTCCGGTCGCCCCGGCTGCGTCCAGAGCCGTCCAGCGTTCCACCGCCCCGCCGAACCGGTACATGAACCCGCAGGCGGCGGTGACCTTATCGGTCGCCGCGACCATCGCCCGCGCCCGGCCCAGATCGAGGGAGATCGGCTTTTCCACCAGCACGTTGACCCCGGCTGTGGCGATCGCCTCGACCTCACCGGCATGGGCTCCCGGCGGCAGCGCCACGATCACCAGGTCGAGTTCGGCCTCGCCCAGCATCCGGTCGAGCTGCGCATAAGCGGTGCCGCCGTGCCGGGTGCTGAAGGCCTGCGCCGTCTCGAAGCTGCGGCTGGTCGCGGCGACCAGTTCGACCCCTTCGACCTCCGCGACGGCGGCGGCGTGCCTCGCGGCGATGCCGCCAGTCCCGAGGATACCGACCCTCATGACGCCGCTCCGAAATCCAATACCGACTGGAGGATCGCCGGATCGCCCCGGTCGAGCCGCTCGAACAGCGCCGGCGCATCGGCGAACGGCACGGTGTCGGTGATCAGCGGCAGCAGGTTGAGCCTTTGCTCATGCTGCAGCCGCACCGCCGTCTGCCACAGCCGCAGCTTGCTCCAGCGGTGGCTGGCGTCGGGCGCGACGCCCGAGATCTGGCTCGAGATCAGTTCGATGCGGTTGTGGTGGAATTCATCCCCAAGCTGCAGGCCACGCGCCTCGCCCTGGAAGAACCCCATCGCGACGACGCGGCTCGCATAGGCCACCGTCCGCATCGCCTCGGCAAGCGCCGGGGCGGCGCCGGACACTTCGATGCAGATATCGGCGCCGCGACCGCCGGTTTCGCCCTTGATGATATCGGCGATCGATTGCGCCGTCGGGTCGAGCGTGCGGTCAGCGCCGAGCTGTTCCGCCATGGCGCGGCGGCTGGCGACCGGATCGACGCCGATCACCGTGGCACCCGAGGCGCGCGCCGCCTGCAGCACGATCTGGCCCGGCACCCCAAGGCCGAAGACCACGACGAGATCACCCATGCGGATGCGCGCATCGTGCACGCCGTTGAGCGCCACGGCGCCGATATGGCTGAAAATGCCGATGCGTGGATCGGCCCCGCCGGGGATCAGCCGGTCGGCGGCGTCGGCCTCGGCCATCACCTGCACGGTGCGGTGGCCCCAGGTGCCGAACACCCGGTCGCCGACCCTCACCCGCGTCACCGCGGCTCCGGTTTCGACGATCTCGCCGGCTTCCTCATAGCCGAGGTTGCGGACCGGGAAGCTCCAGCTCGGTTCCCCGTCGCGGAAGACACGGTTGGCGAGGTCCCACTGCCGGTTCATGAACGGCGAGGTGCCGCGATACTGGCTGAGCTCGGTGCCGGCGCTGATGCCGGAGACGAGGGTCCGGATGCGAACCTCGCCGGGGCCCAGCGGATTGACGGACAACTCCTCGAACGCCAACTGCCGGACGGCAGTCAGCATCAGGCCTCGCTCGGTCACGAATTCCTCCCACTCGCCGATTTTCGACGATTGCAAACGTTTAAAACATCTATATCGAGCAAGATGTCTGAAAGCGAGAGGGTGTTTTAGCGGCTGGGTATGCGTCTACGCTGCGTGGCGGATCAGGCGAAGCTCGGCCGCAATCGCGACCCAGGATCAGTCCTTCGATCAGGCGATGCTCATTCGTATCGTAGCCGCAGCGATTGATGTGTGGTTGCCGGCATCGGTCCCGACGCCGGCAACCGTTGAGATGCCTCAGCTCTTGGTGGCGATGAACTTGGCCAGCGCTTGGTATTCCTTGCAGCTCGTGTTGCCGCAGAGCATTTCGAGGGTCGCCAGCTGCTTGTTGGCCTTGGCCAGCTGGCCGATCTCGACATAGAGCTCGCCCAGATACTCATTGGCACCCTTGTGCCGCGGGTCGAGCTTCAGCGCCTTGAGATAGAAGCCCTGGGCATTCTTGTAATCGCCGCTCTTGCGCAGCGAGTAGCCGAGCAGGTTGTTGGCCTCGGCGCTACGCGGGTCGGCACGGACGATCTGCTTCAGCATGGTCGCGGCCGATTTCCATTTCTGGGCCCGGATCAAGGCTCGCGCGTCGTTGAGCGATGGCCCGCGCACTTCGCTGCGCGAGCCGGAATCGGAGCTCGAATCGTAGCCTCCACCGCCTCCGCTGCTGCCGCCCCCGCCACCGCCGCCGCCATCCACGGCGAGCACCGGTGCGGCTGCCAGCATTCCGGCAACCAGCGTCAACACTGTCAGAGTCTTCGTGAGCAACTTCAATGGCATCTGGGTCTCCCTTTGGCCATGCTCCCCCTAGCCGCCGCAACGGTGGCTACGAGGAACAACACCGGGTGGACCGAGTTATTCCCGCCGGAACGGTGGGTGGGCCGGATCGAGCCTGGCGACCGAGCGATTTAGCCGTCGCGTTCTCAGGACACGCGGCGATAGCCGCCGCGCACCCCGTCGGGGCTCAGCACCAGCTGCCACAGGTGGATGTTGCGGGCGCGGAACATGGCGGCGAAGACGTGCAGGTAGAAGCGCCACATGCGCCAGAAGCGGTCGCCGTACTTGTCACGCAGGCTTGGCCAGGCGGCGTCGAAATTAGCCCACCAGGCCATCAGGGTCCTGTCGTAGTCAGCGCCGAAATTGTGCCAGTCCTCCATGACGAAGACCCGCTCGCTGGCCGCGGCGATCTGCTTGATCGAGGGCAGCATACCGTTGGGAAAGATGTACTTTTCGGACCACGGGTCGCCGTGGGTGGAGCTGAAATTGTTGCCGATGGTGTGGAGCAGGAACAGCCCGCCGGGCGTGAGCAGCGAGCGGACCTTCCTCAGGTAGGTCTCGTAGTTCTTGTAGCCGACATGCTCGAACATGCCGATCGAGACCACCCGGTCGAACTGCCCCTCGAGCGCCATGTAGTCCATCAGCCGCGTCTCGATCGGCAGGTTGCCCTTGCTCGCTTCGGCATAGGCCGCCTGTTCCTTCGAGATGGTGATGCCGACGCCCTCGATGCCGTAGCGCTCGGCGGCGAACTTCAGGAACCCACCCCAGCCCGAGCCGATATCGAGGATCCGCATCCCAGGCTGGAGCCCGATCTTCCTGCAGATCAGGTCGAGCTTGGCTTCCTGCGCCGCGTCGAGCGTCGTCGCCTCGGCCCAGTAGCCGCAGGAATAGATCATCCGTTTGTCGAGCATCATGGCATAGAGGTCGTTGCCGATGTCGTAGTGCCGCTCGCCCACCTCGGTGACACGGGCGCGCTGCAGGTTCAGCAGCTTGCCGCGTACGAAGCTCAGCGCCAGCCCGATATCGGGCTTCAGATGCGCGTAGATGTCGTACTCGAGCAGCTTGTAGATGAACTGGTCGAGCGCGTCGGTATCGAACCAGCCATCCATATAGGCTTCGCCGAAACCGAGCGTACCGTGGCTGATGACGCGGCCCCACAATCGGTCGTCATGCACGGTGACATCGAAGGGCCGGCTGCCGCCGAGTTCGATGCCTGCGTCTTTGAGGATGGAGGTGAAATAGGACTTTGGCCCGGCGCTCATCGCGGAACCTCGATAGTTATGATCCTAACGAAATTCTAGCGCCACTTCGATTGCCGGACAAGCCCCGGCAACGCCATGCTGCCATTCGCTATTCTGGGTTGTCGATCCCGATGCGCTACCGTTGTCAGCGCGCAAATGCCTCGAACGGATTGCTGACGGTGAGTTGCCGGATCACCGCCTCATCGATCCCCCTGGTGCGCAGCAGCGGCAGCATTACGTCGCTCAGGTGCGTGTACGGGGTCGGGGTGCCGCCGCCGGGGATGGCCGGATCGTACCAGCCGCGATCATGGCTGAGCAGCAGTTGCGAGCCGAGGTCGGCATCGAGCGCCCGGACGATCAGTTCGCTCACCGCCGCATCGGGGGCGCGGCCGACATGGTCGTATTCGATCCAGGCGCCGCGCTGCGCCACAGCGATGTTGAGGCCGAAATCCTTCTCTTCCTGGGTATGGATCGAGATGAAGCGGTCAGCGCGATAACCCTCGGCCTCGATGATATCGAGCTGGTCCATCACCACCCGGCCCTTGATGGTGTGGCTGCCGATCACCGCCCCGGTGCGTTGCGCCGCCCGCGCTGCAGCCCGGAGGATCTTGGCCTCGAGCGGCGTGATGCCGTCATCGCCGGCGGAAATCTTGATCCAGGCAGCTTTGACCCCGGTCTCGCCCACACCCTCGGCGAGATCGCGAAACATCTGCGCCTCGAGGTCGGCCTCGCTGGCGTCGCGCACCCAATCGGGGATCCAGGGTTCGCGATAGTTGCCGGTGGGAACGACAATCGGCAGGCCGGTGGCCTGGCTGACGGCGAGATCGATATCGACGCGGAGGCCGACGCCGCCGGTCGAGCACTCGACCAGCGCGGTGATGCCGCGCGCCTTGATCGCCTCGATCTGGGGGCTCATCACCCGCACCACGTCCTGTGGATCGGCCTCGGCATAGCCGGGCTGATCGGGGGTGCGCAGATCGACGAACACGTGCTCGTGCGGCAGGATCATGCCGAGCTCGTCGGCCCGCTTCGGCCCGAGCGTGGTGTGCAGCAGTTTCATGGTGTCTCCTCGAGGAGGAACATCCCCGAGTTCGACGCTGAAGGCAAACCGTTACGCTCGTCCGCTTCTGCCGGCCTGCTACAGGCTTACCACGCTGGCGTCGGAGAATCAGCCGGCGTGCTGATCAATGCCGGACTGGTACGCGACGTGCTGGCCAATGGCGCACCCAACGCTAAGAGCTGGGGCGAAACCGCCGCGACGCGGCTGCTGGTCAACGCCCTGGTCAACATGGCCAGCTGCCGCTGAAAACGCGCGAGGCGGCAGTCGCCTGCCGCCTCGTCACCTTGGTTGTTCCAGCGCGCTCAGCCCCAGCTGCGCAGCCCGAGCAGCTTTTCACCCAGTTCGGTGAGCTTTGCAGTTTCGGCGTGGTTTTTTTCCCAGTCGCGCGGATCGCCGGGGAAGGCGTCGCGCTGGGGGTGGTCGAGTTCGCGCCACAGCCGCACCCGCTCGGCCCGCTCGAGTACGTCGTCCTCGTTGGCCGGGAACATCGAGATGTACTGCGCCATGCGCACCCGGTTGCCTGAGTTGATCGAGTGGTTGGGCCTGACGCCATGCGCCAGGAGGGTATTGAAGATCATCAGGTCGCCCGGCTCCATTTCGATATTGGTGATCTTGAGGCCGGTGGTATCGGGGTGCATCGGATCGCGGTCAGCGGGCTGGGTCTTCACCCAGGTGTCAAAATCGTAGAACAGCTCGGGAATGCACTGGAAGCCGCCGATATCGCCGTCCTGCTTGACGAGGCTCAAGACGCCCTGCACGCCGATCGGCAGGGGATCAAGCGAGGTGTCGCTGTCCCAGTGGATGAAGCCGTTCTGGTTCGGGCCGGGCACGAGCTTGGGCGGGTTGAGGTTGGCGCGGTCGATCGACACCCACAGTTCCTCGATGTCCCAGATATCGACGAAGGCATCGTAGACCCGCTGCTGCTGGCGATTGTCCCACAGGTACTGGTGGTTGTAGATCTCCACCATGCCGGTGCCGTTGAGCTCCTTCATGAGGTGATCGCGCCGCTGCGGCGTGTACCAGGTTGCGGGATCGTTGGGGTCCTTCTCCTCAAATTCCCAGAGCAAGGCCTTGAGCCGCTCGACATGCGCCGCGTCGACGGCATTGCGAACAATCACGTAGCCGCGCTCCTGCCAGTGCTTGAAATCCGCTTCGCTCAGCACCCTGAGCGGCAGGGTCTTGTTGATGTCCTTGAGCTGCGTGGTGACTTTCTGCGTGGTGGGATGCGAGTCCCGCTTGATCCCAGCCGCCATGCCTTGCAGCGCCATCCCCTGAGCCATCGACATCATCGTCCTCCATCTGATGTTCCCCCCTCGGGGATCGGTTTCGATGCAGAGAAGCTATGGCCGCTACGCCCCGGCATGTTGCCGTGCTCCGGCCAGTTCTGATACTATTCTGGCGTTGACAGGGGGCGCTCGGCACGATGAAGCCGCTTCTCGAGAAGGTTATGCCGCCGGAAGGCGCTTCCTGGGCGTGGCTCGACCGCCAGCTCGATGACGCCATTCCATTCCAGTGGCACCACCACCCCGAGTTCGAGCTGACCCTCACCCTCAACTCGGTCGGACAGCGTTTCATCGGCGATCACATCGGCGACTATGACGACGGCGACCTGGTGCTGATCGGCCCCAACCTGCCGCACACCTGGGCCAGCCGCGACAAGCGCGATCCCGCCGCCCCGCACGTGGCACGGGTGATGTGGTTCCACCCCGATTGGGCCGAGGGCCTGACAAAGCTGCTGGCTGAACTCCGCCCCGTCGCCGACCTGCTGGCGCGGGCGCAGCGTGGGCTCAAATTCTCGAACGCGGCCTCCGATGCCGTCCGCCCGCTGATCGACGCGCTGTTCGCCCGCCCGCCGGCTGACCGGCTCAGCCTATTGATCGACATCCTGCGCCGTCTCGCCGAGGACGGCGCCGCCACGCCGCTCGCCAGTTCCGCCGCGGTGCCGCATCACTCCGCCGACCGCACCCGCATCGACCGGGTGCTCGATGTCATCCACACCCACTACATGGAGCCGCTGTCGATCGATGCGCTCGCGGACATTGCCGCGCTCTCGCCCTCCGGGCTCCACCGGATGTTCGTCCGCCATATGCGCAGTCCCGTGTCAGTCTACATCACCCGCCTCAGACTCGGCGAAGCCTGTGCGCTGCTCTCCGGCACCGAAAGGCCGATAGCCCACGTCGCGTCCGACGTGGGCTATGAGTCGCTCGCCAATTTCAACCGCCAGTTCAAGGCGGCCAAGCGGATGACGCCGCGGCAGTACCGGCAGAAGTTTGCCGTCGGTCGCCGCTAGATAGTAGGATCAGAGCCCGGTCGGCTTGATCGAGCAGGGCGTGCCAGCCTTGGCAGCCCCGTCGAGCAGGTCGGCAACGCGCACATCCGCACCGGCCTGAAGGCCACGCTTCAGTTGCACATAGCCCTGGGCGCCATAACGCTTGACGCTCCAACGCAGCTTGGTGCCCGCCGGGATATCGATGGTGCCGACATTGGCGACCAGCAGATCGGCGCCACCGACCTGACAATCGAGGGCGAGACTGCCGTTCCGCACCGCCAACCGCAGCTTTGCGCCGCTGAGTACGGCGTCATTGATGCCGGCCTCGGGGTTGGTGAGGACCGCCCGGTTGATATGATCTTCCGCAGTGGGAAGGACGGCGTCGTTGATGTGATCTTCCGTCGTTCCGGTGACCGCGTCGCTGAGGCCGCCGATCGGATCGTAGGCCGAAGCAACGCCGGTGCCGAGCAACAGCGTGGTGATCGCCACGAGGGCGAGGCAGTTCATCTTATGCATTGGGATTTCCCTTGGAGCGGCAGGGGTTGCCGCTTCGTTGGGCGCCGTATCGCTGCCGCGGCTTGAACCCGGATTGAGCAGCATGTTCAGGTGAAGTTCACAGGCTGAGGTCCCGGCGACGACCGGGACCTCGCCGTCGGTCAAAGCCCGATGGCCTTGGCCGAGCAGACGGTGCCGGCCTCGACACCGCCCGGCAGCACGTTGCTGAGCTTGAGCGCCTTGCCCGGCTGTAGCGCCTTGCCGAGGCTGGCGACGCCGCTGATGCCCGCCGCCTTCCACTTGAACTGGGTACCGACCGGCAGCGCCACCACGCCGGCATTGGCGATACGCAGGTCGTCCGGGAACTCGCTCGGCGTGCCCGAGACGACGCAACTGAGCGCCGCGCCCAGCTTCACGTTGGCGCTGAGCTGGGCGCCCTTTGCCTTGCCACCTTTGCCGGGCGCGCCGTTGCCCATGTCGATGCCCAGATCGACGACATCGACCGGCGGATTGAGCACCTCGAAGAGGTCGTCATTGATGGTGACCTCAAGTTCGGGCTGCGGATTGAAGATGCTGCCGAAATCCGGCGAGTCATGATCCGGCCTCTCCTGGTGGAAGATGTCGCCGGGGTGCGAGTCGCCGCCCGAACCCGAGTCGCCGAGGCCCGGGATGTGAATACCACCCGCCGAAGCGAGGCTGGTGCTGAGCAGGATCGCCGCGAGGGCGAGGCTTGCCGATCTGGTCACGTTCATTTCAGTCTCCTGGTGCCGGGAGGGGACGGCGCCGGTCATCCGGTCGCCGGTCCAGCATTCCCGGTGGATGACTGGACGGCGGCCTTATGACGGGCTTCCACTGAACCGGCTTTGAGCGCAGTATTTATTGCGCGTTCATAATAGTTGTGGATTTACAATGATTCCAAATATGCAAGTAATTGCCGCTGCCGACCCGCAGAGCCCGATGGCGCAGTTCCTGCGGCTGATGTCGGCGCAACTGCTGTCGAGCACCGCCCGTGACCTCAGGCACGAGAACATGTCGCTGGCAGAAGTTGCCTCGCTCTACCTGCTCGATCGCGACAAGGCGCTGAGGATCAACAGCCTTGCCACCGCCCTGGCGCTGTCGCTGCCGGCGGCGAGCCGGGTCGCCAGCACTCTGGTGGAGCGCGGCTTCGTCGCGCGCGCCGAGGACCCGGACGATCGGCGCGCCAAGGTACTGACCCTCACCGCCGAAGGTACCGAGCTGCTCAACACCCTGAGCGGCAACCTCGTGGGGGAAGTGTCGCGCGTCCTCGCCACCGCCAACACGCCGGTCAGCAACCGGTTGGCGCAGCTGTTCGGCAGCATGGTCGCCGACGGCATGGCGGCTCCGAGCAAACCCGTCGAACCCGGAGACAAGCCATGAGTACCGCCACCCGCATCATGCGCAAGCTGGCGCAGAACAACCGGCTCGCCAACCACCGGCTGCTTACCGCCTGCCTCAAGCTGCAGCCGGGCGAGTTCGAGGCGGTGCGCACGAGCTTCTTTCCGACGTTCAAAGAGACGCTCAACCACATCCTCACCATCGACTGGTTCTATGTCGATGCGCTGGAAGGCGGCACGCTAGGGCCCAAAGCCTGGGATCCGGAGGAGCCGTTCGACGCCATCGGGCCGCTGGCGGCAGCGCAGTTCGCCGTCGATGAACGCCTTCTCGCCTTCTGCACCGATCTCACCGACGCCCGGCTCGCCGCCGAAACCCGGGTGCACCGCACCGGCCGCATCCAGGTCGAGCGCACCGATGACCTGCTGCTGCATCTGTTCATGCACCAGACCCACCATCGCGGGCAGGTGCATGCCATGCTGGCCGGCAGCTCGGTGAAACCGCCGCAGCTCGACGAGTTTCTCACCGCCAGCGATTTCCGCGACCGGGTCGACGACATGGCGGCGCTCGGTTGGAACGAAGCGGAACTCGGCGCATAGCGATGGCTCGGCAGAGTGGCGAACTGGTCCAGTGGAACGACGAGCGCGGCTTCGGCTTCATCGCCGCCGACGATGGCGAGCGGCGCTTCGTACATATCAGCGATATCGGACGGATCGCCACGCGGCCGCGCGTCGGCGATCGGGTGTCGTTCACGCTCGGGCGCGGGAGCGACGGGCGGCTGGCTGCCAAGGACGTCAAAATCGCCGGCGCCAACCCGCTCAACGTGGAAGCGAGGCGCCGCGGCGCGCCAACACCCACCGCACCGAGCATCGGCGGGCGTGGGGTGGGAGCCGGCAGCATCGTGGCGCTCGCCCTCGCCGATTACTTGCTTGGTCGGGTGCCCGTCTGGCTGCCCATCGCATACCTGGTGCTGGGGGCGGTCAGCATCGCGGTCTACTGGTTCGACAAGCGGGCCGCGGAAACAGACCGCTGGCGAGTCACAGAGAAAAGCCTTCACCTCATCGACGCGATCGGTGGCATCGCCGGCGGGCTCGTCGCGCAGCAGCTGCTCCGCCACAAGACCAGCAAGCAGAGCTTCATCGTGGTCACCATGCTGATCGCCGTCGTGCACGTCGCGGTGCTGGCGAGCCTCGGCCTCGGGTGGTGGACATTCGCCGAAGTCCTGGCTTAGCCATTGACCCTGGCAGCGCCCACACTTACTAAAGCTGTGACTTAAGTGAGGCCCGCGATGGACGATCTTGCATCGGCACATGACCACCGGTTCGACATTGTCACCAGCCGGGTGCTGAACGCCTCGCCGGCGGCGGTGTTCGCCGCCTTTGCCGATCCCCGGGTACTGTCGAGCTGGTGGGGACCCAAGGGGTTTCGCGACACCATCCATGCCTTCGACTTTCGCGTCGGCGGCATCTGGCGGCATACGCTGCACAATCCTGATGGACGCGAGCATGAGAACGAAGCGCGCTTTACCGTGATCGAACCCGACGCGCGCGTCGAGTACGACCACAACTCGGGCAAGCATTTCACCCTGAGCTTCAGGCCGGCGCCGGGCGGCAAGACGCTGTTCTCGCTCGGTATGACGTTCGAGAGCGCCGAGGCGCAGCGCGCGGCTCGGGAGCTGGTCAGCCGCTCCAATGACGAGAATATCGACCGGCTGGCAGCGGTGCTGAGGCCGCCCAGTCTCTTCGTTCCATCTGATGCTTCCGACGAGCGCACCAGTGTCGAG
>NZ_LAJE02000010.1 GCF_000970465.2 Devosia insulae DS-56
TCCCCGAGTTCATTGAACTGAGCGGCGCCGTTGCCGTTGCTGCGGCCAAGCTGGCGCGGGTCACCGAACTCTCGGCCGCCGAGCTGGCCCCCAGCGCCGAAATCGCTGCCGCCGCGGCCGAGCTCGCCAAGGCCCGCGCCGCCATGGCCGCCGCCATCCGCGGCCTCGACAAGGACCTTGCAGCGGCAAAACTCGACGCCGTGGCGGCACGCGTCGCCATTGCCGACGCCACGGTGAAACGCGATGCGCTGCGCGATGCCCACGCGGCGCTGCTGGCGCGCGCCACCGACACTGCCGATGTCGCGCAACTGGCCGACAATCTCGCCGCCCTCGGCTATACCGGCCCGCTCGGCGAACAGGTCCGCAGCTGGCAGCGCCTCTCCGGCCTGCCGGTGACCGGCATTGTCAGTCTCAGCCAGCTGGTGATTGCCGAGGGGCCGGTGCATGTCGCGGCGCACGATGCCAGTGTCGGCGAAACCCTGCTCGCCGCCTCGGCCGACCGCAGCTCGATCCTCGATTATTCCTCAACCACCAAGCTGGTGACCGTGCCGCTCGCCGTCGCCGATCAGGCGCTCGCCGCCGTCGGCCGCCGCGTCACCATCACCCTGCCCGATGATCGCGAGGTGGCAGGAAAAATCTCCGAGGTCGGCTCGGTGGTGACCGACGGCAATATCGAAGTGACCGTGGCGATCGCCGACCAGGCCGCCCTCGACGGGCTGGAAGTCGCCTCGGTCGACGTGGATTTCGTCAGCGAGCGCCGCAACGACGTGCTCTCGGTGCCGATCGCCGCGCTGCTGGCCCGGCCGGAAGGCGGCTTTGCCGTCGAGCTCGTCGATGCTGGCGGCACCAGACTGGTCCCCGTCGACACCGGCCTCTTCGCCGCCGGGCGGGTCGAGGTCAGCGGCGACGGCATTGCAGAGGGCGAGCGAGTCAGCGTGCCCGGATGACGGCAACCATCGTCTCCCTCAGCAATGTCAGCCGCGCCTTTGCCGGTGGCGTGCTGGCGCTGCGCGATGTCAGCCTCGAGATCGAGCGCGGCGAGCTCGTCGCCATTGTCGGCCCCTCCGGCTCGGGCAAATCCACCATGCTCAACATCATCGGTACGCTCGATCGCGCCAGTGCCGGCACGGTCGAGATCGACGGGCTGAACGTCGCCGAGCTCAGGGACCACGAGCTCTCGGCGCTGCGCGCCCGGCGCATCGGCTTCGTCTTCCAGCATTTCCACCTGTCGCCCGGCGTCTCGGCGCTCGACAATGTCGCCGATGGCCTGCTCTACACCGGCACCGGATTGCGCGAACGGCGCGAGCGTGCCGAGGCGGCGCTGCGCGAGGTCGGGCTTGCCCACCGGCTCGACCACCGTCCGCATCAGCTGTCGGGCGGCGAAAAGCAACGCACCGCCATTGCCCGGGCACTGGCGCGCCGCCCGCTGCTGCTGCTTGCCGACGAGCCGACCGGCGCGCTCGACAGCACCTCGGGCGAAGGCGTGGTGCAATTGCTGCTCGGCCTCCATCGCGCCGGCACCGCCGTGGTGGTGATCACCCATGATCGCGATCTCGCCGCCCGCTTCGACCGCCAGGCCATGATGCGCGACGGGCAACTGGTCGAAGACACCAGGCGGAGCATAAGATGAGCACCCTGCAACCCGCCAAACTCCTGGCCATCGATGTCGTGCGCCTCGCCGCCTATGGCCTGACGGCCCGGCCGCTGCGCGTCGTGCTGTCGGCGCTCGGCATCGCCATCGGCATTGCCGCGATGATCGCGGTGGTCGGCATTTCCACCTCGAGCCGCGCCCAGCTCAACCAGTTGCTCTCCGAACTCGGCACGAACCTGCTCAGCGCCGGGCCGGGCAAATCGATGTTCGGCGAAGCCGCGACCATGCCGCCCGAATCCATCGCCATGCTCGGCCGCATTGCCGAGGTCGAAATGGTGAGCGCCATCGGCGTCCTGGCCGATGCGCGGATCTATCGCTCCAACCGCATCCCCGCGAGCCAGTCGGGCGGCCTCGCCGTCTACGCCACGAAGCTGAACTTGCTCGAAACCCTGAGCGCAGAAGTCGCCGTCGGCTCCTGGCTCAACGAAGCCACAGCCAACTACCCCGCCGTGGTGCTCGGCGCCCGCGCCGCCGCCCGGCGCGGCATCGGCCGCGGGCTGATCGGCCAACAGGTGTGGCTCGGCGGCCGCTGGTTCACCGTGGTCGGCATTCTCGCGCCGGTCTCGCTGGTGCCGATGCTCGATCTGAGCGCACTGATCGGCTGGCCCGCCGGCGAGCGCTACCTCGATTTCGAAGGCGATATCACGACGCTCTATCTCCGCACTGCCCCCGACGCGGTAGAAGCCGTCCGCAGCATCCTCGCCCCCACCGCCAACCCCGAGGCGCCCAACGAGGTCGACGTCTCCCGCCCCTCCGACGCGCTGGCCGCCGAGGCCGCAGCCGACGTCGCCTTCACC
>NZ_LAJE02000011.1 GCF_000970465.2 Devosia insulae DS-56
CACCGGCGGTCACCAAGACCTACACTAGGTCGCTCGACGGCAGCGTCAGATTTGTATAAGAGCCAGCCCCCTTGACCCCGCGCCCCCCCGCGTGCATCGCTCCGCGACTTTGTTTCCCGGAGCGCTTTAGATGTCGTCCAATTTCGTTCTCACCCTCTCCTGTGCCGATCGGCCTGGGATCGTCGCCGCGGTGACCACGGAATTGGCGGGCCTCAGTTGCAACATCGCGGAATCCAACCAGTTCTGGGACAGAGAGACCGGCCAGTTCTTCATGCGGCTGGCCTTCACCACCCCTGATGGTGTCGATCGCGATGCGCTGGAGCGCGGCCTGAAGCCGGCGGTCGAGCGCTTCGGCATGCGCACCACGCTGGTCGATGAGGCGAAAAAGAAGAAGATCCTGGTGATGGTCTCTAAGTTCGACCACACCCTGCTCCACCTGCTCTACCAGATCCGTGTCGGCTGGCTCGATGCCGAGGTGGCGGCGATCGTCTCCAACCACGAGGATAGCCGGAAGACCGCCGACTACGAGGGCATCCCGTTCCACCTGCTGCCGGTCGGCAAGGACAACAAGGCGGCGCAGGAAGACCAGGTGATCGCGCTGTTCAAGGAGACCGGCGCCGATCTCGTGGTGCTCGCCCGCTACATGCAGATTTTGAGCGACAAGTTCGCCACCCGGCTCTACGGGCAGATCATCAACATCCACCACTCGTTCCTCCCGAGCTTCAAGGGCGCCAAGCCCTATCACCAGGCGCATGAGCGCGGCGTCAAGATCATCGGCGCCACTGCCCATTACGTGACGCCGGAGCTCGACGAGGGCCCGATCATCGAGCAGGAAACCGCGCGGGTGACGCACGCGCTGAGCCCCGACGACCTGGTGGCCGCCGGGCGCGATGTCGAAAGCCGGGTACTGGCGCGAGCGGTAAAGCTCCACCTCGAGAACCGGGTGATGCTGAACGGCAAGAAGACGGTGGTGTTCGGCTGAGGCAGTAACTGCCCCAGCCCGAACTGGCTTACGCCGCCTTGGCCAGCGCCGCCTTGTTGGCGACCAGCCAGCTTTCGAGGCTCTGCGGCTCAGCGCCGGTAAGCGCCCGATAGTCGCCGCTGACGTCGCCGAGGCGGCCATTGGCGATGTGGATCTCGGCCGACGACAGCACGGCGGCGACCGGCGCCGGCAGCCCCGCACCGATCATTCCCTGTTCGAGGTGCGGCACGGTAACCGGGATGGCGGCGATCTCTCCGCCCAGCGTGCTGCCGATCAGGGCCGCGAGTTCGGGAACCGTGTAGGCCGTGGCGCCACCCAGGGTCAGCGCCGACTTGCCGTTGTCACCATTGGCGAGGGCGGTTGCGGCGGCGCGGGCGAGGTCGCTACGCGCGATATAGGCGATGCGGCCGTCGCCACTGGCATTGAACCACTGACCTGACTGCAGCAGCTGCGGAATGGTGTGGTTGAGGTTCTCAAAATACCAGTTGTTGCGCAGCACCGTCCAACCCGGCAGCTGGCTGGCGGCCAGCGCGTCCTCGGTCTTGGCATGATCGTGGACGATCAGCAGCTCGGGTGCCACCGGGTTGGGGATCGAGGTGTAGAGGACGTGCTGCACGCCAGCGGCGACCGCTGCATCGATGGCGGCCTGATGCTCGACGAGGCGCGTGCCGACCGAGGTGGTGCTGATCAGCAGCAGCCGATCGGCGCCCTTGAATGCTTCCGCCAGGGTTTCCGGTTTGGCGAAATCGGCAGCGCGGACGGTGACGCCGCGTGCCGCGAAGTCAGCAAGCTTCGCCGGGTTGCGGGTGGTGGCGATGATGCGGGAGGGTTCGACCTTCACGGTATCGAGCAGGTGCTCGACGACGAGACGCCCGAGCTGGCCGTTGGCGCCGGTGACGAGCAGGGTGGGAGGGGTAGTCATGCTGGAGTCTCCTAGGTTGTCTCTTTTTGAGACTACGTGTACAATAGGAACTGCCTCAGCTGCCGCAAGACGGCAGTTTCAACGCCCCTGGTTACCCCGAAGGAACCACCTATGCCGGTTAGCCCGATTGCCCCGCTGAGCCAGATGATGGCCGAATATTCCGACCCCTCGCAGTGCCCGGTGCGCAACGTGCTGGACCAACTCGGCGACAAATGGAGCGTCTTGATCATCTCGGCACTGGCGCATCGCCCCTACCGCTTCGGCGAGTTGAAGCGCGAGATCAGCGATATCAGCCAGCGCATGCTGACCCAGACTTTGCGCGACCTGCAGGCCGACGGGCTGATCGAGCGCACCGTGTTCCCGACCACCCCGCCAAGCGTCGAGTACAAGCTCAGCCCCATGGGCCACAGCTTCCTCGTGCCGCTCTCGGCCATGGTCGACTGGGCGTTCGAACACTTCCCGGCGATCCGCGAAGCGCGGCAGGAGTTTGCCAGGGCGGCGTGACGCCTCTCCTGAAGGGGGCCGTCTCTCTCAGTC
>NZ_LAJE02000012.1 GCF_000970465.2 Devosia insulae DS-56
AAAGGGGCTGGGTAGGGGCGAAGCGGTCGGGGGAGTTGCTGAAGTCGTTCTTCCAGGGGCTGCGTTAGCGCGCCCGCAGCCGCTACCGGGCCTCGGCCCGCATCGAGTCCTGCTGCTTGCTCAGGAACGATTCGATCCGGCCGTCCAGGGCGCGCTTGAAGTTGTCCTTGTCCTTCTCGACATGCGCCACCAGCTCGCGCACCCGCCAGAACTCCAGCGCCCCGAAGGCGCTGAGGTGCGGCCGCACGTAGACGTCCGGCGGATAGGCCGCCATCATGTGCGCGGTCAGCGAGTGCATCATGATCTGCGCCGCGCCGAACCACACATCGAGCGCCTTGTGGTTGGTCTTGTTGAGCTGCTCGGAGGGATCGCCGTTGACGTCGATACCGACGAGGATGTCGGTGTCGGCCGCCGCCTGGTCGAGCGGCAGCGGGTTCACCACGCCGCCATCGACCAGGAGGTGATTGGCGAACGACACTGGCTTGAACAGACTCGGAATAGCGATCGAGCCGGCAATTGCCTCGCGCAGCGGCCCCTCCGAAAATACTGCCTGATGCCAGGACTGGAAATCGGTCGCCACCACGTAGAACTTGGTCTTCAAATCCTTGAACTCGAGCGGGAACGGGTCGGGAAGGAACGCATCCACCACCTGCACGGCGTCGAGCTGCACGTTGAAGCCGGATTGGAAGAAGTTGCCAAGGTTGCGCACCTTGGCGCCCCACAGCCGTCCGGCGATGATCCGCATGGTGCCCAGCACCGAGAACGAGTGCTCCCTCAGTTCCGCTCCGGTCATGCCGCTGGCCCAGCCCGAGCCGATCAGCGCGCCGATCGAGGTGCCCGAGATCACGTGCGGCCTCAGCCCCATCTCGTCCATTGCCTCGATGTAGGGGATGTGGGTCAGCCCGCGCGCCGAGCCGCCGCCGAGCGCTACACCGATCCGCGGTTCGGGGGGCGGAGCATGGCCGTGCGTGTGTTCGCGGAACTCGCCGCGCAACCGATCGACAATCTGCTGCCCCCGCCGCTGTAGCGGCGTCGCATCGACCGGCGCTGTCATCTCATGGGTCACGATAAGGACGTAGGATACGCTCTGCTCGTTTATAAGATGTTCAGGCGGGTTTGAGTTCCCTTGCCACCGCTCGCCAGCCGATGTCGCGCCGGCAAAACCCCTCGGGCCATTCGATCCGGTCCACTTCCGCATAGGCCCGGTCGCGGGCTTCGCCCACGGTCCGGCCCAATGCCGTGACGTTCAGCACTCGCCCGCCATTGGCGATCAGCTTGCCGTCGCTGCGGAGCGTCCCGGCATGGAACACCATCAGCGTGTCGTCGTCCTGACCGTCGATCCCCAGGATCTCGCTGCCCTTTTCGGGATTGACCGGATAGCCCTTGGCGGCCAGCACCACGGTCAGCGCGACGTCGTCGCTGAATTCCGGCTTCACGCTCTTCAGCGTGCCACGCGCCGTCGCTTCGAGCAGGTCCAGTGCATCGGATTTGAGCCGCAGCATCAACACCTGACACTCCGGATCGCCGAACCGCACATTGTACTCGATCAGCTTGGGGCCCTTCGGCGTCACCATGATCCCGGCAAACAGCACCCCGGTGAACGGCGTACCGCGCTCCGCCATCCGGCGGATCGAGGGGAGGATGATCTCGTTCTCCACTTGCGCCGTCACTGCTGGCGTCATCACCGGGGCAGGGGAATAGGCCCCCATGCCGCCGGTATTCGGGCCGCGATCGCCGTCCCACACCCGCTTGTGGTCCTGCGCGCTGGGCAGCATCACCACGCTCTCGCCGTCGCAAAGCGCGAAGATCGAAGCCTCTTCGCCTTCGAGATACTCCTCGATCACCACGGTCGAGCCGGACTCGCCGAAGGCGCCCGAGAAGCAGTCGCGCACTGCGTCCGCCGCCTCATGGATGGTCATCGCTACCGTCACGCCCTTGCCGGCCGCGAGCCCATCCGCCTTGATGACGATCGGCGCGCCCTGGTCGTGCACATAGGCGAGCGCCTCGCTCTCGTTGTCGAACCGGCCATAGGCCGCTGTCGGTACCCTCGCCTCGTCGCAGATCAGCTTGGTGAAGGCCTTCGAGCCCTCGAGTTGCGCCGCCGCCTTGCTCGGCCCGAAGCAGAGGAGGCCCGCCGCCCGCACATCATCGCCCAGCCCCGCCACCGCTGGCGCATCGGGCCCGATCACCACGAAGTCCACCCGGTTGGCGATGGCGAAATCGATCACTGCCTTGTGGTCGGTGATATCCACCGGCACGTTCTCGGCGATCTCGCTAGTCCCGCCGTTCCCCGGCATCACGAACAGCTTCTCGCAGCGCGGCGAGCGGGCAATCGCCCATGCCAGCGCATGCTCCCGTCCGCCCGACCCGATCACCAGAATGCGCATGCTCGCCCTCTTCCTGCCCTCTCCCCTTGAGGGAGAGGGTGCCCTGCGCAGC
>NZ_LAJE02000013.1 GCF_000970465.2 Devosia insulae DS-56
CCGCCCCACTGTAGCGGCCCGCTCGTATTCGGTAATCGAAAGCTTACGCGTCCTGGATGGCGCTGATCAGCCAGCGGCTGCCGTTCTGGCGCTGGAAGGTCCAGACCTCGGTGGTCTCAGTGACCCGGTCGTCGCCGGAGACGATCTCGCCGGTGCCGCGGTTGCGGATGACGTCGCGGCTCTCGTAGCGCATCGCCACGCTGGCGTAGTCGGTGCCGCCCTCGCGCCAGGCTTCGGCGACGTCGCCGGCGAGGAGGTTCACGTCGAACACCTCGTTGCGCAGGCCATTGGTAGCATTCTCGCCCAGTTCCTCGGCGAGATACCCCATCACTTCGGGTGTGGTGATCTGGCGCAGCGCCGCATAATCCTCGCGGGAGTACGCATCCTGCATCTGCTTGAGATGGCTCTCGAAGGTGCCGAGGTCCTGGTCGGTGATGCCGACCTCGTCACGCCGGCCCGCCCGCTGCGAAGCCGCTGAGCGCTGGCCACGCGGAGCCGAGGTCCCACCGCTGCCGCCATAGTTGCGAGCTGTGTCCTGCGCCTCGTAGTTCAGCGGGCCGCCGGCCATCGCCGGACGCTGCTGCCTGCGACGGACGAAGAAAGCGACGATGAGGCCGATGATCGCCACTTGCACGAGCAGGGCGAGCATGCCGCCGAAACCGCCGAAACCGAACCCGAACAGCATGCCGAACAGGCCCGAGAACAGGAAGCCGCCGAGCAGGGCGCCGCCAAAGCCGCCAAACAGGCTCGGGCGGGCCGGCGTCGTGGCGTTGCCAACCGTGTTGCGGGTGGTGCTGTTGGTCATGGTGTTCTGCACCGGCGCCGTGGTGTTCGGCGACACCTGTGTCGACGGCACGCTCCGCTCGGTGCGGATGCCGCGGCTACCAAAGCTGCCGCCGCGCCGCGCTTCGGCGGTATCGACCGCCACCAGCGAGAAGGCCATGATCAGCGTGGCAAGGAGGGCCGAAAACCGGAAGCCCTTCGAAGCGAACATTGTGGTTCCCCATGTAAAACGTTGACGCTGATATGGGGGGCGTTGCCGCCCAGCGCTAGACCTTTCCCGTCCCGGATGTCCGATTTCGTCGGCTCGGGCTGCGCTTGACCGGCCATCGGCCGGGGCGGATAGTCCGCGGGCATTCCGGTTTCGACGAGGCATTTGCATGGTCACCGAGAATAAGGCTGCCGGGGTGGTGGTGCGCGCCGGCGAAGACCGGCACTCCGCGCCCCTCAATTTCCTCAACGGTCGTTTCGACTGCAAGATCTCCTCAGGCGACACCGGCGGCGCGCTCTGTGCCTACGATACCTACCGATTCAAACCCGGTGGCCCGCCGCTGCACTTGCATTTCGAGCAGGACGAGTGGTTCCAGGTGCTGGAAGGGCAGTTCCGTTTCCAAGTCGGCGACCAGACCTACGAGCTTGGCGCCGGCGACTCCATCCTCGGTCCCCGCGGTATCCCGCATGCCTTCCGCAACCTCACCGAGACGGCGCGGATGATCGTGACCTTCATCCCGGCCGGAAAGATGGAAGCGTTCTTCGCCACCCAGATGGTCGATCCGACTTCGCAAGCCTTCAAGGATCTGAGCCTGGCGCACGGCATGGAAGTGGTGGGGCCGCCACTGCCGCCCTGATCCCGGCGGGAAAACCGCCGTCGCGCCCTCGACTATCCCTCGCTTTCTGCTTACCTCGCCGGGTGATGGACGAGCCCCGCCCCAACTTCCTCGACGTATCGACCTCCGCCTTGGGCCGCGCCTGGGTGGATCGGCTCGATCCGGCAGCAGTGCGGACTGCCGCCGCCATCGGCCAGCGCACGGATCTGTCTGAAATCCTCGCCCGCATCGTCGCCGGGCGCGGGGTCAGCGTCGACGCCGCCGAGACCTACCTGCAGCCGACCATCCGCGAGCTGATGCCCGACCCCTCGACGCTCGCCGGGATGGACGCTCTGGCCGAGCGGCTGGCCAAAGCCATCACCGACAACGAACCGGTGGCGCTGTTCGGCGACTATGACGTCGACGGCGCCTGCTCCTGCGCGCTGATGGCCCGCTACCTCAAGCACTTCGGGCTCGACCCGCAGGTGCACATCCCTGACCGCATCTTCGAGGGCTATGGGCCCAACACCACGGCGATCGACAAGCTGGTCGATGGCGGCGCCAGGCTCCTGATCACGCTCGATTGCGGCACCACCAGCGATGGCCCGATCGCCCATGCCCGCGCGCGCGGGCTCGACGTGCTGGTGATCGACCATCATTTGTCCGACGCCGAGTTGCCGCCGGCCAATGCGCTGGTCAATCCCAACCGCCCCGACGACATCTCCGGCCTCGGCTACCTCTGTGCTGCTGGCGTCACTTTCATGGTGCTGGTGGCGACCAACCGGCTGCTGAAGCAGCGCGGCGACACCGGGCTGCCCAACCTGATGACCATGATCGACCTCGTGGCGCTGGCGACGGTCTGCGATGTCGTACCACTCAAGGGCCTGAACCGCGCCTTCGTGGCGCGCGGCCTCGAGGTGGCGCGCACCGGTTCCAATCGCGGCATCGGTGCGCTGGCCCTGGCAGCGCGGCTCTCGGGTCCACTCAACGCGTATCACTTGGGTTACCTGATCGGGCCCCGCATCAATGCCGGCGGCCGCATCGGCGACGCGGCGCTCGGCACGAGGCTCCTGTCGCTCGACGACGAGCAGCAGGCACTGATGATCGCGGCGCAGCTGAACGAACTGAACTCCGAGCGCCAGCGCATCGAAGTCGAGGCGGTCGAAGAAGCGGCGCGCGCCGCCGAGGCCGAGATCGGCGGTGGCGAGGGGCCCCCAGTGCTGGTGCTGGCCTCGGCCAACTGGCACCCCGGGGTGGTGGGCCTGATCGCGGCGCGGCTGCGCGAGCGCTTCGAGCGCCCGACCTTCGCCATCGCCTTGGCGCCCGACGGGACCGGCACTGGCTCAGGCCGCTCGATGCCGGGGGTCGACCTCGGCAGCGCCGTAATCGAGGCGGTGGAGCTGGGTCTCGCGGTGAAGGGCGGCGGTCATGCCATGGCAGCGGGGGTGACCCTGAAGCCGGGGCAGCTCGGACCGTTCCGCGCCCACGTCACCGACCGGCTGGGCAACAGCGTCAGCGTCGCACGGGCGCTCACCGCGCTCGAGATCGATGCGGCGATGACGGCGCGCGGCGCCAACCCGCAATTCGTACACGAGATCGAGCGGGCAGGGCCGTTCGGCGCCGGCAGCCCGCAGCCGGTTTTTGCCTTCCCGGCGCATAAGGCGAAGTTCGCCGAGATCGTCGGCGCCGGCGGGCATGTGAAGTTCACTCTGACCGCCGACGATGGCGCGCGACTCAAGGCCATCGCCTTCCGCGCCGCCACCACGGCGCTCGGCGAAACGCTGCTGAGCGCCGGCAACGACACGCCGCTGCACATGGCGGGGACGCTGTCGATCGACCACTGGCAGGGCCGCGAAGAGGTGCAGTTTCGGCTGCTGGACGCGGCCCGGCCGGGGGGGCGCTAGCTGTCCTGACAGCTGCTACGAGGGTTGAAAGTCATGCTTGCATATCCACTTATGACGACTAAAGTGCTGCCCTAATTCACGGGGAGCCCCGTTGCCCGGTCGCGTCTTGCGGCCCCGCTGCGGCGCTGGTTTGGCCGCTCGGCGGAGCGGACTTAGTCTGGAATGTTGCGTCATGGATAAGCTTGCGGTTGAAACGAGGGCAGCGTCGCCCACGCTGTGGACCCATCTGCTCTCGACCGTTGCGGCCTTTCTTGGCAAGCGGCTGATTGGCCGCCCCAAGCACGGCGCTGTCACCATCACCTTCCCCAACGGCAAGGCCCGCACCTTCGGCGATCCGTCGACCGGCGTCCACGCGCACTTGACGCTGCGCAACTTCAAGGTGCTGCAGAAAACCCTGCAGCGCGGCACCGTCGGCTTCGCGCAGGCCTATATCGACGGCGATGTCGAGATCGAGGATCTGACGGCGCTGTTCCGCTACTTCCTGCAGAACCGGGACGTGCTCGATAGCGGCGAGAACTCCTGGTACGGCCGGGCCGCCCAGGACATCACCTACCACCTGAGCCGCCACAACTCGAAAGAGGGGTCCAAGAAGAACATTTCCGAGCACTACGACCTCGGCAACGACTTCTATGCCGAGTGGCTCGACCCCTCGATGACCTATTCCTCGGCCCTGTTCACCTCCGACGAGCAGTCGCTCACCGATGCGCAGCTCACCAAATACCGCCGCGTCGCCGAGATGGCCGGCGTCAAGCCAGGGCACCGCGTGCTTGAGATCGGTTGCGGCTGGGGCGGTTTCGCCGAAACCGCTGCCAGGGATTTCGGCGCCGAAGTCTATGGCATCACGCTGTCGGCCGAGCAGCTGAAATACGCCAACGAGCGGCTTGAGCGGCAGGGGCTCGACCAGCTCGCCACCATGCATTTCGAGGACTATCGCGATACCCGCGGCGACTTCGACCACGTCGCCTCGATCGAGATGATCGAAGCCGTCGGCGAGGAGCACTGGCCGAGCTACTTCAAGACCCTGCACGATCGGCTGAAGCCCGGCGGCACCGCCGCGATCCAGGCCATCACCATCGGCGAGCAGGACTTTCACGACTATCGGGCGCGCCCGGATTTCATCCAGCGCTTCATTTTCCCCGGCGGCATGCTGCTCACCAAGACGGCGATGCAGGACCAGGGCGACAAGGTCGGGCTGATCCTCGAGAACGTCGAGACCTTCCGTCTGAGCTACGCCAAGACGCTGAAGCTGTGGCGCGAGCGCTTCCTCGATCGCTGGAACGACATCAAGAAGCTCGGCTACACCGAGGAATTCCGCCGCAAGTGGGTGTATTACCTCAGCTATTGCGAAGCGGGTTTCTTCGAAGGCTCGATCGACGTCGGCATCTACCAGTACCGGCGGCCGGCCTGAGCGACTGGTCTACTTCTGGCTCTGCAACGAACTCGATGTCATCCCGGCGAAGGCCGGGACCCATCCTGAGATTTCGCGAGTGACTCGGTGGTCCGACAGACCTCAGGATGGGCCCCGGCCTTCGCCGGGGTGACCCGGTGGTCAGGGATGGAGCGGGGCAGCGGCCCCTCAACCCATCAGCGTATCCCGATAGAACCGCAGCACGGCCTCGGCATCGACACCGACCGCAATGGTCTGGCTCGGGCGGCCGTCCCAGGCCCCGGGCGGATAGCTCCGGCCGTCCGGTTTGATGATGGTCTGCCCGATGGCGATGCCCTCGGTGACCACCCTGATGGCACCGGTCTCGGTCTTGTAGAACTCCGGATGCAGCGCCAACGCCACGGCGCTCGAATCGTGCACGTAGAAGCCGTCGAGCCCGGCGCTTTCGCGGTGGAAGTTCTGGTAGAAGGCCGAGATGGCGCGAACGAACGCCCCGTCCTCACCAGCGGCGGCAGCGAGCTCGGTCACATAGGCGTCCGTCATTACCGTCGCCTGCGTCACGTCGAGCCCGGCAATGGCGATCGGCCAGGCCGCGCCGAAGACGATGTCCGCCGCATCCGGATCGCCCCAGATATTGGCCTCGGCCACCGGCGTGACATTGCCGGTATGGCCGTTGCGGCCGAAAGCGCCGCCCATCACCACGACCTGCCTGACCAGCCCGACGATCTCCGGCGCCTCGCGCATGGCGCGCTCGAGGTTGGTCATCCGTCCCACCGCGATGATGGTGACCTCGCCTGGGTTGGCCTTCACCAGGTCGATGATCAGCTGGTGCGCCGGGCGTGGGTCAGCAGTGGCGGTGATCTGAGGCAGGTCAATATCGCCGAGCCCGTTCTTGCCATGGACGAAGGTCGGCGGCGCGTCCGGTTCACCCACCAGCGGCGCCCCCGCGCCCTCAGCCACCGGCGCTGCGAAGCCGAGTTTCTGCTTGAGGTACAATGCGTTGCGCGTGGTCGTCGCGATGTCGGCATTGCCGAACACCGTGGTAACGCCGATGAGCTCGATCCGCTGGTGGCGGGCGAGCAGGAGCAGGGCCATGGCGTCGTCGACGCCGGGGTCGGTATCGTAGATGACTTTGAGAGTTTGCATGCCCGACATCATGCATGCCACCGCACGCCGCGCCAGTCTGGGCGTGACGTTGCTCAATACTTGGGTGGGTCGGCTTCATCATGTAAGGCGGTGGGCAGTTGCGGCTCAGCTCACTCGCGTTAGTGCACGTTTCAAGTGTTCGGCGCCATCGGGGCCAAGGTCTCGTGCGCCCCTAAGCTTGCATCCGCCCAATTTGGGCCCATCTTTGCATAAAATGTGCGACGCCTAGTGCTCTCGTTCCGACTACGCACTTGTGCGAAACTCATTCCAGATGACGGAACGCCACCAGAATCGGTGATAACGGTTCCGTGAACAGCAGGGGTGACCACTAGATGGCCAAGGCGCTCTACCTCGTGATTCAGAGCCGCGACAACTGGTGGGTCGATTTCGAAGGCAAGGCGCACGGCCCCTTTCCCTCCCGCTCCAACGCCGCCCTCGAAGCCCAGTCGCTGGCCCGTTTCCAGGCCCATAGCGGTCGCGAGGCCGAAGTGCTGGTACCCGACGAGCAGGGTCGCTACTGGGTCGTCTGGTCGAGCCTCTCCGACAACGGCCGGACGTTCAGCCCGTACCGGGTAGCGAGTTAGGCCTGTCTCGAGCGCTTGGCTACCCCTCCCCTAACCCTCTCCAGAGGGGAGAGGGGACGTGTGTGGCACGGCCGGTGAGCCCATCGCCCCTCTCCCCTCTGGGGAGAGGGCCGGGGTGAGGGGCGCCAAGCACGCTGCGCCAACCCCTACCGGATCAGCTTCCGCGGCACCTTGCGGACAAAGATTTCCTCGTGGCCATCCTCGTGCGCCCGGGTCATCCGGTGCACCCCGTCGAGGATCAGCCAGCGGCCCTTGAGCCGGGTGATCTCGATCGGAAACACCAGGCTGGCCGCCCGCACCCGGCGATACTCCTTG
The DNA here is from genome assembly GCF_000970465.2 of Devosia insulae DS-56. Classification (GTDB taxonomy): domain Bacteria; phylum Pseudomonadota; class Alphaproteobacteria; order Rhizobiales; family Devosiaceae; genus Devosia_A; species Devosia_A insulae. Next base: position 6,923 of record NZ_LAJE02000013.1, read on the forward strand.
TCGTAGCGATAGGGCGAACGCAGCACCTGGCGCGGCGTCAGCGCATAGCGGTGCCCGTCGAGCTCCCATAGCGGCACATCGAGGTGCCAGAGCAGCTTGTCGATCGGAAACGCCTCGGCCGGCAGGTCCAGCGCCCACAGCGCCTCGACGTCCCAGTCGAAGGCGTACCAGTACTCTTCGATGGCCGGCGGCAGCTCGATCACGGTCCGGTCTCGCGTTGGCGGCTAAGCCATGGCATCGATTGGTGAAACCCGCATGACTCGCCGCCACGCGGCCGAAACATGACTTGACTAATCAGCATAGCGCGCTGATAGGTGACCCCAACAATCAACATATCTGGTCCAGCACGATGTCCCTCAAGACGCTCGCCGCCACTGCCTTTGCGACACTCCTGCTTGCCGTGCCGGGCGCCGCTTTCGCCCAGGCTTGGAGCTATGTCGATGGGTCTGGCGCTACGGTGACGCTGGACCACGTGCCGACCCGCATCATCGCCAGCCAGGACGCCGCGGCCGGACTGATCCCCCTCGGTATCCGTCCGGTGGGAATCTATGCCGACAGCGCTATTGCCGACGCCAAGGCGCTCGAAGGGCTCGACCTCACCGGCATCGAGATCATCGGCGAGGCCTGGGGCGAAGTCAGCGTCGAGAAGGCTGCGGCGTTGAAGCCGGACCTGATCGTCGCCGAATGGTGGCCGCTGGAGAACAACTGGAGCGGCGGCAAGGATGTCAGTGTCGCCTTGAGGCCGTTGGCGCCAGTCACCGGCCCGATCCAGGGCAGCTCGATCGTTACGCTGATCGAGGACTATGAGAAGCTCGCGACGAGCCTGGGCGCCGATCTTGCCGCGCCGCAGGTCGTTGCCGACAAGGCGGCGTTCGGTACGTCACTTGCGAAGTTCAAAGCGGCCGTCGCCGCCAAGCCGAACCTCGTTGCAGAGCCGGTCTGGGCTGGCACCGACGGGCTCTACGTAGCCGCGACCAATGCATCTTCCGAACTGCTCGACTTCGCCTCGTGGGGGCTGAAGCTGATCGACCCCGAGATCGCCGACGATCGCGGTTACTGGGAGACGTTGAGCTGGGAGAATGCCGACAAGTATCAGCCCGACCTGATCCTCGTCGACAACCGGCAGAAATCCACCATGGAGACGGCTCTCGCGCAGCCGACATGGACGTCGCTGAAGGCGGCTGGGGCCGGGCAAGTCACCGATTGGCCGGCCTATTGGCTGCGCAACTACGCAGCCTATGCCGGAGCTCTCGACAAGCTGACGGCTGCGATCGACGCAGCCGACCAGGACCTCAGCACCGAATAAATGACGGCGCGCGCCACATCGGCGACCGGCCTGCCGCCGGCAGCCCGCGCCGGCGGCTTCGTGCTGCTGGCTCTGGCGCTCGTCGTTGTGCTGGCGCTCTCGATCACCGTCGGCGCCCGCCCCATCGCACTCAGCGACATCTGGAACGCCGTGACGGCGTTCGACCCGGCCCAGACCAACCACAAAATCATTCTCGACCTGCGCCTGCCGCGCACCCTGGTTGGCCTTCTGGTCGGCGCGGCGCTGGGGCTCTCGGGCGCCATTCTGCAAGGCGCAACCCGCAACCCGCTGGCCGACCCCGGCATCCTCGGTATCAATGCCGGCGCAACGCTCTGTGTGGTCCTCGGCATCTCCGTCTTCGGCATCACCCAGCTCTCAGGCTATGTCTGGCTTGCCTTCCTCGGGGCAGGGGCGGCGATGCTGGTGGTTTATCTCGTTGCCTCATTGGGCCGCGAAGGCGCGACCCCGGTAAAGCTGGCGCTGGCCGGGGCAGCTGTCACCGCCGCGCTCACCTCGGTCACATCAGCCATCCTCATCACCAATGTCCAGACCCTCGACCAGATCCGCTTCTGGCAGGTCGGGGCGCTGACCGGCCGCACCACCGATATCCTGTTGCAGGTCGCCCCATTCATCCTCGCCGGTATCGTCCTGGCGCTGCTCACCTCGCGCATCCTCGATGGCCTCGCCCTGGGCGACGATGTGGCCCGCGGTCTCGGCCTCAAGGTGCAGCGCGGTCGCGCCATGGTCGGCTTGGCCGCGGTGATCCTCGCCGGCGCCGCCACTGCTGCCGCCGGCCCCATTGCCTTCGTCGGGCTTACCGTGCCGCACCTGGCCCGCGCTTTCACCGGCCCGAACTATCGCTGGATCCTGCCTTACTCGATGCTGCTGGCGCCGATCCTGCTGCTCGGCGCCGACATTGTCGGCCGCATCATCGTGCCACCGGGCGAGTTGCAGGTCGGCATCGTCACCGCAGCGCTCGGCGCCCCGTTCTTCATCGCGCTGGTGCGGCGCAGGAAGCTGGCCGAGCTATGAGCGCCGCTTCGAGCTTTGCCCCGGTCGGCGCCGTCGTCGCGGTACGCAAGCGCCTGCAGCGCCGCTACGGCCTCGTCGTGCTCGGCCTCGTGCTGCTGTCGCTGGCGGTCGCCAGCCTATCGATGTCGGTCGGCGACTACCCGCTGCCGCTCGCCGACGTGCTGCGCTCGCTGCTTTCGCCCTTCACCGGCCATGCCGATGCAGCGAACGATTTCATCGTCCTCGGCGTGCGCCTGCCGCGCGTCACGGCAGGGCTGCTGTCGGGAGCGGCATTCGGGCTCTCCGGTATCATCTTCCAGACTATCCTCCGCAACCCGCTCGCCAGCCCTGACATTGTCGGCATCACCACCGGCGCCAGCGCCGCGGCGGTGCTGGCCATCATCATCTTCAAGTGGTCGGGGCTCGGCGTCTCGGTGATGGCCTGCGGCGGCGCGGTGCTGACGGCGCTGCTGATCTATGGCCTCGCCTGGCGCAATGGCGTCACCCCCTACCGGCTGGTGCTGATCGGCATCGGCATGGCGGCGCTTGCCGGAGCGGTCGTGTCCTACCTCTTCACCCGCGCCCGCATCATGGAAGTACAGGAAGCGCTGAGCTGGCTCACAGGCAGCCTTAACGGCTCGACCTTCGAGAACCTCACTCCGCTCGCCATCGCACTCATTGTGCTGGTGCCGCTGGCGGCGCTGCTGTCGCGTTCGCTGCGCACCCTGCAGATGGGCGATGACGCGGCGCGGGCGCTGGGCACTCGGGTCGAGTTCTCCCGCCTCGGGCTGATCCTCGTCGCGGTGCTGCTCGCCGCTTTCGCCACGGCAGCCGTCGGTCCGGTATCGTTCGTCGCCTTCATCGCCGGCCCGATTGCGCGACGCCTGCTCGGCCCCTCCGGCAATGCGCTGCTGCCGGCGGCGCTGGTCGGCGGTCTCGTCACCAACGCCGCCGATTTCGTCGCCCAGCACATGCTTGGCCGAAACCAGTTGCCGGTCGGCGTCGTCACCGGCGCACTCGGCGCCGTGTTCCTCATCTACCTGCTCGCCGCTGCCCATCGTTCGGGCCGCGGTGGCTGATCGGAGGCCCAGGATGACAGTAACCCACCAGCTCTCGGCCGCCGACCTGAGCCTCGGCTATGGCGATCGCACCATCGTCGACAAGCTGAGCATCGACATCCCACCCGGTAAGTTCACCGTCATCGTCGGCGCCAATGCCTGCGGCAAATCCACCTTGCTGCGCGGGCTGGCGCGGCTGCTGACCCCGAGCGCCGGCACGGTCTATCTCGATGGCCGCGCCATCCACCAGATGCCCACCCGCGAGGTCGCGACGCTGCTCGGCGTCCTGCCGCAGACCCCGGTAGCGCCCGACGGTATCACCGTCGCCGACCTCGTCGGCCGCGGCCGCTATCCGCACCAGGGCTGGTTCCGCCACTGGGTCGCCGCCGACGATGCCGCGGTGGCCACCGCGCTGCAGGCGACCGATACGCTCGATCTTGCCGGCCGCGCCGTCGACGAGCTCTCCGGCGGGCAACGGCAGCGCGTCTGGATCGCCATGGCGCTGGCGCAGGAAACCGAGTTGCTGCTGCTCGACGAGCCCACCACCTTCCTCGATATCAACCACCAGGTCGAAGTGCTCGACCTGTTGACCGACCTGGTGCAGCAGCGCGGCCGCACCGTGGTCGCGGTGCTGCACGATCTCAACCTTGCCTGTCGCTATGCCGACCACATCGTCGCCATGCGCGACGGCAAGATCGCCGCCGCCGGCCCGCCGGCCGAGGTGGTGACGGTTGAACTGGTGAAGTCGGTGTTCGGCATGGACGCCGAAGTCTGTGACGACCCGGTCTCCCACAGCCCGATGATCGTGCCGGTCGGCAGGCACCGGGTAAAGCCGCGGCTGAAGGCGGCGGCGGAGTAGGAGCCGACTGAAGCAGACGGCCCCCTCCCGGCCTCCCATGAAGGGGGAGGTGCCCCGCCGGTGTGATTG
>NZ_LAJE02000014.1 GCF_000970465.2 Devosia insulae DS-56
ATTGGGGAGCGGAGAGAGAGAACAGAGAGACTGAAGGGAGGTGGCGGGTGGGGCAGGGGAGGCGTGAAGAGGAGAAGGGGGGAGGGGAGCACCGGTCCGGTCCACGGCGCACCGAGATCGGCGGTCAGCGGGTCGAAGCCGAGTTTCAGGTCATCGGCGAGGGCGCGGATCAGCGAGGCTTCACCCGGCGTCTCACCGCGCGGGACGCGGGCGAGGGCGACGATCAGGTCGCGCTCGAGCCGGCCGGTGGGGGATTGGCCGAAGATGTGGAGGCCATCGCGGATCTGGGCTTCCTTCAGGTCGCAGAGGAAGGTGTCGATGCGCTTCAGCGTTTCGAACTCATCGGGGACGAGACCGATATCGCGGTCTAGGCGCGCGTCGCGGGTGAAATCGAGGATGCGCTTACGCAAGCCGGCGAGGCGGCGGCGGTCCATGCCGGAGGCGGCATAATACTCGTCGAGCAGCGCTTCGAGGTCCTTGAGCGGGCCGTAGGTTTCGGCGCGGGTGAGCGGCGGCACCAGATGATCGATGATCACCGCGCCGGTGCGGCGCTTGGCCTGGGTGCCCTCGCCGGGGTCATTGACGATGAACGGATAGAGCTGCGGCAGCTCGGCCCAGAGCGCCGCCGGGTAGGACGCAGCATCGAGCGCCGTGGCCTTGCCGGGAAGCCACTCGAGATTGCCGTGCTTGCCGTTGTGGATCACGGCATGGGCGGCGAACTCGTGGCGCAGCCAGAGATAGGCAGCAAGATAGCCGTGCGGCGGGACGAGGTCCGGATCGTGGTAGCTGGCAGTCTCGTCGAGATGATAGCCGCGGGCCGGCTGGATCAGGATGGCAATGTTGCCGAAGCGGAGCGCTGGGAGGTGGAAGGAGCGTTTAGCGCCGTCGTCCCGCACAAACGGATCGGCAGCAGGGTCGCCCCAGCGGGCGGTGACTTCGGACTGGATCTTGGCCGGCAGCGTGGCGAACAGCTCGCGGTAGCGATGCACGGGAAACGGGATGCCGGTGCCACGCTCCGGGTGGGCGTTGGTGGGGCCGGACTGGAGCAAGGCAATCAGGTCGTTGCCTGTGGCCACCCCCCTCCCATCCTCCCCCACAAGGGGGGAGGTGTCTGCCGGTGTATCTGGCGCTGACCGAGCCTCAAACTCGATCGGCACCTCCCCCCTTGTGGGGGAGGATGGGAGGGGGGAGGCCACATACCCTGCCCCCTCCATCGCCCGCAAAATCTCCACCGCCGACTGCGGCGCGTCGTATCCCACCCCGTTGGCCAACCGGCCGTCGCGGATGGGGTAGTTGGCGAGGACCATCGCAACCCGCCGCTCGGCGGGTGCAGCGGCGCGCAGCGTGGTCCAGTTCTGCGCCAGGGTGACGGCGCGGCGGATGCCGTCGGGGTCGGGGGCGTAGGCGGAGAGCGGGCACTGGGTGCGCTCGTGCCAGATGGCGTCGTGCTTGTGGCCGACCAGCAGCATGCCGATGCGGCCGTCGAGCTCGGGCAGCACCACCTGCATGGCGAGATCCTTGGCCGTGAGGCCCTGGACATCGGCGGCCCACTGCGCCTCGGGGCGGCCGCCCTGCAACAGTTGGATGACCGGAGCGTCGGTGCCGGCGAAAGGGTTCTGCTTGGCGTCGAGGCCATCGAGGCCGAGGGCAAAGCCGGTGAGGTTGAGGATGACGCTTGGTGGATACGCAGCGAAGGCCGCCTGGACGAAGCGAATGCAGGAGCCCTCCTTCAGCGTCGAGACGACGATGGGGACGGGGTTGAGCGATCGGGCCTCGAGCTCGGCGATCAGGGCTTCGAGCGTCGCGGTGCCGGCGCCTTCGAGGGCAGCGCGGTAGAACAGGATGGGGACGTTCGGGTGCGGCGAGGCGGGGAGCGCGTCGAGCATGCCGTGGTTCGGATGCCAGAGGCCGAAGCGGTGGAAGGGGCGTACCGCCACCTCGGTCAGCTCCCCTCCCCCTTGAGGGGAGGGGAGCTGACCGAGGTGGCGG
>NZ_LAJE02000015.1 GCF_000970465.2 Devosia insulae DS-56
GTCCCCCTCCCCCGCCACGCGGGGGAGGATAACCGGTGCATGACCCCGCCCTCTCGCCTCATCTGCACGATCCGCGCTAGCTTTCGACCTCCGACGGACCTGATGAAATGACCACTGCAATGGAAACCAGCCCTGCCGAACCTGCCGCTGTGGCGCAGCGTTTCGGGCTCGCCGAGCGCCTGCTCAGGATCGTGTGGATCGGGCCCCTGATCGCGGCTCTGGTGATCTACATCTTCTTCGTCATCGTCGGCGGCGCCTCGGGGTTCTTCTCGATCCCGGGCACCGCCGGGTGGCTCAATACCGCGGCGGAGCTGGGGATCATCGCATTGCCGGTGGGGCTGTTGATGATCTCGGGAGAGTTCGACCTGTCGACCGGCTCGGTGGTCGGCGCCGCTTCGATCATCGTGGCGCTCGGCACCGGGTTCTATGGGCTGCCGATCGAGCTCACCATCGTCATGGCGCTGAGCCTCGGGGTCGGGGTCGGCTGCTTCAATGCGCTCTTGGTCAATGCCACGAAGCTCCCGAGCTTCATCGTGACGCTCGCCTCGAACTTCATCCTCGCCGGGACGGCGCTGGGGTTGAGCCGGCTGATCTCGGGCTCGTCCAACGTCTCGCTGAAGGATGCCGGCTGGGCCGAGGCGGTGCTGGGCTCGAAATGGATGTTCTTCAACGTCTCAGTCCTTTGGTACTTGCTCGCCGCCATCCTTGCCGCCTGGGTGCTGAAGCAGACCCGGTTCGGCAACTGGATCTTTGCCACCGGCGGCAACCCCGATGCGGCACGCCGGGCCGGCGTCCCGGTGGCGCGGGTCAAGCTGATCCTCTTCATCTGGACCGCCGTGTCGGCGGCCTTCGTCGGCATCATGTCGGCGGTGATGTACAACCAGGGCAACGCCGCCTCGGGGCAGGGCTATGTGTTCCAGACCGCCATCGCCGCGGTCATTGGCGGGGTGCTGCTGCAGGGCGGCTTCGGCTCGGTGATCGGCATCGTGCTCGGCACCTTCATCTACGGCATCGTCAGCCTCGGGCTGTTCTACACCGGCTGGCCGACCGACTGGCTCGCCACCTTCATCGGCGGGCTGCTGGTCATTGCCGTGCTCACCAACAACCTGATCCGCGAGCTGGCGCTGAACCGGGGAAAGAAGAAACTCTGATGACCGCGCTCATGACGCTCGAAGGCGTCACCCGGACCTTCGGCAACAATATCGCCCTCAACGATGTCAGCCTCGAAGCGCACGCGGGCGAGGTGCATTGCCTCCTCGGCGACAATGGCGCCGGCAAGTCGACGCTGATCAAGATCATGTCGGGGGTGACGCCCCCGACCATCGGCACGCTGACCTTCGACGGCAAGCCGGTCGCCTTCCGCTCGCCACGCGACGCGCAGGCGCATGGCATCGGCACGGTGCACCAGGATGTGGGCTCGATCCCCTTGATCTCGGTGGCGCGCAACTTCTTTCTAGGGAACGAGCCGACCAAAGGCTGGGGGCCGTTCCGGCGGCTCGACCATCAGACGGCCAACCGCATCGCGCTCGAACAGATCCGGCAGATGGGGATCCGCCGCATCGCCGATGCCGAGCAGCTGGTCGGCACCATGTCGGGCGGCGAGCGGCAGGCGCTGGCCATCGCCCGGGCGCTGTATTTCGGGGCGAAGCTCCTGATCCTCGACGAGCCCACCGCGGCGCTCGGGGTGAAGGAAAGCAAGATCGTCATCGACCTGATCAAACAGGCGCGCGAGCAGGGCATCGCGCTGGTGTTCATCACCCACAATGCGACGCATGCGCTGAGCGTGGGGGACCGCTTCACGGTGCTGATCCAGGGGCGGGTCGCCAGCCAGTTCAGGCGCGGCGAGAAGAGCCGCGAAGAGGTGCTGAACCTGATGGCCGGTGGCGAAGCGTTCGATGCGGTGGGGCATGGGGATTGAGGTCTGAGCGTGGGGCCACCCCCACCCAGCGACGCTAGTTCGCTATCGCTCACAAGCTCTGCTG
>NZ_LAJE02000016.1 GCF_000970465.2 Devosia insulae DS-56
CCTCAAGGGGGAGGGGAGCTCGGCCTACTCGTAGACCACCACCATCAGCGCCCGGGCCGGCAGCTGGCCGTCGTTGGCGATCTCGTGCTCGACGTCGGCGCGGTAGCGGGCTGTCTCGCCGGCGCCCAGCAGCTGTTCGCCCAAAGCCGTCTTCACCCGCAGCCCGTCGGTCTGCGCCGTCAGGTGCTCGTAAGTGCCGGCGGCGTGCGGGGCGCTGTGCAGCCGGCTGCCGGGGGCGATCTCGACTTCGTACCACTCGACCCGGCCCGCCATGGCGGTGGGGCTCAGGATGCGCAGCCGCCAGTGCCCCTCGGGGCTGTTGATCTCCGGCGTCAGCGGCACCGTCACCACATCGACGGGCGCCGCGCGCCGATGCGCCACGCCGCCGGCGATCAGGTCGGCGAGGTCGATCTTCAGCGCCTGGGTCAGCCCCCAGAGCACCGCGAAGGTGGGGTTGGATTCGCCGCGCTCGATCTGGCTCAGCATCGAGCGCGAGACGCCCGAGAGTGCTGCCAGCCGCTCCAGCGTCAGGTGCCGGGCCTTGCGTTCGCGCTGGATGATCGGGCCGATATCGGGGGCGTCGGTGCTTGCCATGCTGCCTTTATCTCCGAGCACAGTGTTCGTGCCAAGCGGAAATTCCGTGATCACTTGACTATTCGTCCGTTATAGCGGAATTTCCTCCATATCGGAGGAATGACCATGCAGACCGGATATCTCGATCACCTCAGGACCGTGCTCGCCGACATCGAGGCGCAGGGCCTGATGAAGCGCGAGCGCCAGATCACCTCGCCGCAGGGCGGCCAGGTGACCGTGGCAGGGGCCGGCGGGCAGAGGCAGATGGTCAACCTCTGCGCCAACAATTATCTCGGCCTCGCCGACCACCCGGCGATTGCCGACGCCGCCGCAACGGCGCTCGAGCAGTATGGCTTCGGCATGGCGTCGGTCCGCTTCATCTGCGGCACGCTCGACCTGCACCGCGAGCTCGAGACCGCCATAGCGCGTTATCTCGGCAAGGACGATGCGATCCTCTTTGCCGCCTGTTTCGACGCCAATGGCGCACTGTTCGAGACGCTGCTGAGCGAAGACGACGCGATCATCTCCGACAGCCTCAACCACGCCTCGATCATCGACGGGGTGCGGCTCAGCAAAGCTAAGCGCTACCGCTTCCAGACCTCCGACATGGACGACCTCGAGACCCAGCTCAAGCAGGCGGTCGCCGACAATGCCCGCTTCCGGCTGATCGTCACCGACGGTGTGTTCTCGATGGATGGCTATATCGCCAAACTGCCGGAGATCCGCGCATTGGCGGACAAGTATGGCGCCATAATTGCCGTCGACGACTGCCACGCCACCGGGCATCTGGGCCCCGAGGGGCGCGGCACCGGCGCCCTCACCGGCGCCGAGCCCGACATCATCACCGGCACGTTCGGCAAGACGCTTGGTGGGGCGATGGGCGGCTTCATCACCGGCCCGCAGGCGGTGATCGACCTGCTGCGCCAGCGGGCGCGGCCGTACCTGTTCTCCAACGCCCTCGCCCCGGCGGTCACCGCCGGGTCGCTGAGGGCGATCGAAATCGCCCGAGGGGCGGACGACCTCAGGCAAAAGCTCACCGACAATACCCGGACCTTCCGCCAGCGCATGGGTGAACTCGGTTTCGATCTCTTGCCCGGCGAGACGCCGATCATCCCGGTGATGCTGGGCGAAGCGACGCTGGCGCAGAACCTTGCTGCTGCCCTCGACCGGCGCGGCGTCTATGTCGCGGGGTTCTTCTTCCCCGTGGTGCCCAAGGGCAAGGCCCGCATCCGCACGCAGATGTCGGCCGCCCTGTCGGCTGCCGATATCGACTTCGCCATCGGCGCCTTTGCCGAAGCCGGCAAGGAAGTAGGGATCCTATGAGCGAATGTCACAGTCAGCCTTCCCTCCCCCTTGAGGGGAGGGATTGAGGGAGGGGGTGGTGCGGTGATCACC
>NZ_LAJE02000017.1 GCF_000970465.2 Devosia insulae DS-56
GGACAGGGGTGGGGGTCAGCTCGCACCGGCCTATCGGGAGTTGAACTCCCGTCGATTTCGGTTCAAGTCAGGCAAAAGTCCTTTCCGAAAGAGCAACCCTCGTGAGCCTCAAGAAGCACCTGTCCATCTCGCCTGCGGTCAAGAAGGCGCTCGACGCCGGCCAGCCGGTGGTGGCGCTCGAATCCACCATCATCACGCATGGCATGCCCTATCCGCAGAATCTCGAGATGGCGCAGAACGTCGAGGCGGTGATCGAGAAGCACGGTGCGGTGCCGGCAACGATCGCCATCATGGACGGCAAGTTCAAGGTCGGCGTCACGGCCAAGGATCTCGAGCGGCTGGCGCAGACCGGTGGCAAGGCCGCGAAGGCGTCGCGCCGCGACGTCGCGGCGCTGCTGGCGTCGGGCGAAGTGGCGGGCACCACGGTGGCGACGACGATGATGGCGGCGGAAGCGGCGGGCATCCAGGTGTTCGCCACCGGCGGTATCGGCGGCGTGCATCGCGGCGCCGAGACCACCTTCGATATTTCCGCCGATCTCGAGGAACTCGGCCGCACCCAGGTGGCGGTGGTGTGCGCGGGCGCCAAGTCGATCCTCGATATTCCCAAGACCCTGGAAGTGCTGGAGAGCAAGGGCGTGCCGGTGCTGGGTTTTCAGACCGCGGATTTCCCGGCGTTCTGGGCCCGCCAGTCGGGTGGCAAGGTCGATCACCGGGTGGAGAGCGGCAAGGACGCCGCCAAGGTGATCGCGCTGCAGTTCGCGCTCGGTCTCGGCGGCGTGCTGGTGGCCAACCCGATCCCCGAGAGCGCGGCGCTCGACAAGGATGAGATCGAGGGCCGGATCAACGAGGCGATCAAGGGCGCCGAGAAGGAAGGGGTGAGCCGCAAGGAGCTGACGCCGTTCCTGTTGAAGCGCATCTTCGAGCTGACCGACGGCAAGAGTCTCGTCGCCAACATCGCGCTCGTCGAAAACAATGCGCGCGTCGCCTCCGAGATCGCGGTGGCGCTGGCCAAGCTCAAGAAATGAGCGACAGCACCGGCCGGGTCATCGTCATCGGCGACGTAATGACCGATGTCATCGTGATTCCCGAGGGGCCGCTGGTGCGCGGCTCGGACCGGCGCGCGCAGATCACGCAGCGGCCCGGCGGCTCGGGCGCCAACCAGGCGGTGTGGCTGGGCTCGATGGGCACCCCCGTCAGCTTCGTCGCCCGCGTCGGGGCGCGCGACAAGCCGCATCTCGAGGCGTATCTGCGCGGCTTCCATGTCGATCCGGTGCTGATCGCCGATCCCGTAAAACCGTCCGGTATCCTGGTGGTCATCGTCGATGCGGGTGGGGAGCGGAGCTTTCTCACCGATCGCGGCGCCAACCTCGACCTGTCACATTCCGACATGCCGGTGTGGCTCTTGGAAGAGACGCGGTATGTGCTGGTGTCGGGCTATTCGCTGTTCGCGGAAAAGCCACGCCACGCGGCACGCTGGATGGCCGGAGAGGCGCAATCGCGCAGCATCCCCGTGGCGGTGGACGCGGCCTCGGTCGGGTTCGTCGAGGAAGTCGGGGCCGACAAGTTCCTTCAGTGGACCAAGGGGTTCTCGACGCTGTTCGCCAATGCCGACGAGGCGGTGGCACTGGCCGGCAGCGCCGATCTCGAAACGCAGATGCGGGTGCTCGGGCCGAACTACGGGCGGGTGGTGATCAAGCTCGGAGCGGGTGGCGCGGCAGTGGGCGATGTCTCGGGGGTGAAGCTGAAGCTGCCGGCGCCGGCGGTGAAGGTGGTCGATACGACGGGAGCGGGCGACGCGTTCGCCGCGGCGTTCGTTTCGGCGGAATTGCGCGGCGTCGATGTCGAGACCTGTCTCAGGCGCGGGATCGAGGCGGGGTCTGCGGCGGTGACCAAGGTGGGTGGACAGCCGGATTAGGGTGTTGCGGTTCATGCCGATGGGCTGGTGGC
>NZ_LAJE02000018.1 GCF_000970465.2 Devosia insulae DS-56
GGGTGGGGGTACTCTTCCCGCACCAGCTCATCGGTCGCGTTGCGACAATACGCAGTTGCGCCTCGAAGCCGGGAGGGGAGTGGCCACAGGCGCCAGCCCCGCCGACTACCTCGTCCTCCACATCCCCTGCCGCGGCTCCTTCGTCATGGATGTCCGCCGATGATCTCGGTTCCCTCGCGGCCCTATCCCTACACGCTCGACCCGGCGCATACGGCGCTGGTCGTCATCGACATGCAGCGCGATTTCATTGAGCGCGGCGGCTTTGGGGATTCGCTCGGCAATGACGTCAAGCGGCTCGAGGCGATCATCCCGACGACGGCGGCGCTGCTTGGGCTGTTCCGGGCTCAGGGCTGGCCGGTGATCCATACGCGCGAGGCGCATAAGCCCGATCTCAGCGATTGCCCGCCTGCAAAAATCCGGCGCGGCAACCCGAGCCTCCATATCGGTGAGACCGGCGCCATGGGGCGGCTGCTGGTCAGGGGCGAGCCGGGCAACCAGATTGTCGATGCGCTGGCGCCGCTCGAGGGCGAGATGGTCATCGACAAGCCGGGCAAGGGGATGTTCTGGGCCACGGGCCTGCACGAGCAATTGGTGGAGCTCGGAATCACCCACCTGGTGTTCGCGGGCGTCACCACGGAAGTCTGCGTCCAGACCTCGATGCGCGAGGCCAATGATCGGGGCTATGAGTGCCTGCTGATCGAGGATGCGACCGAGAGCTATTTCGCTGAGTTCAAGGCGGCGACCCTCAAGATGATCGCGGCGCAGGGCGGCATTGTCGGCTGGGTGACGTCGCTCGCAGCGCTAGAAGAGGCGGTCAAGGCATGATGATCAATGATCCCGCGGTGCTGGCCGAGGTCACGGCGGTGTTCGCGCGCTACGAGGCGGCGCTGGTCGCCAACGACGTGGCGGTGCTCGACGAGCTGTTCCTCGATAGCCCGCTGACCGTCCGCTACGGCATCGCCGAGAACCTCCATGGCAGCGAGGCGATCCGGGCATTCCGGCTGCTCCGCCGTTCCACCGGGGCCGACCGGCGGCTCGCCGAGACGGTGATCACCACCTATGGGCCGGATACCGCCATTGCCGCGACGCTGTTTTCGCATGACAGCGTCCCTGGCCGGGTTGGACGGCAGATGCAGACGTGGATACGGATGCCGGATGGCTGGCGCGTCGCCGCCGCACATGTCAGCGTCATCGACGCGTAGATCACAACTACGCAGGGACTAGAGGGGACTATGCTGAAACGCACCTCCGGCGAGGAGATCCGCCGCGTGCTGGCCAGCCGCATCATTGCCGGCGAGCTGGAACCCGGCACGCCGCTCGATGAGACGCTGCTAGCCAGCGAATTCGCGGTATCGCGCACCCCGGTGCGTGATGCCCTGCGGCTGCTGGCGGCAAGCGGCCTGGTGGACCAGAAGCCGCATGCCCGCGCGCTGGTGGCAAAACCCGCGCCGGATGAGCTCGCCGGCATGTTCGAGGTGATGGGCTATCTCGAGGCGCTGTGCGCCGGGCTCTGCGCCCAGATGATGACGGCGGCCGAGCGCGATGCGCTCGATGCGCAGCACATTGCGATGGCCGGGATCGTCAGGGCCGGCGACAATGCCGCCTATGCCGAGGCGAATGACGCCTTCCACACCGCGATCTACGAGGGGGCGCACAACGCCTATCTCAGCGAGATCACGATTTCGACCCGGCAACGGCTACAGCCGTTCCGCCGGGCGCAGTTCGGGGCGCGGGGGCGCCTGCAGCAATCGCATGCGGAACACGGGCTGATCGTCGAAGCGATCCTGCGCGGGGATCGGGGTGAGGCGGAGGCCGCGATGCGGAAGCACATCGCGATCGTCGGTGATGCTTATGAGCGGTTTAGTCGGGTG
>NZ_LAJE02000019.1 GCF_000970465.2 Devosia insulae DS-56
ACCGATCGGCCACTGAGGTCCGGCCCTTCCAGCGCCGCACCGTGCTCTCATTGACGCCCAGCTCGACAGCCAGGTCCGCGACGCTCGCCGTGCTGGCCTGAATGTAGGCCCGCGTCTTCGGCGTCGTCGTCGCATTGGCGTGCAACTTCAGATCCATCCTAAGCGCTCCCTGACAAAGGCAACGCCTCGTTCTACACCGAGTCCATCACGCCAATCCGCCGGAACAGTACACGAAAGCGGGGAACTCCGTTTGCGATGGCGCAAAGGCCAAGAAAACAGAGGTTCCCGCTTTCGCGGGAATGACGCCGGTGCTTCGGCGACAACGTGGTCAGAGGTCGTGGAGGCAGTGGCTGCCACCACCACCCCCACAAACGGTTCCGGGCCGCCTTGGGGGACGGCCCGGGGTTGGCTGGAGCAGCGGCAAAGGGAGAAGGACGCCGCTCCGGCCAGTTCTTACCAGAGCGCGATCAGCTCAGGCGGGTTGGCGGTCTCGCCCCACCACTTCTTGTAGTTCGCCGCGTAGGCGCCCGACTGGATGTAATCGGACACGAACATGTCGAGCCAGCGCACGAATTCCGGATCGCCCTTGGCCACGGCAATGCTGATCGGGTCGTTCGAGTAGAGGCCCGGGATGGTCACGAGGCTCGGGTTCTTGGTGGCGAGGTAGTCGAGCAGCGACGAATCTTCGATCGCCGCGTCGACGCGCTTTTGCTGCAGCTGCAGCACGCCATCAGGCGCGAACTGGTCGACATAGACCAGCTCGGCAGTCGGCACGGCGGTCTTGATGAACGTCTCGCCGGTGGTGCCACGGCCGACCACGATCTTCTTGCCAGCGAGGCCGGCGAGGTCGGTGATGCCCGAGTCAGCCTGGACGATGACGCGCAGGCCGGCGCGGTTGTAGGGAATGGTGAAGTTCACCGACTTGGCGCGCTCGAGCGTCGCCGAGGTATTGGCGACCACGATGTCGAGCTGGCCCGAGACCAGCATCGAGATGCGGGCGTCACCCGACACGTCGGTGAATTCCACCGGCACGCCGAGCTTGGTGGCGATCATGTTGGCGACGTCGACGTCGTAGCCGACCGGGTTGTTCTGGTCGTCGCGGAAGCCGATCGGCTCGCCGCCGAGCGACACGCCGATGCGCACGACGTTGCGGCCACGGATGTCGTCGAGCATACCGGCAAAGGCCGGGACGGCCGTGGTGGCGACGAGCGCCAGCGCGGCAATTGCAGTCAGAATACGCTTCATGGGTTGGTTCCTCTCCTTGTCAGATAGTCTTCGCTGCGCGGAGTTCTGCTTCCGGCATCGCTCCGTCCCAGAGCCAGTAGCGGATCTCGCCCTGGCACCTGAAGTTCACCACCTCGTGGTTGCCCTTGGCGTCGACGGCGTGGATCACCACTCCGCCAAGGAACCCGTCGGTGAGTTCGTTGAGCTCGTCGACCGCGAGTTTGACCGCATCGCTGAGCGAGTAACCGAGCTTCATGGCGAGGACGATGGTGCGGCTGGTGGCGCAGCGCATCGTCATCTCGCCGGTATGGGTGCAGGCCGCGGCGCCGTAGCGGCTGTCGGCATAAAAGCCGGCGCCGGGGATCGGGCTGTCGCCGAGCCGGCCCGGATATTTCCAGGCCCAGCCCGAGGTCGAGGTCGCGGCGTGGATGCCGCGCGAGGGGTCGGCGCTGAGATAGACCGTGGTGTCGCGCACCCGCTCCGGGTCGGTGATGGTCTTGAGCAGCGGCGCCAGTGGCGTATTCGGGAATGCCGCCTTCTGCTCCGGTGTCATTTCCTGTTCGAGCCGCTCCCACCAGACGCGTTTACTATCCTCGAGCAGCACGTCGTCGACGGAGAAACCGGTTTCAGTGGCAAAGCGACGAGCACCCGCGCCGGTCAGCATGACATGTGGCAGCTGCTTCATCACCTCGTGGGCGAGCCGGGCCACCGGGATGGTGTCGGGCACCGCACCGACGCTGCCGACGGCGCGCGTCGTGCCATCCATCACCGCGGCATCGCATTCCATCACGCCCAGCATATTGGGCCAGCCGCCATGGCCGACGCTGCGCACCTTGGTCTCGGCTTCGACCTTCGAAATGCCGGCGACCATGGCCGTCAGGCTGTCGGTGGTACCCGAGCGCAGCATCTCGACGGTCGTCGCGATGCCGGGCCAGCCTTCCGCATTGGCGATGAACAACATGGTGGTCAGTCTTTCCGCATCTTGGAGAGAAACTGCGCGACGCGCGGCTGTGCGAGGCCGCCATCGGCTGCGAAGAACTTTTCGGTCGGCAGGTCGACCAGCAGCACGCCTTTCTCGAGAAAGACGATACGGTTCGAAATCTGCCGCGCGAACTCGATCTCGTGCGTGACGAACACCATGGTGGTGCCGTCCTTGGCGAGCTTGGCGAGGATATCGAGCACTTCCGAGGTCATCTCGGGGTCGAGCGCGCTGGTGACTTCGTCGAGCAAGAGGTAGCGCGGCTTCATCGCCAGGGCGCGGCAGATGCCGACGCGCTGCCGCTGCCCGCCCGAGAGCTGCGCCGGATAGGCATCGGCGCGATCGCCCAGGCCCACCTGGGTGAGCAGCGCCCGGCCTTCGGCCTCGGCCTCCGCCTTGGGCCGCTTCAGCACCTCGATCGGCGCCAGCGTGATGTTCTGCAGCGCCGTCATGTGCGGGTAGAGGTTGAACAGCTGGAACACCGTGCCGCTGCGCTTGCGCGCCTCGGCCAGCTCCTTGGGCTTGCTCACATCGAAATCATCGACCGTGATCTTGCCGGCATTGAGCTTTTCGAGCCCGTTGATGCAGCGGATCAGCGTCGACTTGCCCGAGCCCGACGAGCCCAGGATCGACACCACTTCGCCAGGGTTCACCGTGAGGTTCACCCCGTCGAGGACGGTGACCGGGCCGAAGGCCTTCTTGACGTTTTCGACTTTCAGCATGCTTCAGAGGCCCCGGAAGGCGCTGTGCGCCCGCAGACGTTTTTCGGCCCAGGCGCCCAGCGAGGCGACCGCCTTGGCGGCGAGATAGTAGAGGATGCCGACCGCGGTCCACACGATGAACGGCTTCAGCGTCCTGAGGTTGAGTGTGGCGCCGATCTTGGCGAGGTCGAGCACGCCGATCACCGAGATCAGCGAGGTGACCTGCAGCTGGTTGACCAGGAGCGCCGTCAGCGGCCCGATCGAAAAGGCGGCGGCCTGCGGCGCAATCACGTGGCGCAGCACCTGCCAGCGGCTGAGCCCGAACACCCGCGCCGCTTCGACCTGGTCGCGGCCGATCGATTCGATCGACGACACCGCGATGACGTAGACGAAGGCCGCGGTATTGGCCGAGAGCGTCACGATCGCTGCCTGCACCGGCGTCACGTTGACGTGGAAGAACGCCGGAAAACCGAAGAACACCAGGAACAGCTGCACCAGCACCGGGGAGTTCTTCAGGATCTCGGAGACGAAGGTGACGAGCTGCATCAGCACGGGGATGCGGTAGAACCGCACGACGCCCCACAGCACGCCGACCAGGAGCCCGATCAGTGAGGTGATGAGGAACAGCCCCACAGTGACCCCGAGGCCCTGCAGCAGCAGCACGATGTCATAAGGGGTGAACTCGGCGAAACGCATCAGCTCACCTGTTCCTGGAGGTCGCGGTTGAGGCGGCGGTGGAGCAGGGTGATGCCGAGCGACACCAGGTAAGTCAGCGCCGCATAGACCACCAGCAGCACCACATAGACCTCGAACGGCCGGAAGGTATCGGAGGCGACGATCTTGGCCTGTCCGGTCAGCTCGTTGAGCGTGATGGTCGAAAGGATCGACGAGGTGAGGATCATGTTGATCAGCACCGAGCCAAGCGGCCGCACTGAGGTGCGCAAGGCGATCGGCAAGACGATCCGGGTGAAGGTGACGCGCTTCGAAAGCCCGCTGACCTCGGCCGCTTCGAGGATGCCGTTATCGATGGCGAGGATGCCGGCGCGGATCGCATCGGACGCATAGGCGCCGCCGGCGATCGACAGCGCCACCACCCCGGTGGTGAAGGCGTCGATATAGATGCCGATCTCGGGCAGCCCGTAATAGAAGAAGAACAGCTGCACGATGAACGGGATGTTGCGGAACAGGTCGACATAGAGGAAGGCCAGCCGGCTGATCCACTTGCTCGACGAGGTGCGCGCAATGGCGACCAGCATGCCGAGGATGACGCTGCCGATGAGCGCCAGGGCGCACGCCTCCAGCGTCAATAGCGCCCCCTCGGCCAGGAAGCCGAGATGCGGAATGAGAATGGTGAGATCGAGCCGCACGTGCCCTCCCGCCGAGTGAAACCGGTTTCACTCTATGTGACAGTTTGGCAAAGTCAAGCAGGGCCTGCGACCTATCCAGCTGCTGTTTGGCCGGTTCGGAAGCGCACACACGCCGCCGTGATCGGCATTGGATGGGAAGTGTGACCGCAATGCACTCGACAAGTGACCTCGCTTTTTGCTGGTAGACACCTTGATATTGCCACTCTTGTTGCGAGACCCGTTTTGACCACCCGTCGTCTGTTCCTGATCGGGGGCGCCGCTCTGGCGCTCAGTGCCTGTTCCTCCACCGGCAAGCGCGATCTGAGCGCGCGGACCAATGTGATTCAGGTCGATGAGCCGTGGGCCAGCTACTACTCGATGCAGACCAGCGAGCCATTCCCGGTTCCGGGCATCGATATCCGCAAGATCCCGCAGCAGTACTGGCGCCAGGAAGTCGACTATGCCGGCAACGAGAAGCCGGGCACCATCGTCGTCAACACCTCCGAGCGCTTCCTCTACCTGGTGCAGCCGGGCGGCCGCGCCATGCGCTACGGCGTCGGCGTCGGGCGCGAGGAGGGGCTCAACTTCCGCGGCTCGGCGGTGATCGCCCGCAAGGCCGAGTGGCCGCGCTGGACCCCCACGGCCAACATGATCAAGACCCAGCCGGAAAAGTACGGGCCCGTCGCCGCCGGTCTCGAGCCGGGGCTCAAGAACCCGCTCGGCCCACGCGCCCTCTATCTCTACCGCAACGGCAAGGACACGCATTTCCGTCTGCACGGCACGCTCGAGCCCTACACCATCGGCCAGTCGGTTTCGTCGGGCTGCATCCGCCTGATCAACCAGGACATCATCGATCTCTACAGCCGCGTCCCCACCGGCACCCGAGTGATCGTCACCGGGTGAGCTCTTTCTTAATCCTCCCCCGCGTGGCGGGGGAGGGGCTTCGAACCGTGCCGAAGGCAAAATCGCTCCAGTGGAGCGATTTTAGGAGAGAAGGCCTTGAGAGCCATGCTCGAACGGCCCAGCGAAGCTGGTGGAGGGGGCGGCTAGACCGTCAGTCGCACGTCGCGTTCGCTCCGATTGCACCATCGCTTGCCACATCCACGGAGTCATTCCCGCGAAAGCGGGAACCTCTGTTTTCTTGGCCTCAGGCACCATCGCAAACGGAGGTCCCCGCTTTCGTGTTGTGTCCCGTGAGGTTGGCGAGGGCCTCGGCTGGTGCCTTGTAGTCGAGGCACCTGAGGCGGGTTTTGTTGTAGCTATCGACGAAAGCGTAGAGGAAGGCGTCGCGCTGGACATGCGAGGCGA
>NZ_LAJE02000020.1 GCF_000970465.2 Devosia insulae DS-56
GTGGGGGTACTCTGTGCGCACCAGCCTATCAGCGCACTACAGAGAGTCTCCACGAGCACTGGCTTTTTCCCAAAACCGCTCTACGCTCACCCCTGCTTTTCTCGAGGGGGGAATCCATGACTGCCACGCCCCGGCTGCCGGTGACGCTGAGCGTCAACGGCGAAGTCCGCACGCTTACGCTCGATCCACGGGTGACGCTGCTCGACGCGCTGCGCGAGCATTTGCTGCTCACCGGTACCAAGAAGGGTTGCGACCAGGGGCAGTGCGGCGCCTGCACCGTGCTGGTGAACGGGCGGCGGATCAACAGCTGCCTCAGCCTCGCAGTGATGCATGAGGGCGACGAGATTTCGACCATCGAAGGGCTGGGAACGCCCGAGGCGCTGCACCCGATGCAGGCGGCTTTCGTAACGCATGATGGCTTCCAGTGCGGCTATTGCACGCCGGGGCAGATCCTCTCGTCGCTCGCGGTGATCGAGGAGATCCGGGCCGGGGTGCCGAGCCACGTGACCGGCGATCTCGAAGCGCCGATCCCGTTGAGCGACGCAGAAATCCGCGAGCGGATGAGCGGCAATCTCTGCCGCTGCGCCGCTTACCCCAACATCATGGCGGCGATCCGCGATTACCTGGGAGAGGGCGCATGAAGCCGTTCAGCTACGAGCGGGTGACGAGCCCGGGCGAGGCGGTGGAGGCCGCGGCGGCGCAACCGGGGGCGCGGTTCATTGCCGGCGGCACGAACCTCCTCGACCTGATGAAGCTTGGGATCGAAGCGCCGGCGCACCTGATCGACGTCAACCGGCTGGGGCTCGATATGATCGAGCCGATGGCGGAGGGCGGCCTGCGGATCGGGGCGCTGGTGCGCAATGCCGACCTCGCGGCGGACCGGCGGGTGCGGCGCGATTATGCGGTGCTGGCGCGGGCGCTGGTGTCGGGCGCCTCGGGGCAGCTGCGCAACAAGGCGACGACGGCGGGCAACCTGATGCAGCGCACAAGATGCCCGTATTTCTACAATACCGACATGCCCTGCAATAAGCGGCGCCCCGGTTCGGGCTGCGCCGCCATCGGCGGCCTGACGCACAACCTCGCGGTGCTCGGGGTGAGCGATGCCTGCATCGCCACCCACCCCTCGGACATGTGCGTGGCGCTTCGGGCGCTCGATGCGACGGTCGAGACCGTCGGCGCGGGCGGGCGGACACGCTCGATTCCGATCGCCGCGTTCCACCGGCTGCCGGGCGACCGGCCCGATATCGAGACGGCGCTCGAGCCGGGCGAGCTGATCACCGCGGTGACGCTGCCCGCGCCGCTTGGCGGGGTGCAGCTTTACCGCAAGGTGCGGGAGCGCGCCTCCTATGCCTTCGCCAACCTCACGGTGGCGCTGGTGGCGCGTGAGGGGCAGATCGTGCGGCTGGCCTTTGGCGGGCTGGCGGCAAAACCCTGGCGCGTCGAGGCGGCGGAGGAGGGAGCCGAAGCCGATCTCGCGGCGGACCTGGCGCTCGCTGGCGCGACGCCGACCGAAGACAATGCCTACAAACTGCCCTTGGCACGGCGGACGCTCAAGGCGACGTTGGCGCAGGCGACGGAGGTCCGGTCATGATCGGCCAGGGGATCAGCCGTACCGACGGGCCGATCAAGGTCACCGGGCGGGCCGCCTATTCGGCCGAACGGCAGGACGCCGGGCCGACGCTCCACGGCTACATTCTCGGCGCCGGCATCGGCAAGGGCCGAGTGGCGCGGATCGACATCGCAGCGGCCGAGGCGGCGCCGGGCGTGCGGCTGGTATGGACGCATGAGAATGCGCCCGAGCAGGGGCCGGCCGAGGGCATCGAAGGCGACATGATGGACCGGACGCGGCCCGAGCTCGCCGGCGACCGGATCAACTATTACGGCATGCCGATCGCTTTCGTGGTGGCCGAGAGCTTCGAGGAGGCGCGGGCGGCGGCTGGGCTGATCACGGTCGAATACGAGCTCGAAGCCGGAGCGTTCGCGCTCGGCGGGTTCGGGCCGGACCTCAACTGGCGGCGCCCGTCGCGGGCAGGCGATATCGACCAGGCGATGCGCGAGGGGCCGGTGACGGTCGAGGAGACCTACAGCACGCCCTACCATTTCTCGCAGCCGATGGAGCTCCATGCCTGTATCGCCGACTGGCGCGACGGGCACCTCCACCTCTATCTCACCGCCCAGATGGTGAACCAGTTGACCACCGGGCTCGGCAAGACCTTGCGGCTCGACCCCAGCGCCATCAGCATCGACAGCGCTTACGTCGGCGGCGGTTTCGGCTCGAAGATCGTGCTGCATTGCGAGGCGGTGCTGGCCTCGCTGGCGACCATGGCGCTGGGCCAGCCAGTGAAGCTGATGCTGACCCGGCGGCAGATCTTCACGCTGGTCGGGCACCGCCCGGCCTCGATCAGCCGCGTGCGGCTGGCGGCGACGCCGGACGGGCAGCTCACCGCGCTCGGCCATGATGCGCTGATCCAGGTGCGTACCGACGACGCCTGGGACGAAGGCGTCTCATCGGTGGGCAAAGCCCTCTATGCCTCGCCCAACCGGCTGACCCGGCAGGCGCACCAGGCCCTCGACGTGCAGCCCGGCGAGCCGGTGCGCGGCCCGGGCGAGCTGCCGGGGCTGATGGTGCTGGAATCGACGATGGACGAGCTGGCCGAAAAGCTCGGCATCGATCCGGTCGAGTTGCGGCTCAGGAACGACACGCAGATCGACCCCGACAAGCGGCTGCCATTGAGCGGGCGACGGCTGGCCGATTGCCTGCGTGAGGGGGCGGAACAGTTCGGCTGGCGCGATCGGCCGACCCGCCCGGCGAGCCGCCGCGATGGGCGCTGGCTGGTCGGCTACGGCGTCGCCTCGTCGATGCGCGGGCACTACCAGACGTCGGCCGAGGTGATGGTGCGGATCGAGCCGGACGGTTGGGTGATCGTCCGCTCCGACATGACCGATATCGGCACCGGCACCTACACCATCGTGGCGCAGGTGGTGGCGGAAGCGCTGGGCGTGCCGATCAGTCAGATCAAGGTGGAGCTGGCGCATACCAAGCACCCGAAGGGCAATGGCGCGGGCGGCTCATGGGGCGCCGCGAACACTACCGTCGCCGCCGACCGGGCCGCTGCGGCGCTTCGGGCGCGGATCGCGGTGGTGGCAGGGACGGGCTACAACGACATCTTTGCCGAAGTGCGCCGGCACTTCCCCGATGGCATCGAAGAGACCGGTAAGACGCTCGATAACAAGGACGATCCAAATTACCGCACTCACGCGCAATATACCTATGGCGCGTCGTTCGCCGAGGTCGGGGTCGATATCGATACCGGCGAAGTGCGGCTGAGGCGGATGCTTGGCGTGTTCGCGGCCGGCCGCATCCTCAACGCCAAGACGGCGCGCTCGCAGCTGATCGGCGGGATGATCTGGGGGGTAAGCGCTGCGCTCCAGGAAGCCGGGGCGCTCGACCCGCGCCACGGCCACTGGGTCAACGGCGACTTCGCCGAGTACCTGATCCCGACCCACGCCGACATCCCAGCGATCGACGCCATCATGCTCGAGGATTTCGACGACAAGGCCAACCATTTGGGGGTGAAGGGGATTGGCGAGCTCGGTGCCGGCGGCACCGGCGGGTCGGTGGCGAACGCGGTGTACAATGCCACGGGCGTGCGGGTGCGGGACTTTCCGATCACGCTGGCGAAGCTGTTGCCGGGGTTGCCGGGATAGGGGCGTCGACGTCGGGGTCTGTGTGCTTGGCGCCCCTCACCCCGGCCCTCTCCCCAGAGGGGCGAGGGGACGCACTTTGCGCCGGCAGTGCCACAACGCCCCCTCGCCCCTTTGGGGAGAGGGCGGCGGTAAGGCTGGAGGCCTTACCGCGGGGTGAGGGGCGCCAAGCGCACCGGTGCCTATGGTTGGTCGAAATCGGTGGGCTTGTCGAAGTCGCGCGCCAGGCCCGGGGGCGCTGCAATGAGCCTGGCACCGGCAAGCAGGTGCTTGGCGCCGTGGTCGCCCGAGATTGCCGCGAGTTCGGGGAACAGCCGTCGTGCAAACACTGCCGGCGGCCCGCGCGCGGTGTCGAAGCCGGTGGCGACAGCGTCAATGTCACCGGCCGCATCGATCAGCTGCGCGAGGTGGGCGGCTGTGATGTTGGGCATGTCGGCGAGGCACACCAGCAGCGCGGCGGCGCCGAGTTCGGTGGCGCGTCGCGCGCCGAGCGCCAGGGAGGCGCCCATGCCTTGGGCGGGGTCGGGGTTCTCGACCAGTTCGAAGCCGCGTTCGGCGAAGACGTTTCCGCGCGGTGACGGCGCGGGCGGGACGATGGCGATGCGCCAGGTCAGGGGCATGCCCACCAGCGTATCGGCGATGTGGGCGGCCAGCGGCTTGCCGGCATAGGGATAGAGCAGCTTGTCGCCGCCGAAGCGGGTCGAGAGGCCGGCCGCGAGAACGATCGCCGCGATGGGCTCAGGCACGGTCAAGCTGGGCGCGGGTGGCTGAGATCTGGGCGAGGACGGAGAGCGCCAGCATGCCGGGGTCACGGGCCCGATCAATCAGCCCGATCGGGCCGTGGATGCGGTCGATGGCTTTAGGCGGCAGCCCCATGGCGGCCAGTCGGGCACGGCGCAACCCGTGGGTTTTGACGCTGCCCAGCGCCCCGACATAAAAGCCGTCAGCGACCGCAGCGCGGGCGAGGATGGCGTTTTCCCATTCGTGCTCGTGGAACAACAGCACCGTCGCCGTCCAGGGGTCGATCGGCAGTTCGAAGACCTGTGTCGGGGTGGTGAGGATTTCGATCGGCACATTGAGCGCGGCGAGGGCATGGGCCGAGCTTTCGTCGGGGGTGGCGAGCCGCAGATCGAACTCGGCGGCGGCGCTGACGCGGGCCATCACCTCGAATTCGGGGCCGCGACCGACCAGCAGCAGCCGGGTGCGCGGCTGATAGCGGCGGACGAACACGCCGTCGTGCCAGCCTGTCGGTGCCGGGCTGTCGGTAATCGTGGCGGCCGAATGGGCGGGGTCGAAGGCGATGGCGAAGGCCTCGCGCCGCTCGAAGCGGGCGATGGCTTCAGCCAGCAGTTCGGCCCTCGGTTCGACGTGCAGCATCAGGTCGACGCCGCCGCCGCAGGGAAAGCGGATATCGATGAAGCGCGAACCGCGACCGAAGCGGAAGGTCTGGTCCTTACCGGTCCCAATCAGCGGCGCGAACTCGGCGGCGATGGCGGGCTCGACGCAGCCGCCCGAGACATGGCCGAGATGCCGGCCATCCGCCAGCACCGCCATGTGGGTGCCAAGCGCCTTGGGCGCGCCGCCATCGATGGCCGAAAGCGTGACGAGGGCGCCCGGTATGCCGAGCGCCCGGGCGCGCGCCAGGAACACGAACGGCGCCAGTTCGCGATCCATCCCCGCAAAGGCCGCGGGCGCGAGATCGTCGACCAGCTCGGCTTTGGCCAGCATGCGCGCTCCTCCAAAAGCGTTTCGGTGGAGAGTAGAACATCTGCGGCTGAAGCGCACTGCATGAGCGCGGGCTTCTCCATGATCCTCCCCCGCGTGGCGGGGGAGGGGGACCAGCGAAGC
>NZ_LAJE02000021.1 GCF_000970465.2 Devosia insulae DS-56
CGTGCCTCCGATGACAACCGCGAGATCGTCGACCAGCTCGACCCCGACACCCCCCGTCGGGTTGCCCGCCGAGGCCCGCCCCGCCAGCATGAAGCCGGCAAACGCCGCGCAGCCACCGCAGAGCGCAAAGGCGACGATCTTGGCCCGGTCGACATTGATGCCGGAAAACCGCGCCGCGGTTTCATTGCCGCCGGTCGCCGCCATGTGCCGGCCGATCACCGAGATGTTGAGGATGTAAAACCCCACCGAGGCAAAGCCGATGGTCCACCAGATCGCCGCGGGCAGCCCGAGCAGCGTGCCGTTGCTCATGATCTGGCCCAGCGTCCGGTCGCCGATCGGCACCGGCAGCGAATTGGTGAGGGTGAGCGCCGTGCCCGACAGGATGCTCATCATCCCCAGCGTCACGAGGAAGGACGGGATGCGCAGCCGGGTGACGATAAGCCCGTTGACCAGCCCCACCAGCATTCCACCAACAATGACGATCGGAATGGCGAGCCAGGGGTGGATGCCGGTGCCCATCAGCATGGCGCCGAGCATGGCGGCAAGGC
The DNA here is from genome assembly GCF_000970465.2 of Devosia insulae DS-56. Lineage (GTDB taxonomy): Bacteria > Pseudomonadota > Alphaproteobacteria > Rhizobiales > Devosiaceae > Devosia_A > Devosia_A insulae. The sequence continues at coordinate 549 of NZ_LAJE02000021.1, forward strand.
TGGCATGGGCGCCAACCGACAGGTCGATCTCGCGGCACATGATCACCATGGTCATGCCGACCGCCATGATCGACACCACCGCGGTGATCCGCCCGATGGCGTTCGCCGTCTGCAGCGAGGCGAAGTTGGGCGCGTAGAACACAAAGAACAGGGTGATCAGCGCAAAGACGATGAAGGTGATGTGGTCACGCGCCAGCCGCAGCAGGCGGCCGCGCCACGGGTGCTCGGCCAGCGGCGCGGCAGGCGTCAGGCTATCGGTCATGCGGCCTCCAGGGCGGTCAGGTGCTGCAGATGCGTGCGGATGGTTTCCTCGCCGTAGAGTCCGGCCGGCCCCTCGATCAGCCGGCCATCGGCGACGAACAGGATGCGATCCGAGAGGTCGGCGAGTTCATCGAGCTCGGAGGTGACGAGCAGCACCGCAAGGCCGCGCGCCGCCGCCTCGCGCACCAAAGCCCGCATCTCGGCCTTGGCGTTGACGTCGACCCCGGCCGTGGGCTCGTCGAGCAACAAGAGCCGCGGGTTGGCGGCGAACCATTTGGCAAACACGATCTTCTGCTGGTTGCCGCCCGACAGCTCGCCCGCCGACTGATCGCCATTGCGGCAGGCGATGTTGAGCGCCTCGCGAAAGCTGAGGAACAGCGCCTGCTCCTTGCGGCGCGACACCATGAACGGCAGCCCGGCAACCAGATCGGCGAGATTGGGCAGCCCGATATTGGTGCCGAGCGCATGCTGCAGCACCAGCCCCTCGACCCGCCGATCCTCAGGCACCATGGCCATGCCGGCCCGAATGCGCCCCGGCGCCGCGTGGCGTTCGAGGTCCGCGCCGCCCAGCCGGATCGCCCCGCGCGCATCAGGCACGAGGCCGAACAGCGCCTTCAAGAGCGTCGAGCGCCCGCTGCCGACGAGCCCGGCAATGCCGACAATCTCGCCGGCCCGGAGGCTGAAGCTGACATCGCGGAGTTTTCGCGCCGTCGCGAGCCCCTCGACCTCGAGCGTGACAGCACCGAGCTGGCGTTCGCGGGCCGGCGCCGCGCTCGCAGCGCTGCCGCGCGCCAGCATGCGCGACACCTCTGGGATGCTGACCTCGCCGATCGGGAATGGGCCCTGCAGGTGGCCATCCTTCATCACGCTCAGCCGGTCGGCGAGCCGGAAGATCTCGGCCATGCGGTGGCTGATGAAGACGATGCCGATGCCGGCTTTACGCAGGTTGGCGATGGTCTCGGCCAAAGCCGCCTCCTCGCGCACCGTCAGCGACGAGGTCGGCTCGTCCATGACGATCACCGAGGCGCCGGTGGAGAGGGCCTTGAGGATCTCGACCTGCTGCCGCGCGGCAAAGGTCAGGTCCTCGATCCGCGCATTGGCATCGATGGCAAAGCCATGCCGCGCCGCCAGCGCTGTGGCTTCGCGCTGCATGGCGCGTCGATCGGCCCGGCCGCCGAAGCGCCGCGGCTCGCGGCCGAGGAAGATGTTCTCGGCAACGCTCATCGCCGGCACGAGGCTCAGCTCCTGAAAGATCATGGCCACGCCCGCATCGAGCCGCGAGCGGGTACTGGCATGGTCTAGCCGCTTGCCGTTGAGGACGATCTCGCCGGCATCGGGGGCATGGACGCCGAGGAGGATCTTCATCAGCGTCGATTTGCCGGCGCCGTTTTCACCGAGCAGCGCATGCACCTCGCCGGCCCGCACCTCGAAATCCACCCCCTTCAGCACCGGATTGGCGCCGAAGCTTTTGGAGATGCCACGCATGGCGAGCAGTGGAGGTGAGGCGTCGGTCATCGAGAGGTTCCGTTCGCGGCAAGGCCAGGCCGGCAAGCTGCCGCCCTGGCCCCGGGGCAGGAAGGTGAGATCAGAAGCAGGCGTCGGCGCAGGCTTTGACGATCTCGTCCGGCACGGGTTGCTTGGTCACCTGTTCCAGCGCCGACAGCAGGTTGATCTTCTTCACCCGCAGCGAGGGCAGCGAGATGTAGGGTGGCACTTCCTTACCGAGCAAAGCCGCGGCGCCGGCCTGGGCTTCGGCAATGCCGAGGTCGTAGGGCAGCTGCGCGCCGATGGCGACGATCTGGTCACGCGCCACATAGAGCGCCGAATCCGGGCCGAGATCATTGGTGGTGACGATGAGGTCGGTGCGGCCGATCGATTCCGCCCCTGCGATCGCCTGCATCGCCGGATCGCCCCACACTGCGAACACCCCCTTGAGGTCGGGATGCGCGGTCAGCACCGCGATGATCTTGTCGAACACTTCGCGCGGCTGAGTGAACTTTTCACGCGCCACCACTTCGACCCCCGGATGCGCCGCTACCGATTTCTCGAAGCCGGCGACGCGCGCCGCGATCGAGTAGTAGGCCTCCTGGATATAGGTCATCAGCGCGACCTTGCCCGAGCCGCCCATCGCCGCGATCATCTCGTCGGTAGCAAACACCGCGTTCTGCTCGTTGTCGGAGGCAACGACGGTGACGTAGTCCTTGCCCGGCGCCATGTCGTAGGCGACGTTGTCCATGAACACGATCTTGACGCCCGATTTCGACACCCGCTGGTAGGTCTCGGACTGGCCCTGCGGATCGATCGGCACCGAAAAGATCAGGTCGACGCCCTGCGCCACCATGCCATCGAGATGGTCGGCCTGAGCCGTCGGCGATTGCTTGGCGTCGGTCACCGCCACAACGTCGATGCCGTACTCCTTGAGGGTTTTGGTCAGCGCCTCGACCTGCAGCGTGTTCCACGGCGAGTCGAGCGCCTGCATGGCGATACCGGCCTTGAAGCCGCCGGCCTTGAGTTTCGCCAACTCGTCAGCGGTGAAGCTCAGCGCCGTCGGCAAGGTGGCCGGGGCGCCATCGGGGTAGCCCACCACCGGCTGGCCGGTCGGCGACAGCGGCAGCGGCACCATCAGCTCGGCGGCTTCCGGTGGCAGGTCGCCGGCCACGGCGGGCGCCAGGGCGCCGGTCGAGAGCAGCAGCGAAAGGGCGAGAAGGCGTAGCATCGACTTAGGTTTAGTCACTTGCGTTCTCCGTGAAATGTCCCCCGGGCGGAGAGGTCCGCCCACATCAAAGGAAGTATTGCGGCAGATCCTTCTGCAGGCGGCGGAGCTCGCCTTCGTTGTAGCGGATGTGCTGGGCAATGGTGTTGGCGGCCTTGCGCGGCCGCCCGGCCTCGATCTCGTCGACGACCATGGAATGCTCGGCATAGGAGATGGCGAGGCGGCCGGGGCGCGGCAGGCCGAGCCGGCGCACCCGCACCAGATGCAGGCGCGCCGCGGCGATCTGGTCCCACAGGCCCGGCAGGCCCGCCAGTTCCGACAGCATGCGGTGGAAGGCGTCATCGGCCTCGTGAAAGCCATCGACCTCGTTAGCCGCCACCAGCTTCACCTGGATGGCGAGCTGGTTGCGCAACTGCTCGACCACCGGCTTTTTGGGGTGCGAGGCGAGCTCGTGCACCACCTGCGCCTCGACGGCGCTGCGGAGGAACGAGCTCTCGATCACATCGGCCGGCGAAATCCGCGACACATAGGAATTGACCTGCGGGATCACCGTCACCAGCCCAAGCCCGGCCAGCCGGTTGATCGCATCGGTCACCGGCTGCCGCGACACCCCAAGTTCGGTGGCGATATCGTCCTTGTTGAGCGGCTCGCCCGGCCGGCGCGCCACCTTGACGATGTCGGCGAGCAGCACCTCGAACACCGAATCCGACCGCCGGTTGCTGATCGCCCCGTCGCTCACCTGCCGCTCGTCCGTCATGCCGCCGCTCCCGTTTCCGTTCCCCAAGGCAAGCACCGTTGACAGGACCTTGGCAAGCGGATTCTCACCAATTTTCCAGATTCGCAGCATCCATAAGATTTATCATATTGATTTTGCATCATAAAATTTTCGGCTTGCCGCCATCTAACATTTTTGTTGTCATCGCAATCGACCGAGCGGGGTTCCTCATCCCGCCGGACAGCGAGGTATTGCCTGCGATGAAAGACCCCTGATTTCCTGAGCTCTGTGCCGTTCCGCAGCATTGCTCCGTGCCACATGGCGGCGGACCGCTGCCGGCTCGCGCCCTGTTTCCCGGTTCGCTAAAATATCAGTAGGAGCCCGCTCGTGGCTGTCGATCCCGTTGGCGCCTTCATCGACTACCCGGTTGCCCACCTGCCGGGGCCGGGGCCGCTCAACGGGCTGACCCTCGCGGTCAAAGACCTGTTCGATGTGGTGGGGCTGCCGACCGGTGGCGGCCATCCGCTGCGGCGGCAAACCAGCGGCAACAAGACGGCCAACGCCCATGCGGTCGAAACCCTGCTCGGCGCCGGGGCGCGGCTTATCGGCAAGACCCATACCGACGAGTTCGCCTACAGTATGAACGGCGAGAACCCGCATTACGGCACCCCGGTGAATCCGCGCGCCCCCGGCCGCATTCCCGGCGGCTCGTCCTCCGGCTCGGCCGTGGCGGTGGCCGCCGGGCTCGCCGACATGGCGCTCGGCACCGATACCGGCGGCTCGATCCGCCTCCCCGCCGCCTATTGCGGCCTCATCGGCCTGCGCACCACGCATGGCGCCATCGATATGACGGGGGTGCAGCCGCTGGCCCGCTCGTTCGACACGGTCGGCTGGTTCGCCCGCGACATGGCAACCTACCGGCAGATCGCCGCCCTGATGCTGCCGCCGCAGCCACGGGTGCCGATCACCCGCTTCAGCTTCGTGCCGGATATCGCCGCCTTCGTCGTCGGTGACGTCGAGACGCGCGAAACCGAGCGCATGGTGGCGCAACTGGGGAGGGTGATCGAACGCGGCCCCGACGTCACCATGGCGCCCCATGGCTTCGAAGTCCGGCGGCAGGTGTTCCGCACCATCCAGGCCTATGAGGTGTGGCAGGATCACGGCCCCTGGATCGAAGCCAACCAGCCCCGGCTCGGCGATGGGGTGCGCGAACGGCTCGAATGGGCCGCCACCGTCAGCCCCGCCGACTACGAGGCGGCGCAAGCCAGGCGCGAGAGGCTGGCAGCCGAGGTCGCCGCGCTGGTTCCCCC
>NZ_LAJE02000022.1 GCF_000970465.2 Devosia insulae DS-56
ATTTCCGGCTCGAACAGGCCGGGCAGCCCGGCGTCGGCCGCGGCGGCGAGGGCAAGTGCCGAGTCCCGGGTTTCGGCCAGCACCGGGGTCAGGTAGCGGAGCCAGACCTGTTGGCCATCCTCACCGGCGTTGCGCTGCCAACCCCCGGCACTGTTCAGCCCGAGGATGGTGACGATCGTATCGATGCGCTGCTGGGGCGAAACATGCGCCAGGCCCGTGGCGATACCGCTCCGCTGCCGCTCCGCTTCATAGCGGCGGAAGAAGGCGTTGAGCCCCTCCGTTGTCGGCACGAAGCGATAGGTTTCGCCGGCCATCCCTTGCCCCCGCTATTGGCCCTTCAGCCGGGCTTCGATCAGCTGCGACAGCGCCTGCCGGTCGTTCCGCAATTTGGCGAGCGCCGGCACTGTGCGGCGCAGCCGCTCGCCGAGCGGCGGCGGGTCGCCGGCCGGGTAAGCGAGCAGCGCCGCCGCATCGATGAGCTCGGAAATGCCGGGGCGCTTGTCGAGCGGCAGGGCGCGAAAACTACCGAGCAGCGAGGTCAGCAACTGGCGCTCTGGCTCGGGCAGCGAAAATGTCCCGCCGGCCTTGGGCAGCCGCCGGTCGAGGCCGCTGGCGATGATCTTTCCCAGCACGTCATCGCTCGGAAAGGCGATCTCGTGGAAGACGCAACGGCGCAGGAACGCGTCGGGCAGCTGGCGCTCCTCGTTGGAGGTGATGATGATGACGGGCTTGCGGGCGGCCGGGATGCTGCCCGGCGTCTCGGGGGTCTCGCTGCCATCGCGCCCGCTGCCCATCTCCGGCACCGCAAAGCTGAGGTCTTCGATCTCGCGCAAGAGGTCGTTGGGGAAATCGCGCGACGCCTTGTCGATCTCGTCGATGATCACCACCGAACGCTCAGGCTGGCCGGCATGCTGATAGGCGCGACGCCCGCGCAACAGGTGGGCGACCTCGGCTTTGTCGTGCGCATCGAGGATGGCGCGGCCAAGCGCCTGGAACTCGACATAGTCGGCGACGTCGGCGGCCTGCTTGGTCGCGCCAACCGGGGCCTGGGCGTCGCGGAAGCGGCTCAGTGCGTCATAGGTGTAGAACAGGTCGCGCGATTCCGAGTTCGACTTGGTCGAAAAGAAGTGCAGGCGCGGGATGCCCATGCGGCGGGCGACGGCATAGCCCAGTTCGGTCTTGCCGCAGCCCGGCTCCCCCGACACCAGCAGCGGGCGGCCGAGCCCGACAGCGACATCGACCGCCGCGATCAGCTCGTCGGTGAAAACGTAGTTGCGCCCCTTGTCCGGGACGGGCCTGCCATTCTCGACGATCTCGCTGTCGGTCGTGCCGCTGGCGCTGCGCGAAAAGCTTTCGAACCACATAAACTGCCTCCTATGCCGATCCTGTCAGGTTGCGCCTGAGGATCGGCGTCACGCCGCGCTCGGCCTCCAGCATCGGCAGCTTGCCGGTGCTGAACACCGCCTCCACCTCGTCGATGAAAGTGCCCTCGTCACCCTGCCACAAGCCCTGCACCGTGCGGCACCAGCCGCCCAGATCGAAGCTGTCGATATCGCCGAGGTGCAGGCAGACGCCGCCGCCGGGCGGCCGGTTCTCCGGCGTCCACATGCGGACCAGTTGCTTCCGCCGCTCGAGCGTCTTGTCGTTCTGAGGCGCCGTGGCCTGGCGATCGTAGTAGACGATGAAGACCTGCATCCGGTCGGCGCTGGCGATACTGGCGCAGAACTGGGCCAAGCCCGGCACCAGCTGCTTTTCGCGGCCGACGCTGGCGCTGCCGATATCGACGGCGATATCGACCGCGGTGCGATGCTTCGATGCGGCGATGCCCTGGAGGTCGCGGCGCATCAGTTGCAGCGCCCGCTCCGGCGTCTCCTTGGCCGGCGGCCAGGTCAGGCTGACCCGCTGCCACGCCTCGCCCGAGATGCCGACCGCGGCGGCGCGCAGGAACGCCTGCTCTCGCGTCTGCCGGATCTCGATGCCCTCATCCTGTGCCGCCAGCGACAGCCGCACCAGGCGCTCGAGGAAGTTGCGATGGCTGTCGATGTGGCGGCAGGCGAGCACATGGACGATGCCCGGAGGGCCGTTCTGCTTGTCGCGCGCCCAGGCGATGCCATCCTCGTCACTGTCGCGGTCCATCAGGATGGTCGCGGCGCGGATCCGCTTTTCGATCATGTCGCTTTCCTGCGTGGTGCGGTCATTGGGCAGGGTGACGGGCATGAGGCGAGATGGCGCCGGCGGGACGACGCCGATGAGGTCCTGATGCTCGCGCTTGAGGTAAGCGACGATAGCCCGCATCGGCACCGCCTGGTTCCACTTGCCCAGCCTGTTGGCGTCGAGCTTGGGGTCGCCGGCGTGGTGCAGCGCCACGAGGTCGAGGTTGGCATCGTAGCAGGCGGCACCGGACGAGCCGTGAAAGGTCGTCACATCGTGGCGCAGGCGCAGCCCGGCCTCGAGCACCGACAATACCGCACCCTGGGCCGATTTCTGCGGCATCACCACGAGCTTGCTGGTCATCAGGCTCTCGGGCACGGCCGGGTGCTGCCAGATGAAGAGCGGCGCGCCGACCCGCGGCAAAGGCGGCTCGGATGGCAGCGGCAACCAGCCGCGCGAGCTGCGCCGATACGACCCGCGCGCCACCGGCGCCTCGCCGATCGGCTCGGCCAGGTAGATCAGGGCAAAATCCAGCTCATCCGGCTTGAAGCCGATATCGGCGCCGGTCTCATCGGCCGGGCTGAACGGACGCGACGGGCCCTCCCAGCGCTCCGCGAACGGCACCCGCACCCCCTCCAGCGTATCGCCGGTCTCGGGGTCTTCGACGAAATCGAAGCGGCAGCTCGAGACGCGCGCGAGCTGCGGCTGGCGCAGCAGCGGCAGGATGACGTGATAGTTGGTGAGCACGACATTGCGGCTCACCAACAGGCCGGTGCCGCCGCCCTTGTCGCCGATGGAAACGGCGCAGGTCCAACTGGTGCGCTCCTCGACGCGCCGGGCCAGCTCATCGGCCGGCAGCAGCTGCGATAACGGATTCACGCCGACTTCCAAAGCGCCCACAGTCACTCCGCCGCAAAGTAGAGTATCTATAATGGGATACTATTTTCCGCGTGGGGCGCTGTCGAGTGTGTATGGTGACAGCAATCTGGCGTTATACGTAGCGCCGGGGACGCGCGAACTGTTGCTGGACGACGGCAGGAGACGCGGCCAATTTGTTGAATTATTGATCCAAAAGGCGCTCAAGCGCCGGTGGTGACCTGAATTTCCCCTCCCGACTGAAACGGCAGCCGACACCACGGGGGCGCGCCGAGCCGAACATCAAGGCACCCCCCGCGTGTTGCGGGTCGTTCTCAGCTAAGGGGCATTCTCTTTGTTCACCACTAGAGGGTGCAAGATCAGTTCGTTGAACATCGTGCCGGAGGTATCTCCGAAGCGCTGGCTGGCCATCAGCATCATGGACCAATAGCCGAGCTGGGAGGGTTGCTGCACGATTGTCGACGCAAACGAGCCGTCCTTGACCGCGCTGAGCGTCACAGGATCGTCGTCGAAGCCAACGACGGTGATTTGACCGAGCTTGCCGGCGGCCTGCAGTGCCTCGTGGATCTTGGGCGCGTTGTAGGAATAGAACCCAACCATGCAGGTGATGTCGGGGTTGGCGACCAACACATCGTCGACATTGGTACGGGCTCTGGTGAAGTCGACGTCGTCGCTGAGCACGTCAACCAGATCGATGCCCTTGCCGTCGACGGCCTGCTTGAAGCCGTCGATGCGTTGCCGGGCGTTCGTCGCGCTGGAGAAGCCGACAAAGCCCATGCACTTGCCGCCATTGGGCAGCGCCTTGACCATAGCTTCGCCCGCCTGCAGGCCGTCTAAGTTGTCGTCGATGGCAATCCTTGGGAGCTCGGACAGATCGTCGGGGACGGCACTGTCGAGACTGATCACCGTCAAGCCCGCACCACGTGCCTTATCTATGGCCGGCTTCAACGCCTCAAGGTCGGCGGACTGGACAGCAAAGCCGAAAGCTTGAGCAGTAATCAGGTCGTCGATGGCTTGCGCCTGCACCGCTGCGTTGCCTGCTGCCGGCTTGAGTTGCAGTTTGTGTTCGTCAGCGAACTCAGTCGCGCCTGCGATCAGCGCCGCCGCATAGGCACTGGCATTTTCGTTGAGGATCAGCCCGATCGTGCTGCCTTCGTTCGGCATGCCAGCGGGCTTGGGACATTCCGAAAGGATAGGCTTCGGACACGGTTTGTCATCGGCCAGTGCGGGGGTGCAGACCAGCAGAAGCAGGCCGACAAACCAGGCTATTCCCCTGATGCTCATCTCGAACTCCTGTCGAAATCACCGGCGCGGCCGATGACATCTGGTTGAATAAATCTGACGAAACTCAATTCGTTCTTGTCGCCGATGGCGAACAGCTCGCGCACCGAGTCGGTGGCGATTTCGTAAGTGTCGCGCACGATGCCGACGTCAAACTCGTGCGTGATTTCCACGAGGAGCTTGCGGTCGGGCATCTGTCGGACGAAGTCGACGAAGCCGGCCCAGCTCATGAAATCGCGTTCGGACTGCGGGCGATACATGGTTTCCCGCACCAGTGAATCCTGGTGCGAAATCGGGGTGGGAATGACCGCGGCCACATGACCGAGCCACCCGTCGCCGAAATCAGCGAGGTCGACGAACCAGCCCCAGTGGAAGGCCGAGCCGTGCGGCAGTTGGGGCAGGCGCAGGCTGGAACGCTTCAGCGTGATCCGCTGGTTCGCGGGTCGCGAAGCGGAAACGGCGAGGGGCAGCAGGCTCACCATCAAGGCGTCCTTGGTCCAGTTGGTCGCACCGGGATCGGCGCGGCCACGAAAGTCGATGCGGTTGGGCAGCGCGATGGTCAGTGGCCACTCCTGGCTGACATAGACCGGCAGCGAGACGGCTTTGGCGACCAGGTCCGCGACGATTGCCTTGGCTGGTATGGCGGAATTGTAGGTCGGCTCCTTCGCCGGATCGCCGGCGTGATGGACGGCGATCAATGTCCAGTGTTCATCGAAACAGGGCGAACCGGACGAGCCGGGAAAAGAGCGTGTCCGATGCCGCAGGCGGGCGCCGCTCGGGGTCATCGAGACGATCGACTGGCTGCTTCGCTCCTCACGCAGCGGCGCGCCGACCGGGTGCCCCAGCAGTGTCAGCGCTCCGCCGTTCCTGGGCTCGACATCGGGAGGCGGCATGTTGATCCAGCCGCGGAGCCGAGGCGCGTTGGCCGAGCCGCCAACCTGATCGTAAGCAGCATCGGCGGAAATCCGCACCAGGGCGTAATCGAGGTGAGAGAGGCCAGGATCGAGCAGGGGGTCCGACTTGTAGTCGAGTTCGCTCGCCGGCGATTGCGCCAGGCGCCAGCCTTTGTCGGCCAGATAGTATTCGCGCGAGATGTTGATGCGCTGGTTGTCGTCAACCTGAAAGTCGAACCTGAAGACCGCTTGGGTCGGATCGTCGATCTGGTCAATCACATGTTGGTTGGTCATCACCAGGTCCGGTCCGACCAGGAAGCCGGTCCCGAGGCTGGTGCCCCGCGGCGCCTCGATGCGACAGACGCGGGGGGCCATGGTTGCCCAGGTTCGCGACGGATCGGTCACCGAGTCGTCGCCGGCAACGGTTTTTTGAAGCGCCATGTCTGACCTCGCAACCCACGCAACTGGACGACCCGACCAAGCATCGTGAAGGCTTGCTATTGTTTGCTCTACGGTTCTCGTAAAATCAATATGCAGAAAGATCGGCGAAAGTCGTCGTTCAGAACTGGCGACGGCGAGCTAACCCATTGCGTCGCATAGTACATGCGACAGCAGGATGTTGAGTTCTTGCGCGGTTGGATGTGTAGTTGAGATGATCCGAATACTGTGCAATGCTGCCGGGCGGCAATGACGTATGCGATGCATGACCGTTGGTGGAATGCAAACATCGGCGGCAGGCCGTAGGTCGTGACTTCGATAGAGATCTAGCGCGACGCGGGGTGGCGCGCCGCGCCGCTACGTCGCGATGCAGCCGAAAAGTGACCACGAACACAGAGGACGGCCATGCCCAAAAAGGCGAAGTACGACGACGATCCCGCCTCCCCTCGGGCCGACTTGGAGGTCAGTGAGACTGCCGGGCTCGAACTGGCGAGTATGCTCACCAACCTCGGCGCCCCCGCGGCGATCGAGGCGCCGGCCGATGCGATGGCGATGGCGGCGAGCGTGCCGAGCGTCAATTTCGACGTGGCCCGCGCGCTCGGCTTCCTCAAGGCCTGCATGACCTCGTCGCCTCGCGTCAGCTATGGCCTGGGCAAGAAGGTGCCGTTCCATGGCGCCAAACCGGGCAAGGACTTCACCCAGGTCGACTGCAGCGGCTTCGTGCGCGAGGCGATCCGGCTTGCAACCACCCCGAAGGTCAATTTCCCGGATGGCTCGGTGGTGCAGCACGACTGGATTCGCGACCACGGCTTCACCAAGTCGACGATCGCGGCGGCGGGCCAGCACGACGACTTCGTGCGCATCGCCTTCCTCAGGCCGCAGGATTCACCGAGCAAGATCGGCCATGTGGCGCTGGTCTGGCGCGGCAAGACCATGGAGTCGCATGGCGGCACCGGGCCCAATGGGCGCGATTGGACAGGGCAGGGCTGGCAGGCCAAGGCCTTTGTCTACGTGCTGGCCGAGGAGGGCGCGTTCGACTGGCAGAGCGATCTCGAGCCGATGATGGAGGCCGCGGCCGCCGGCGAAGCCATGTTCACCGTGCGCCAGGGCCACCGCTATCGCGCGACGGTGCGGCTCGAGGGGCTCGAGCAACTGGTCGGCAACCACCAGGTTGCTGCGAAGCTCTCCGAGCTCGGCTTCGTCGATGTCGTGGTGAGCGGCAGCGGCAGCAAGCGCCAGGCCGAGGCCACCTGGAGCGGCCCGGACACCACGGCCGAGGTCGACAAGCACCTGGCCGATATCGAGGAACTACCCGAGGACGAACCCCCACAGTTAATGGAGATGATGATGCCCGCCGAAGAGGTGAACGAGGAGCACTTCTGCGTCTGCATGGTGCCCGAGACGGTCAAGCCCGAGGACAAGTCGGCGCTCAGCTTCCACCGTGCCGCAGTGCTGCGCGGGGCCAAGTGGGAACTGGGTGCCAAGATCACCGTCAGCTTCCTCGGTGGCTCCAAGAAGCTGCAGAAACGCGTGATGGACGTGGCCAACGAGTGGACCAAGATCGCCAATATCAACTTCGAGCTGCGCAACGAGGGGCCGACCGATATCCGCATCGCGTTCGAACCGGGCAAGGGGTCGTGGTCGTACCTGGGCACGCAGTGCCGGAGCATCGATAAGTCGCGGCCGACGATGAACTACGGCTGGCTCACCGATGCGTCCAAGGACGACGAGGTGCGCCGCGTCGTGCTGCATGAGTTCGGCCACGCCATCGGACTGATCCACGAGCACCAGAACCCCCAGGGCGGCATCAAGTGGAACAAGCCGGCGGTGAAGAAGGACCTCAGCGGGCCGCCGAACAACTGGGACGACGCCAAGATCCAGAACAACATGTTCAAGTTTTACCCCAAGACAGATGTCATCGCGAGCGACGTCGATCCCAAGTCGATCATGATGTACCCAATCCCCAAGGCCTGGACCTTGGACGGTACTTCGGCGGGGCTGAATTCGGTCCTTTCGCCTACCGACAAGAGCTTGATCCGTAACGTCTATCCGGGCCGGTTGTGAACGAGCACTACGCCATCGTCATCGGGCTATCGAACTACCCCAGGTTCACCGACCCGCCCGCCGATCTGCGCGGGCCGGTGAACGATGCCGAGGCGGTGCGCGATTGGCTGCTGACCAAGGGCGGGATCGACGCCAAGAACATGTGGTTTGCCGCGTCTTCGGCGCAGCAGCCGAAGGCAGCACGGCCAACGCGTGACCAGCTCGACAAAGCCATGGTCTGGCTCGACGCGCGGGGGCTCAAAAATGCGAACAAGGGCAACGGGCGCAAGGTTGGCCGCCGGCTCTACATCTACATTGCCGGGCACGGCTTCTCGCCGGTGATGCGGCAGGGGTGCCTGTTGGCCGGCAATGCCAGCCCCACCCAGGTCAACGCCAATATCGGGGTGAGCAACTGGCTGGAGTGGCTGCAGGACGCCAACTATTTCCGTGAATACGTGCTGTTGATGGATTGCTGCATGAACCGGGTGCTGGTGGCAACGCCGATGCCGGCGCCGGTGGTGCCATATGTCGACAGCGAACCGCCCTTTGCGACCTTCGTCGCCCTCGCCGCGCAGCGGCCACTGAAGGCAGTCGAAGTGGCGATCCCCTCCGATAAGGGCAAGTTCCATGGCGTGTTCACCTGGGCCTTTCTGAAGGGGCTCGAGGGGGCGGCGGCAAACCGCTATGGCATCGTCAATGGTCACAGCATGGCGAACTGGCTGCGCAACGCCGTCTACCCCTGGCTGACGCCCGCCGATCGGGCGGATACCGATGTGTCCAAGCAACCCGAGATCGTGGCCGAGGATGCAGCTCTGGTGTTTGCCACTGGCGTCGCCCCGCTGCAGTTCAAGGTGACGTTGAAGTTTCCAACTGACGCCGTCGACAAGCCGGTTCGGCTCTGGTCGGGGACGCCGCCCCGCGCGGAGGCATTCCAGGCAAAGGCCCGGATAGTGCGCAAGCTGCCGGCGGGTCTGTATGTAGTCGAGGTCCCCGATTCCGGCTATCGGCAGGGTTTTGAGATCGTGCGCGACGAAACCGTGGTGGTGGCGGAGCAGGGCCCGAAAGTCATCGAGGCCGCCGCCGCCGACATGTTCGACTTCGAGATCGGCGTCAAGAACGCCGAAATCTCGATCGTCGCCGCCGATTTCGAGACTTTGATGGCCAATGCTGGCACCCTCAGCGCCAGGTTGCCAGCCGGCATCTACAAGAGCGTGGTCCGGGTCGGACGCGACCTCGTGCCCCAGGTCGTGCTGCTCGATCGCCACACCCGGCAGAATCCCAAGGCGGATGGCCCTGCCACCAATATCCTGATCGGCGCCGCGATGCAGGTCGAGGTGGCGACGCCGCAGCTCGCCACGGCGGTGCCGTTCCGCAACGCCGCGAATTCGCACGAGTACCAATCCGACGCTGCGCAGGCGGCAGTGCACGACAAGGGCAGCAAGCGCTACCACAAGGTGTTCGGCAGCGGTGCCGAGCTGATGATCATGGCGCGCAACTGGTCGGCCAGCGGCAACTCGGCAACGAGTGAACCCTGGAAAGGGGTGAGGCTGGTCGATAAGGACGGTGTGACGATCGTCGACCTCTCGACCACCGGCCAGCATTCGACCAACGGCGACCCGTTCGCGCTGTGCCGCCTGAGCGTTGCGCCCGGTACCTACTATTTGCGCCACCCATTCGATGGGCACACGCTGGAGCAGGCCCTGGTCGTCACCGCCGGCTGGCGGCTCGAGGCTTACCTGCTGCGGCGCAAGGAGCAGGACAGCCGTCCACGCGTGTCGCTGCTGCTGCGAAAGATCGGGCAGCAATGGGGGCTGGGCGAGGACGAGACGATCGAGAAAGCCCGCGTTGCGCTGGCCGACGAGCGGCCGCTGCTCGACAGCGAAGTGCAGCATCTGCTGACCGGCAAGTTCGACAATCCGCTGGCGGGCATCCTGGGCGTCCACCTGTTGCTGCTGGGGCGCGAAACCGGTACGGCGGGCGCCGACTTCGAGGTGCTCAACAAGGTGATCAAGCGGCTCAGGCGGCTGGTCGGCGAGGATCATCCGGATGTCGAGGCGTTATCGCTGGCTTGTCCCGACCCGGCGTTGCGCCGAACGAGGCCTGTGCTCGTGCCGCCGCTGTTCGAGCGCAGCTGGCGCCTGCTGGTCGAGGCCAGCTACACCAATTCGCAGCTCGTGCCGGTAGAGCTGTGGAAGCGCCAGGTGGCGCAGGCCCCGGTGCCGCCGTTCCTGGTGTGGTCGGTGGGTGACAAGGTACGCAAGACATACGAGACTGCGCTGGTCGAAGCAGCCTTCGGCAAGGTGCACAAGCGCTCCGCCAAGCCGGAGCAGGCTGCAATCCCCCCCGCGCCGGTCGACGAGATGGAGATGGCGCTGGAGGCCACGCCCAGCGTTGTTCCCGGCCGACGCCAGACAGTGCCAACAAGCATCCCCAGAGCTGGGACCGGTGGCGCGCTGGAGGCCGCGATGGCCATGCCGGAGGTCGGCGCAGAGGCGGCCGGAGGAGCGCCGCCCGTCGCTGAGCTGAGCCGTGATCGCGGGCGCATGCTGCAACTGCCGCAGTCGGCGATCGCCGCGCTACGAAGCGTCGGGCGCTAGCGGCGGGAGGGAAGTGGTGACAGTGCGCACCCAGAGGATTGCAGTATTGAACAGGCGTGATGCCTGATCCGGCGGGCTGGACCGTAACACCCAACTTTCCGCAGCTCGTGTTCGGCACGCTGGTGGTTTCGTTCCAGCGGTTCGTTCTGCCCGCTGCCGGGCTGCCAGAGGGCGACCCG
The DNA here is from genome assembly GCF_000970465.2 of Devosia insulae DS-56. Lineage (GTDB taxonomy): Bacteria > Pseudomonadota > Alphaproteobacteria > Rhizobiales > Devosiaceae > Devosia_A > Devosia_A insulae. The sequence continues at coordinate 10,459 of NZ_LAJE02000022.1, forward strand.
CCACAGAGCCTCGGCGCGCTTCCGGTTGCAATGGTCGAGCGGCGATTTGTGCTGCCGGTCGATGCCGATGAGGCCTTCTGGATCGGACTCTGGGATGAGGCGGGAATGGCGTTGCGGTTGCGCCTCACGCCGGTCCCGGGCGATGGTTACGGCGTAAAGGAGCAGTTCCTCCTGCCGCACGCGCTCACAATACCGGGATGGCGGCGCGAGGGCGAAGCAGGCCTCTTGCCCTTCACCCGCACGGGCCCCGCGGCCTCGGTGTCGCTGGCCAGACTGCTGCTGATCGCGGAGGTGGGCCACTACGCGCCGGCAGGCGCAACCGTCGAACTGGTCGACTACCCGACTTATGCCACGCTGTCGGGCCAACCGGCCCCCGACAAGCTGGACCCGGAGGCCGGCTACAAGGGCTATCTGCTGCCGTGATGGCAGGAAATACTGTGGATCGCAAAAAATCTGCAGTGCGACGGGCTGTTCGCAAAAGTAAATCGGTAGTAAACAACGTCGTGGTGTAAAAAGGGGGTGGCTATGTGGGGGCGTTTGTTCAGAATCGCTGCGTTGATCGTGCTGTCGATCATCGCTGTCCCGACGCGGGCGCAAGAGCCATCGAAGATCTTCTGGAGTCTGCCGAACAATGCAGATTCGTACTTCCAGACCATGATTGGCGCGGCAAACGCCAATGCTGAACAAAGCGGCTACGAGCTTCTGGAAGGCAATGCGAGAGACAATGCCGGCATGCAGGCCTCGGAAATTGAAACGGCGATAAATAACGGCGTCAAGGCGATCGTCATTGCTCCGATCGACGCAAACAGCCTGAGCGGGGTCCTGCAGAGCGCACGAGAGAAAGGCATGCTGATCGTAGATGTCGGTACTGGGGACCCACTTCCCCAAGCCGATGTGTCGATCAAGGCGGATTGGTCGGCTGGAGCGGCCAAACTGGGCACCTGGTTGAAGGCGGCCAACGGCCAAGGCAACCAGATTGCAATTGCATCCGATGCGGAGCCGTTCAAGGGGGTTGTCGCCTCGGCCCTTGGCGTAGACCAGAATACGCTGTGCGACGGCCGGCAAGTCGAGCCTGGCGACGGCCCGCTTTTCGACCTTGAGTTCGGCGATTGCACGAACGCCAAATCCGTCATCATTGCCAATCCGATTGTGCCCGAGTTCAAGGGCGGCAGGGACCTGACAATCGCCTCGATGGGCACCGGATGCGATGGCGTGTTCGACGTGAGGGATGGGCTGTTCGGTGCGACGTTGCTGGCCCCCGGCGCCGACAAGGTCTCGACCATAGCGATGGGCGCGGTGGCGGAGTTCCTGAACGGCGATATGACTGCCGGACAAGCTGCCCCCGAAGTCATCGACCCCGGCCTGATCGTCGTCAGCGATTTTGCCGTCGACGGCCTGGATGTGGTGAAGCCTGACGAAATATTTCGGCGCAACCAGTGCTTTATCGAAATCCGGTCCGCCTGTTGCTCAGGTCGGAATACCGGTTGCTGTCCACGGCGAAAGTAGTGGCCGTGTCCTTCTGGCAAGGCATCGAGAGCGAACTGCAAGCCGCCACGGTGCCGGTGCTGCGGCTACCGAGCCAGGACATCGTCGGCACCGCCATTGCCGTGTCGCCAGACGGGGTCTTCGTGACTGCGGGCCATGCGTTCGTGATCGGACACGAGGAGGGGGACAGCTACGTCATTCGAACGGCAGATGGGCAGTTGTGCGAGATCATGCTGAAACAGCATGACTACGACGAAGCGAGCGGCACGGACTATGCCATCTTCACTGTCGCCGGTTCGGCTCGGTGTGCCTATACGGCCGTGGCCTTTCCCCAGAGGGTCAGGGGAGCACTGGAACTGCGCGGCTATGGCCAGATGATGGTCGACCAAAGTTCGGCAAAGGGCACTTTTACGGGCGGGCTGGATGTCGGCGGGACAGCCGGTAACCGGCTGTTCCAGTACCAATCGCAGGAGGCAGGGGACCTGGGCTTCAGCGGCAGCGGTGTGTACTCCGCCCAACAGGGAGCTGTCGTCGCCATCCAGACGTCGGCAGTGCAAGCCACAGCCGGCCCGCACCAGCAAACGGTGCTGAGCTATCCCTTGTGGCACATCAGGCGGGTGCTGCGGTCAAAGGTGGGATGGTGGACGCAGGTGTCATGGTTCGCGAGCGCTGCCTTACGTGCAATCGCCTATCGCCCGGGGCGCTTCCTCGGATTTGCAGCCTTGTTCGCGCTGTTGGCGAGCGCGGGGTATTTCGGGATCCGGCTTTCGATCACCTACCAGCAGCTGTTGCGGTTCTCGGACGCAGTCTATGTGGCCGCCGATGTGAGGGAGACTGATTTCGGGACCACTGATGCCGGGCTCCAATACACCGAGGGCATCAATGCCGGCTCAATCGACCATGACACGGCACTGGTGCCGCTCATCGAGGATAACGACCTGAAGACCACGATCCTGACCATCGACAAATACTACGAGGAGATGGGCGACTGCGTGAACGGGGGCCGCTGCCTCTCCGGCATGACCTGCGGGCCGATGTACAAGCAGATGTGGGACTTCCACCACATGTACTATCCGGCGTTGGACAAATACTACAGCGATCTCGACCAGGTGGGCGAGCGGCCGTTGAGCACTTACCTGGCTTCTGCCTGTGACGCACAGCGCGCCGAAATCTGTGCCTCTGTGGGTAATCTCGGCGCCTTCTGCCCGCTGCCTGTCGAGAGCAGCAAGTGAGGCAGCCGACGCTCCGAACGATGAATCAGGTGCCAGGCCTCACCGGTGCAAGGCAAACGGCAGACTTCGTGCTTCACGGGCGAGTTGCTCCAGTCCGATAATGATGTTCATTGTCGCGGGGCAGGGCGTCGGAAGGGCAAATGGCACAGTGGAGCAGCCGGGAGGTTGAGCGTTTGCGCCGCGTGCTTGCCGAGCTCTATCCCGAGCGCCGGGCGGCGATGACACTGGTTGAAGATGCGGGCCTCACAGCGGCGGACATCGATTTCGATGGCAGTTCGCTTACGATGTGGGCCAGTATCCTGCGCCACGCCAGGCCGCGCGATACCATCGACGCGGTGCTCGAGCGGGCCCTCGCCGACAATCCCGACAACCAGGAGCTGCTCAAGGCGCAGCGGCATGAGCCATCGTCGCCCTTGCCGACCGGTCGCGCCGGCGGCATCGCCCTGGGCGGCGTCGCAGTGGCGCTGGTGGTCGTCGTCGTGCTTGGTTACTCGATCTGGACCAGCATGCGGATTTCCGCCCTCGAGGGAAAGGTGACCCAGCAGGAGTCCGAACTGCTCGAGACGAAGGTGAACCTGGCAAAGGCGCCATTTGCGCCGGCTAGGTTGCCGGTGCTGGACGAAGCCAAGGTCCCCGGCAATTTGCCTTCGGTCCAGGAGACGAGGCAGCTCTTGTCGCAAGATGCCATCGATCTGATGGTGGCGTTTGAGATCGGTTCGGCCAAGGGGCAGGATCTGCCGGCGCACCTGTTCCGTGGGAGCATCAACATCGGCATCGGTTACGATCTTGGCTTCGTTACCGCCGAGCAGTTCACGAGGGACTGGGGGGCGCGTCTGCCTGCCGAGATGCTTGTTCGCCTAAGTCCCTGGGTTGGACGAAGAGATGTGCCCGATGGCTACAATCTAGAGGGGATCACTATTCCCTGGCAGGATGCGCTCGACGTGTTCCTGGGATCTTCGGTTCGCCCGTTTGTTGCCGGCGTGCTGGCGCTGCCACGCGCCGACGAGCTGCCGGCCGATTCATTCGGCGCCCTGGTTTCGCTCGCCTACAACATGGGAATGGGGGGCCTTACCTCCCAGGGCGCGCGCATCCGCGATTTGCTCGCCAGCGGCGAGTTCGCGGCCATTCCCGCGCAGATCATTGCCATGAAGCGGCTTGGGCCAAAGTTCCCTGGACTGCAGCGCCGTCGCGATGCCGAAGCGCTATTGTTTCAACTCGGCCTGGATAAGCAGCAGCTGCAAGGAACTTTGTAGTTTGGCTGGCCTTGATTGGCCGCCGCTGCACTTGGCCAGCACCACCCGCGCCGGCATCGACAGGCCCTGCTGCTGGCGGGAACAGCATCATGATTGACGACGACGCCAACCATCAGCTGCTCGTTGTAGACCGTACAATTGATCGTAGGTAATTTACTCGGTGGCTGGCCTTTTTTCATTTGTTGCCACCGCGCAGAAGGCGTGAGAGGGTAGCTTAAGTCAGTGCCGGCAGGGGACTAGACTGGGTGACTGTTGAAAGCGCCGCGGGCAGGGGCAGTGTCCCGAAGTAAACCTGAACGTGCACGGCAGTCGGCGGACATCTTGAGGGGAAGGTTGGATGTCGAAATGGAGTCGAGAGGAGCTGACGCGCCTGCGCAAGGTGCTGGCGCGGCTCTATCCGGGCCGGAAGGCCGCGACGACGCTGGCCGAGGACGCCGGGCTCTCCGTACTCGACATCGATTTCGATGGCAGCGCCTACGACATGTGGGCCAGCATCTTTCAGCATGCGGAACCGCGCGACAAGATTGACCCCCTGCTCGATAAGGCGCTGGCCGACAATCCTGACAACGAGGACCTGCTGCGAGCCAAGCAAAGGGCGCTGCCGCCCCCGCTCGACGGGCCGGATATCGGTGACTGGCGCGGCGCGGCCGACCAGCCCTCGCTGGAAAAGATCATCGGCCCGCGCAGCACCCTGGTGGACGTGTCCTATCTTGAAAAGGGTATGCTGCGGGCGCGGGCCGTGGTCCGCATCAAATACCCCGATGGCAGCTCCGGCACAGGTTTCCTCGTGACTGGCGAGATCCTCGTCACCAATAACCACGTCATCGCCACCGCCGAGGCGGCAAAGCTCGCCGTCGCGCAGTTCAACTACCAGGGCACGGTCGAAGGGCTCAGCGCCGAGGTCGAGGCGCTTTCGCTCGATCCGGACAGTTTTTTCCGGACCTCGAAGGCGGACGACTGGACCGCGGTACGCATCAAGGGTACGCCGAGCGCCCGCTGGCCGGCGCTCGAGCTTATTCCGGCCACGATCGCCAAGGGCGATCACGTCAACATCATCCAGCATGCCGGGGGCGGGCCCAAGCAGATCGCATTCTCGGCCAATGTCGTGGTTTTCGTCGGGGACGGACGCGTGCAGTATCTGACCGATACGCTGCCCGGCTCGTCCGGCTCGCCGGTCTTCGATATGGGCTGGAACGTTGTCGCGCTGCACCATAGCGGCGGCTGGCTGACCGAACCCAAAGCCAGCACCAAGACCACCTATTTCCGCAACGAGGGGATCGCCATCGACCTAGTCATTGCCGGGCTGGCCGACCCGCCGCAGCCCGATGCTGGGCCCGATGCTCCGCAGGTCGGGCCAGGCGCCCAGCAAGGTGAACGATGAGCGCTTTCGGCGACCTCGTTCGCAGCCTGGCACAGCTGTTTCCCACCAAGGTGCGGCAGAAGGAGCTGATCCGCGAGGCAGGCTTTGACCCCGAGGCAGTGGATTTGAGCGGCGCGCCTCGGGAGGCCTGGTACAGCATTTTCTCTTATGTGCGGCCACGGCAAGGCGAGGACGCGCTGCTCGATGTCGTGCTGGCCGCCGAACCCACGGCGGAGCCGCTCGTGCAGGCCTACCGCGTGGAGAAGGCCCGCAACCCTGACCGCCCGCCCGATGACGTCGATATCGACATAGAGCGAACTGTCCGCGGCATCGAGGCTGCTGGCGCCCTGCCAGAAGATGTTCTCGCCGCCCTCGTCGCGGCCAAGGGGCGGCTCGAGAAAGTCAGCACGGCGATAAAGACCCTGTTGGTCTATAAGGAGATGCATGATCGGCTGCAGAAGCAGCAGGTGCTCAGCGGCAGCGGCCGCCAATTGCGGATTGCGGCTCAAAACATCGCCGACCCCGCGCAGGGCCTGCTGCTCAAGGGGCATTTGCAGCGCCTGCAGCGTCTGCTCAAGCAGACCCCCGCGTGGCTCGATGGCCTTGATCCGAACCTGCAAATGCCGGAGCGCGATTGGCTCCAGGATTTCGAAGACGGCATGAAGGTGCTCGAAGCCGCCGTGAACGCCGGCGACTCAGATGATGCACGCGCGGCGTTCGATAGTCTGCGCGCGATCCTCAGGGGGGCGACGGCGCATATGGACGGGCGCATCTTCGAGACCGTGACGTCGATGCGGCTTCACGAGGTGCCGGACATCCTGATGGTCATCGCCGACGCCCTCGATGCGGACGATCCCGCTTCGCCCGATATCGTCGATGCCTGCAGCGCCATGACAAAACTATCCTCCCTGCTGCTTGACCGCGTCATGCGACACAGGCTTTGGCAGGAAGCGGACAACCGCATCGAAGAGTTGTCCGACCTGGTCTTGTCGACCGGCGCCGCAATTCCCCCCAGGGCCACCAGGCTGTGGCGCGCCTTGAGCCAGGGCATGGATACGCTGCTGGACCAGAACGACACCGAGCAATGGCGGGTGGAGATGGCAGAGTGCGTGAAGGCCATGCAACAGCGCGTGACCACCGAGCTCGCCGATGACGACCTGGTGCTCGCACTGGAAGCCTACCGCGACGTAGCGCTCAACCAGTTCGTCGAAGTCGACACCGCGCTCAAGCAGAACTGCACGTCCCTGCACGGTGTCAGCACGCCACTCGATCAGTTGCTGAGGAGGCTTTGATGGTCGCCAAGCCCAGGCCAGTTTCGGCTTCCATCGAAGATCCCAATTCCCTGGCCGCGCTGCGGTTCATGCATCTTGACCTGATGGCGCGGGCGCACGATCCTAATCCACCCACCGTGCAGCAGATATCCGAGCTGTTGCGGCGGCTTGAGCTTGCTCTCGAACAAAGTTCGAACGACCTCGACCGGGGCGCTCTGTCGCGCATGATCCGCTATTGGCGGGAGCGGGGCGGCGAAGCCGTAGCCGCGCAGCAGAGCGAACCATCGCCACCACCACCACCGTCCGGATGGCTGCCCGGACCCGGCCAACGCGGTGCGTCGGAGCAACGCGTCGCACCCGATGAGGCCAAGCAGGAGAGCACCTATATCCGCCTCGCCGCGCTGGCCCGGCAGTGGCAGGAGAGTGGGGGCTCGAAGGGCTATCTGCTGACCGACAAGGCGCTGGAGGAAGCCGAAGCGTTCGTTGGCTATGACGAGGGCATTCGCAAGCTGGTGGAAGCCAGCCAGCATCGGCAGCGCGACACCACTCAGCTCACCCTGGGCTTCCTCGCAATCATCGTCGTCATCCTCCTCGGGCTCCTGGCCTTTGCCTGGTGGCAATATCTCGAGGCAAGTCGCAGCGCCGAGCTGGCGCGGCAGAGTGCAATAGATGAAGCGACCCAGCGCGTGGCGGCCGAGGCAAGTGCTGCTGAGGCACGCCAACTGGCCGATGGCCTGCGCCTGCAGCGCGTGGCGGCTGAACAGGCGCGCGACAATGACGCGAGGCGGAGCGGCAGGCTGGTGGCGCTGCTGACCGATGCGATTGTCGAAAAGGTGAGCACAGGAGCCCTCCCGCTGGACGGGCTCACTCCGGAGGTCCGCTCGACGGTTCTGGCCAGTATCGAGACCAGCCTCGCGAACAGGACGATCACCAAATCAAGCCTGCCGGCCGGGGTGCAGGTGGCGCTCTACGACCGTCAGCCAGACGTGCTCGCCGAACTCGCCGGCAGTTCCCTGCTCAACGGCTACGACCAGTCGATCATCGGGGTTCCGCTTCCCGTGCCGGCCGAGCCGGGGCGCGTCGGCCTCTATGAGGCTGGAACACCAATTCCCTATGTGAACTACAGCCTGGTGCTCGACCAACAGAGGCGCATCGCGCTGTTTGCGGCAATCAATCTCAATCGGGAGCGGCGCGTGGCCCTGCCGGGCGCCGACCTGCCGTTCAAGCTGGACTCCAGGGTGCCCATCGAGGCCCAGAGCGATGATCGCTGGTTCGGCCCCGGACCAGAGGCGCTTACGCCTGGAGTGCTCGCCCCGCGCGATTTCGTCTCCTGGGGGCCGGTATTTTCTGCGCCGGAGGCGCTCGAGGGACGGCTCGACCGGGTTGTGCTCGTCGGGACTAATCGGGTCCCGCAACTGGCCGGTTTCAATCGAAGCGGCTGGATCGCACTGCAGCAGTGGATCCTGACCCAACACAACCCCATCGCCTCGCAAGTGACGGTATTTGCCGGGCCGGTGCTCGACGACGAGGACCCGGTAATCAATGGGGCCAAGATGCCGCGTGCCTACTGGGCCATCGCCATCTCCAACCGATCCCGCGACCTGCTCCAAACATCCGGAGACCCTGCCTCGCTCATTGTAGATGCATTCGTGGTGCAGCAACTCGGCGCCCAAGGCGATGAGCCGGCGGGCAACGCGGCCTTCAATCCCGACATCCACCGCGTTCCAGTCGCCACGATCGCCGCGTTGACCGGGCTCGACTTCGGACCGGCGGTCGCTGCCGCAGACGCGGCCAACGTACAGCCCTCGCTGCCCGGCCCATCCGGCTTGCCGCTCACCGAGCGCATCGCCGAACTCGACGCGCCCGACGCGAGCACTCGGCAGGTCGTCGTTCAGGATATGGTCGACGCCTTCCGGAATGACACAGCAAGTGCAGCCGACCAGCGAGTGCTGGCGGAGCAGCTTTCAGCCGCAACACGTTCCAGTTCGACCTGGACGCTTAACGGCCGCTACAACCTGCTGTTCGTCCTGTCGCAAGTTCCCGCAGAGAAATGGAGCCAACCTGATTGGGCTGCGGTGCAGGCAAGCGTGGGCAGCGATGTGAGGTCGTTCGAGACCGAGGCGCAGCGGGGGAGCTTCCCGATCGGCCCGCAGACGCGCTCACTGCTCAACCAGTTGAAGCGCAATCTTGGCCTTGCTGAACCAACGACCGGCGATCGGCCGCGGGCAACCGTGTACTTCCAGTTTGCCGGCATGACCCGCGCCGAAGCGGAGGCCGTCAGCGGCGAGCTTACGGCGCTTGGCTGGACGATACCGGGCGAAGAGCGCACCGAGCGGGCGGTCGGGGTAAATGAAGTGCGATTCAACCCGATCTCGGCCGAGGATAGTGCTGCGGCCGAGCAGCTTGTCACGGACCTGAGAAATGCCGGACGCATGGTGCGATTGGCTCCCACTCGACTGATCGAGCCGGGCTTCCTCGAAGTCTGGATCAGCAAGTGAAGTGTGGGGCAGGGGCGGCTTCGACGTCGTCGCCTCGCGCGGATTGCTTCAGTGGAGGCGGACGTAACCAGATCGGACCAATAGACCACGGGGGAGGACGTTATGCATAGTTCGAGTGAGAAGCTGGCACGCCTTCGGCAGTACAATCGTTCGGTGCTGGAGGGCGATCCGGAACTGGCGACTGAGGCTCGCGACCGGGAGCCGGTGCTGGAGATGGCTTTGGAAGGTCTGGCGGTCGAGGATGTCGACAGCCAGATCGAACTCGAGAGCATTGCCATGCGGCGATACCGGCCGGTGCTCGATATCAAGCAGAACACCACGGTGCTCGAGTTCAACGACCAGGCCGACAGCGAAATCTGGCGTGAGCGGCTCAACACGGCGAAATCGGCCCTCGACGGCTTCATCCCAGGCATCGGCCGCATCGACCTTGAAGGAGCCGATATGGCCTGGGTCGGCACCGGCTGGCTGATCGACGAAGCGATGGTCGTGACCAACCGTCATGTCGCGAGGGAGTTCGCGGCACGGGGCGGATCGGGCTATGTGTTCAAGATGGGGGAAGCGGGGCGCATTACCGCTTCGGTCGATTTCCTGCGGGAGCTCGGGCGCAGCGAGCAACTGGTGTTCAAGCTCGTCCGGCCTCTCCACATCGAGCCCGAGCCCGGCCCGGACGTGGCGTTCTTCGAGATCGAAATTCTGTCGGGGGATGCCAAGCTTGCCACTCCGCTGACGCTGGCGAGCCGCGTCGAAGTGAGCGACAACGTCTCGACGATCGGGTACCCGGCCTTCGATAGCCGGATCCCCGAACCCGACCTGATGCGGAGCATCTATGGCAACCGCTATGACCATAAGCGGCTGGCGCCAGGGGCCGTTACCAGTGTCGAGGCGACCCACTTGCTGCACAATTGCACGACGCTGGGGGGCAACTCGGGTTCGGCGGTCATCGACAATAACAAGGGTGAGGTGATTGGGCTGCATTTCAGCGGCCGGTTCCTCACCACGAACTATGCCGTGCGCGCCGATATCGTCAGGCAGCTCCGCGACGACCTGAAAGCCGGACGGCTTGGCGCCGGACGAACGGAGGCGCCACGTCGAACCGGAGGGCTGAGCGCAACAGCGAGCGCCGTGCGGGCACCCCAACCTGGCGCCTCGCTGTCGATCCCCCTGACGGTGAGGGTCACGGTGGAAGTCGACCGAGACCTGCTGCTGGGGCGCGCCGGATCCGTCGCGGCGGGGTCTCTAGGCGACAATTCCGGTGATGTCAGCGACGACAGCGAAGCGGTTGCCGAAGACTATCGTGATCGCAAGGGCTATCTCGAAGGCTTTCTCGGCGAGGCGGCGAGCGTGCCGCTACCGACGGTCGATTGTGGCGACGTGCTGAGTTTCGACAGCAATGGCAGACCCGAGACGGTGCTGCGCTATCAGCACTTCTCGGTGGTGATGAACAGCAGACGGCGCATGTGTTATTTCAGCGCCTGCAACATCGACGGCAACCTCGCGAGGAAAGCCGCCCGGGTGGGCTGGAAGTGGGATCCGCGCATCCCCCGTTCCATGCAGATCATGAACGAGTGCTACGGCGATCCGCCCAAGTTCAGCCGCGGCCACATGACCCGTCGCGAGGACCCCAGCTGGGGAACGCCGGAAGAAGCCAAGCGCGGCAACGAGGACTCGATGCATGTCGCCAACGCGACGCCGCAGATGCAGGCCTTCAACGCCCCGATCTGGCTGGCGCTCGAGGACTACGCCTTGCAGCACGCTCGCGAAGACGACATGAAGATTTCGGTGTTCACCGGTCCCTATTTCGCAGCCGACGATCCGGTATTGCACGGCGTGAGGATCCCGGTGGCGTTCTGGAAAGTCATCGCCTTCATCCACGATGAGACCGGCAAGCTCTGTGCCACCGGCTACGAAATGGACCAGCGCCAGAGCCTGCCATCGGAAAACGAGTTCGTCTTCGGCGGCTTCACCTCGCCGCAGCTGGGCACCGCAACCCAGGTTCCGATTCATGCCATCGAGGCTCGCAGCGGCGTGAGCTTCGGTCCACTCGCAGCGCTCGACCCCCTGGCGACAGCCGAGGAGAGCATGGCGGGCGGGGAGGCGCGCGCTCCACTGCTGGCGATCGAGCAGATCCGCTTTGTGTAGGTGAAGCGAGAGTCAGATCTCGCGATGCCGTGGCTTCGTCATGCGCCGTAAGTATGTTTTGCTTCTAGGGGGCCGCAGCACCCCAAAAATCAACCAGAGACATGTCTTCTCAAGCAGGCCGCTGAACTGCCTAATGATGAACCGAGCCCGTGACGCCGCCGTGACCACTATAGAACGGCGGAACCGCGTGAGTTCAGCGGGCGGCGACATGCTTGTCGGTCGAGCGTTACGCGTAGCCGGGTGGCTCGCGGTTTGTGATCCAGGCCGCCTCGCGCGCCTGAATCCTTAACGCCCCTCGTCCACCACATACCCGACATACTCCCCCACCTGCCGCTTCGACCCCAGCACCACGGAGATCCGCTGGTGAATATCGCTCGGGGGAACATCGAGCAGGTCGAGCTGGCCGGTGGTGGCGCCGCCGCCGGCGGTCTTGACGATCAGCCCCATCGGGTTGGCTTCGTAGAGCAGGCGGAGCCGGCCGCCGCGTTTGGCGGTTTCGCTGTCGGATGGATAGAGGAAGATGCCGCCGCGGCTGAGGATGCGCAGCACCTCGGCCACCATCGAGCCGACCCAGCGCATATTGTAGCGCTGGCCCAGCGGCCCGAGCTCGCCCGCGAGGCAATCCCGGATGTAGCCGCGGGTGCCCTCGTTCCAGAACCGCTCGCGGCTGGTGTTGATCGAAAACTCCGGCATGTCCTCGGGGATCCGGATGTCCGCCTGGACCAGCTCGAATCCGCTGCCTGAGAGCACGAACAGCTCGACCGTCTGGCCGAAGGTCAGCACCAGCGAGGTCGCCGGGCCGTAGGCCACGAACCCCGCGGCGAGCTGGACGCTGCCCGGCTGCAGCAGGTCGACTTCGGTGGTGGCGGGAATGATCGAGAAGATCGAACCCACCGTGACGTTGACGTCGAGGTTGGAAGAGCCGTCGAGCGGATCGAACAGCAGCCCGTGCGTTCCGCCCTCGGCAAGCCGGATGGGATGGTCTTCCTCTTCGGAGACCGCCCAGGCGATAGCCGGGTTGGCGCGGCAGCGCTCGAGAAAGATGCGGTTCGCCTCGATATCGAGCGGCTTTTGCGCCTCGCCCTGGACGTTGGTCGTTCCCGCCGTGCCCGACAGGCCGGCGATCGGGGCGGTGCGCAGCACCTGGGCGAGCTCGGCCGACGCCGCAGCGACATCGGCGACGATCGCGGCGGCGGCGGCCAGTTTGGGGTTGGTCGCGATGTTGGCGAGATAGGCGGAGAGGGTGGTGCTCATTCATCTGCCACGTGGGGAAACCGGCACGACGCTAGCGTGCAGGTCCCCCGCGCGACGAGATAGACATTGTGCGATTGGCGGTTCGGCCTACACCGAACGGATCATCCCGCCATCGACGCGGATCCTGGCGCCGGTGACGTAGCCGGCGCGGTCGCTGGCGAGGAAGGTGACGACGTCGGCCAGCTCCTCGGGCTTGCCATAGCGACCGGCCGGGATGGTGGCGAGCGAGGCTTTGCGTACCTCGTCGAGGCTGAGGTTCTGGCGTTTGGCGGCGGCCTCGTCGAGTTGGTCGACCCGGTCGGTATGGACGCGGCCGGTGACGATGATGTTGACCGTGACATTGTCGGCCGCCACTTCGCCGGCGAGGGTTTTGGACCAGCCCAGCACCGCGGCACGAAGCCCGTTGGAAATGGCGAGGCGGGGGATCGGGGATTCGACGCCCGACGAGGTCAGCGTGACGATGCGGCCCCACTTCCGCTCGACCATTTTGGGCAGCAGGGCCTGGGTGATTTCGATGATGCTCAGCACCATGGCGTCGAAGCCGCCGGCCCAGGCATCCGAGCCGGTAGAGCGCGCCTCGCCGGGGGCCGGGCCGCCGGTATTGTTGATGAGGATATCGACGCCGCCCTGCGCCAGCACCTGTTTGACCAGCGCATCGCGGCTCGTCTTGTCGGTGAGATCGAGCGGCAGGGCGGTGATGCGGCCGGTGGCGCCGGCCTCGAGCTTGCCGTTGAGGGCGGCGATTTCGTCGACACTGCGCGAGGCGCCAATCACCTCGGCCCCCTCATTGGCGAGCGCGATGGCGATGGCGGCGCCGAGGCCCTTGCTGGCGCCCAGCACCAGGGCTTTGCGATGTTCGAGCCCGAGTTTCATGCACCGATCTCCGCGAGACGTTTGGCTTGGGCGCTCAGCAACCTCTCGACATCGGCGATATCGAGGGCGGAAAGTGCCGGACGTGGCTTGCGCAACGCACCGGATTTGATGACGCCGCGCTTTGCCAGCACATATTTGCGCGCTGCAAGGCCGATGCCCTGCTGCTGTTCGTAACGGGCGAGCGGCAGATAGGCTGCAAACAGTTCGGCGGCGCGTTCGAGATTGCCGGCGACGTGCTCGCGCACCACGCCGACCATCATTTCGGGGTAGCAGAAGCCGGTCATCGCGCCATCGGCGCCGCGACCCATCTCTTCGGGCAGGAACAGCCCGCCATTGCCGCAAAGGATCGAGATGCGACGGGTCTCACCCTTGTCGGACGAGGCGCGGAGCGCGGTGATCTTCGCCAACCCCGGCCAATCCTCGTGTTTCAACATCACGCAGTTGGGCACGTCCTTGATGATCCGGTCGATCACCTTGGGGACGATGGTGACATTGGTGGTGAGCGGATAATCCTGCAGCACGAAGGGCGTGTCGCCGAGCGCCTCGCCCACCGACTGGTAAAAGCCATAGGCCTGGTCGTCGGTCTTGATGGTCCAGGGCGGCGCCACCATCACCCCGGCGGCGCCTTCGCCCATCACGGCGGTGGCCAGTTCCTGCATCGGCGCGAGGCCGGGGGCAGAGACGCCGACCACCACCGGCAGGCGGCCATCGAGCCGGCGCAGCACCCGCTCGACGACGAGCTTTGATTCCTCGGCGGTGAGTTTCGGCGCCTCGCCCAGTTGGCCCAGCACGGTCAGCCCGTCGACGCCGGCCGCTTCGTAGAAATCCACCATGCGATCGACGCTCTCGAGGTCGAGCGCGCCGTTCTCCTCGAACGGGGTCACCGCGATCACATATACGCCGCGGGCCGCTTCGGTCAGTCTGGTCATCTTGGGTCTCCGGTCGGTCCTCTGGGGGAAGGCGATGCGAGCTTCGATCCCCGGGACAAGAAAGAACTCTAACTAGCGGGAAAAGAACAGCGTTTGTGCGTTGGTGACGAGCACCTGGTGCGCGACGCCGGCGTCCCCCAGCCAATCATGGGTCAACTCGATCAACTCGGCATCGTCGGGCATCTGATCGAACAATTCGGTATGCGGCCAGTCGCTGCCCCAGAGCAGGCGCTCGGGGTGCGAGGCGAGGAGCTGCCGCGCCGCATCGGCGAAAGCCGAGTAGCCGGCGACATGGGTCAGCCGATAGGGGGCCGAGAGCTTGGCATAGCAATCGGGCGTCTCGAGCAACTGCTGGATCTTCGCCACCCGTGCGCTGGCATCGGCGGCATCGAGGTCGAGAAAGCCCAGATGATCGAGCACCACCGGGCAGGCGATGGCGGGCAGCAGCGCGGCGATCTCCTCGAGCTGCGCCGGGCGCACCTGGAACTGCAGCATCCAGCCGAGATCGGCGATGCGGGCCGAAAGCGCCGTGATCGAGGTGAAAGGCAGGCCGCCCTTGTTGCGGGTGTTGACGCGGACGCCGCGCACGCCCAGGGCATCGAGGCGCTGGAACTCGGCCTTGTCGGTCTCGGGATGCAGCACGACGATGCCGCGGAGGTTGGCCCGGTCGGCGGCCAGCGCTTCGAGCAGCACGCTGTTATCGAAGCCATAGACGCTGGGTTGCACCAGCACGCCCTGGGCGATGTTCACCGCGGCGGCGTAGGCCTGCCAGTCGGCAAGCGTCCGCACATGCGGGGTGTAGCTACGCCGGCTCGCCAGCGGGACGCCGTCGGCAAAGACGTGGAAATGCGTGTCGACCGTGCCGTCGGGCAGCAGCGCCCTCGGGGCGCGGCTCAGCGGCCGAGGCGGCAGGCAGAGCGGCGCGTCGGCTGCCGTGAGGCTCACGAGTCCTGGTCCTGCATGAAATCGAAATCGGCGCCTTGGTCGGCCTGGGTGACGTGGCTGTGGTAGAGCTGCGCATAGCCGCGCGGCGGCGCCGGCTGGGGCGCGGGCAGGGCGGCCATTCGCCGGTCGAATTCGTCGGCGGGGATATCGAGGTGGATACGGCGCGCCGGCACGTCGAGGACGATGAAATCGCCGTTCCGGACGATGGCCAGCGGCCCGCCATCGGCCGATTCCGGCGCGATATGCAGGACCACGGTGCCGAAGGCGGTGCCGCTCATCCGGGCATCGGAAATCCGCACCATGTCCTTGACGCCCTGCCGGGCGAGCTTGCGCGGGATCGGCATATAGCCGGCCTCGGGCATGCCGGGCGCGCCTTTCGGGCCGGCATTGCGCAGCACCAGGATATCCGCGGGACTCACGTCGAGATCGTCGCTGTCGAGCCGGTTGGCGAGATCTTCGGTGTTCTCGAACACCACGGCCCGGCCGCGATGCTGCATCAGGGTCTTCGAGGCCGCCGACTGCTTGATGATGGCGCCGCGCGGCGCGAGGTTGCCTTTCAGCACCGCCAGGGTGCCGATCGGCTTCAGCGGCGCCGCCATGGTGCGGATGATGGTCTGGCCGGGCTCGTCGACCACCGCGTCGATCACTTCGCCGATGGTCTGGCCGTGGATGGTCGCAGCGCTGGTATCGAGCTCGGAACGCACTTCCTTCAAGAGCGCCGGCACGCCGCCGGCCTGGTGGAACTGCTGCATATAATGCTGGCCCGAGGGCTGCAGGTCGACCAGCAGCGGCACGCGCTTGCCGACTTCATCGAGCAGGTCGGTATCGAGCTTGATGCCCAGCCGGCCGCAGATCGCGGCAAGGTGCACCACGGCATTGGTCGAGCCGCCCATCGCCTGCAGCGCCACCATGGCGTTTTTGAGCGCCGCGGGGGTCAGGAGCTCGCGTACCGTCGGGCCGCCCTCGGCGGCGAGCCGCCCGGCAAGCCGGCCGGTTTCCTCGGCGAGGCGGGTCCGCTCGGCTTCGGTAGCCGGCGCCGAACCGCCGCGGGGCAGGCAGAGGCCCAGCACCTCGGTGAGGTTGGCCATGGTGCTGGCGGTGCCCATCACGGTGCAGGTGCCGACCGAGCTGACCAGCCGGTTATTGACTTCGTTGATCTCGGCTTCGTCGATTTCGCCGGCCCGATAGCGGCCCCAGAAGCGGCGGCAATCGGTGCAGGCGCCCAGCCGCTCACCCTTGTGGTGGCCGGTGGCCATCGGCCCGGTGGGGAGGAACACGGCGGGGATATCGCTGCTGGCGGCGGCCATGATCTGGGCCGGCAGGGTCTTGTCGCAGCCGCCGATCAGCACCACGCTGTCCATCGGCTGGGCCCGGATCATCTCCTCGGTTTCCATCGCCATCAGGTTGCGCAGGTACATCGAAGTGGGCGAGGCAAAGCTCTCGTGGATCGAGATGGTGGGGAACACCATGGGCAGGGCGCCCGACAGCATGACGCCGCGCTTGGCCGCCTCGATCAACTGCGGGACGTTGCCGTGGCAGGGGTTGTAATCGGAATAGGTATTGGCAATGCCGACGATCGGCCGGTCGAGCGCATCGTCCGAATAGCCCATCGCCTTGATGAAGGCCTTGCGCAGGAACAGCGAAAAGCCCTGGTCCCCATATGTGGTCAGCTTGCGACGAAGGCCGTCCGGCACTTAATCCTCCTCGCGGCGCCTCGAAACACGCGCCGTTGTGGTGTTCCAAATTAGCGGCGCGCGACGGATTGTCAATAAACAAGCGCAGTCAACCTGTCGCAGATGTGTGGTTCTATCGGCCAAACCTTGGGCGTCAGGCGCATTTTGGCTAGCGATTCGTGGATATGCACCCGAAGCAGCGATAGATTGCGCTACGGGTTGATTATTGACAAAATGCCATCGAGGGGGCAGTGAAGCCGTAGTTGTCGCGGAGGAATGATGAGCGTGTCCACAAGCCCAGCCCGCCGCATCGGCATGATCGGAGCCGGCTGGGTGACTGGCTACCATCTGCCCGCATGGGGCCGGCAGCGCCACCGCGCCAAGGTGGTGGCGATCGCCGACCCGTCGGCCGCGGCGACGGCGCAGCGCGCGGCTGAGTTCGGGATCTCCGGCATCTACGCGAGCGCCGAGGCGATGCTGGCGGCTGAAGAGCTCGACGCTGTCGATATCTGTTCGCCGCGCGAAACGCATGCAGCGATGGTGCGGCTGGCTGGCAGCCGGCAGCTCGACATCCTCTGCCAGAAGCCGCTCGGCACCGATCTCGCCGAATCCGAGGCGGTGGTCGCGAGTGTCACGCCGCCGACCCGGCTGATGGTGCACGAGAACTGGCGCTTCCGCGCCTATTACCGGGTGCTGAAGCGCTGGCTCGACGAAGGCGCGGCCGGTGAGATCCGGCAGGTGAGTTTCGAGTTCCTGTCATCGGGGATGATTTTGGGCGCCGATGGGCTGCGGCCGGCTTTGGTGCGGCAGCCATTCTTCCGCACGCAGCCACGGCTCCTCGTCATGGAAGTCTTGATCCACCATCTCGATACGCTGCGTTATCTGCTGGGTGAGCTCGAGGTGGTGGCGGCGCGGCTCGAACGCAGCAATGCCGAAATCGTCGCCGAGGACGTGGCGGCCGTGGTGCTGCGCCGGCCAAGCGATGGGCTGGTGGTCAACGTCACCGGCAACCTCGCGGTTGCCGGGGCACCGCCGGCGCCGCGCGACCATTTGCGGATTTTCGGGACGCGCGGCACGGTGGAACTCGAGGGCGCGACGCTCAGGCTCGAAGCCGCTGTTCCCCGTGCGGAAGAATTCGATGCCGATGCCACCTACCAGGGCTCGTATGATGCGGCGATCGGGCATTTTCTCGATGGTCTCGAGACCGGCAGGCCCTTCGAAACGGCGCCCGAGGATAACCTCAGGACCTTGCGGCTGGTCGAGGAGATCTACCGCCTCAGCCGGTTCGACCCGGCGGCCGAACCGCGCTAACGTCATGCGCGTCGCGAGCAGTTGGAGGACCAGTTGACGGTCAGGGACGAGATAAGGCCAGGCGTTGTAGAGCACGACGATCTCACCATCGCGCGGGCGCTCGAAGAAGACATCATCTTCGGACGACTGGCGCCGGGCACCCGCCTCACCGAGGACATGCTGCTGGCCCGCTTCGAGGTGACCCGGCATTTCGCGCGCCAGGCGTTGGTGCAGCTCGAAGGCATGGGCGTCGTGGTGCGCGAGCGCAATAAGGGCGCCACGGTGCGCTCGCTGTCGCCGAGCGAGGTGCAGGAGATCTACGCCGTGCGCGAGCTGCTGCAGCGGCAAGCGGCGCTGTGGATCCCGCTGCCGGCGCCCGCAGCGCTGATCGCCGAGCTCAGCGCCATCCACGAGGAACATGGCCAGCACATCGAGGCGGGGTACCTGCGCGGCGTGCACGAAACCAACGACCGCTTCCACCTGACCCTGTTCGGCGCCTGCGGCAACTCGCACCTGGTGCAGTCGATCGAGCTCTACATGCGCCTCAGCCTGCCGGTGCGCGCCAACTCGATGGCCGACAAGGCCTCGCTCCGCATCTCGCATGAGCACCACCGGCTGATGATCGAAATGCTGAAAGGCAGCGACAACTGGGTGCTGGCGCAGCTCTGCGTCGACCATCTGCAGCCGAGCAAGCGGAATTATCTGAGCCATGTGAGCTGAGGGGCATCTCAGAGCTCTCAGTCGGCGTCCCTCTCCCGCTTGCGGGGGAGGATCGCCCACGCGAAAGCG
>NZ_LAJE02000023.1 GCF_000970465.2 Devosia insulae DS-56
GCCCATCATTGACGTAAATGCAGTCCGGCTCGACCGACAGGCCAGGGAACTGGGCGCCAAGTTCCTGGCTTCCCGACCAGTGCGTGGTGACCCGCCGGCCCTCCAGCAGCTCGGCCTCGGCGAGAAAGAACGCCCCGGTGCAGACCGAGCAGAGCCGAGGCACCGATCCCCCATTAGCCCGCAGCCAATCCAGCAATCCGGCAAGGCTGGGTCCGAACTCCCGCACCCCACCCGGCACGATCAGCGTGTCGATCTCCCGCGGATCGATCTGCGCCAGTGCGCGGGTGAGAATAGCGAACCCGGGTGCCGTCTCGATCGGCCCGCCCTCAGCGGAAGCGGTCACAAGCCGGTAATGCGGCGCTGCCGGCAACCGCTGCCGGTCCGCCGTGGCGAAAGCCTGCAGAGGTCCGCACACATCGATGGCATTCACGCCGGCATAGGCCAGCATCACGATCAGGCGCTCAGGCAAGCTCGGCCCTCTTTTGTTGAGTCCGCACCGTCAGCCACCAGACCACGACCAGTGCGGCGATGGCCAGCAGCGGCGCGACGCCGATATTGATGATCTCCCAGCCGAAGCCGGTCAGCACCGCGCCGGCCGAGAGGGTGGAGCAGGTCGCGGCGAGGTTGCCCAGAAGGCCGGTCAGCGCCTGCGTCTTGGCCCGCTCGTTCGGCCGGTAGGACTGCGAGATCAACGTGGTGCCGGCAACGATCATGAAGTTCCAGCCGATGCCGATGGCGAACAGCGCCACGTAAAAGGCCAGCAGTGCAGTGGAAGCGAGGGCGGTCGCGGCGCCCGCCGCCGTCAGCGCCAGCCCGGCGAACAGCACTGTCGGTACGCCAAAGCGCGACGCCAGCCGGCCGGTGACGAACGATGGCGCGAACATGCCGATCAGGTGCCACTGGATGATACCGGCGCCATCGTCGATGGTGAAGCCGCAGGCCAGCGCCGCCAGCGGCGCCGCCGTCATTACCAGCAGCATCGATGCTGAGGCGGCCCATGGTGGTAGCGACACCGGCGAGCAGCATCGGCTGCCGGACGATCTCGGCCAGCGGCCGCGCCGGCCCCATGTCGCTCGTTGCCGCGGCGTCCACCGGTTCGGTGTCGCGATAAACCGCGAGAAAGATCAGCGTCGAGGCGAAGGCCAGTGCGGCGACCATGGCGTAGGCACCGGCGAACGGCGCCGTCGGCATCAGGTCGCGCGTCCAGCTGGCCAGCGCCGGCCCGGCAATGGCAGCGATCACCCCGCCGGCCAGTACCGTCGAGATCACCCGGCTCTTGCGTGCGGCCTCGACGCCATCTGCCGCGGCAATCGAATAGAACTGCGAAAAGCCCTGGAACGCCCCCACCCCGGCCGTGCCGAGGCAGAACAGCCAGAAGTCGCCAAGCACGATCGCCCACACCGACACCACGCCACCCAACGCCCCGCAAGCTGCGCCGAGCGCGAAGCCGAGCCGGCGGCCGAACCGCGCCATGATGAACGCCGCCAGCACCGTCACCACGGCCGCCCCGACCGTGATCAGCGCGAACGGCAGCGTTGCCAGCGCCTTGTCCGGCGCCAGCTGATACCCGGCAATGCCGGTCAGCGTCAGGTCGACGGAGATGGCACACACATAGAGCCCCTGGCACAGGGCCAGGACGCGGGCATTGCGGATGCCGATCGAGTTCTGTGGGGCGGCGGACATGGCGCTTCTCAGGTTGTTGCCGGCGCAGCATCGCGGCAATGCGCGATGGCGGCAATGACAACAAACTATCAAATCCTGCCAGCAATTCGCCTTCGCCGAGCGATCACACCGCGGCGTAGTGGCCGGGGCTGACCTCGGTCCACTGCCCGATCTCCTCCTTCGCCATGCCGCGCACCCGGGCGACTTCCACCGCGAAGGCCGCGGCCGCGGCGCTGTCGCCATCGAGCCGCTCCGAGGCATTGGGCACCGCCGACAGCAGCACCTTGGTGTAAGGGTGCGCCGGCCGGGCGATCACCTCGCGCGACGGGCCCCATTCGACGATCCGTCCGCCGAACATCACCGCCGTCTCTTCGGCGATGTAATGCGCCGTAGCGATGTCATGGGTGATGTAGAGCAGGCTCAGGCCGCGCTGGGTCTTCAGCCGCGCGATCAGCTCGAGCATCGAGCGGCGGATCGACACGTCGAGCATCGAGGTCGGCTCGTCCGCCACCACCAGTTCGGCCCCCACCGCCAGCACCCGCGCCAGGTTCACCCGCTGCCGCTGCCCGCCGGACAGTTCGTGCGGATATTTGTCGAGCGTATGGTTGGGGTCGAGCTCCGCCTCGGCGACGATCCCCGCCACCCGTTCGCCGAGCGCCACCCCACTCAGCCCATGGTGCAGGCGTAGCGGCCGCTCCAGGTGATGGCGCACCGTATGCGCCGGGTTGAGCGCCGAGAACGGATCCTGGAAGATCATCTGCACGGCGCGCCGATGCTTGAGCCGCGCCTTGCGGCCACGGATCGTCGCGATATCGCGCCCGCGGAACAGTACCTGTCCCGAACTCAGCGGAAAAAGCCCGGTGGCCGCCCGCCCCAGCGTCGATTT
Source organism: Devosia insulae DS-56 (assembly GCF_000970465.2). Classification (GTDB taxonomy): domain Bacteria; phylum Pseudomonadota; class Alphaproteobacteria; order Rhizobiales; family Devosiaceae; genus Devosia_A; species Devosia_A insulae. Next base: position 2,549 of record NZ_LAJE02000023.1, read on the forward strand.
GCCCGAGCCGCTCTCCCCCACGATGGCCAGGGCGCGGCCTTCGTCGAGCTTCAGCGACACCTGCTGCAACGCCGCCACCGACTTCTCGCCGCCGAAGATGTTGCGGATGCGGAAGGTCTTGCTGGCGGCGACCAGCTCGAGGATGGGCGGGGTCATGACAGGGTCTCCAGCCTCGGCATGGCGTCCCACAGCGCCCGCGTGTAGCTCTGCTCGGGTGCCTCGACGATCTGTCGCGTTGCGCCGACCTCGATGATCAGGCCCTTGAGCATAATGGCGATGCGGTCCGCCAGTTGCGCCATCAGCGCCAGGTCATGGGTGATGAACAGGAGCGAGAAGCCGAGCCGCGCCTTCAGCGCCATGATCTCGGTGAGGATCTCGCGCTGCACCACCACGTCGAGCGCCGTGGTCGGTTCGTCCATGATGATCAGCTCCGGCTCGAGCGCCAGCGCCATCGCCAGCACCACGCGCTGCCGCATGCCGCCCGACAACTGGTGCGGGTAATCGTCGAGCCGCGCCGCGGCGATACCCACCAGCTTCATCAACTCCTCGGCCCGCGCCCGCGCTGCGTCACGGCGCATGCCGGTATGGCCGACCAGCACGTCGCGGAACTGCTCGAAGATCGTCAGCACCGGGTTCAGCGAGTTCATGGCGCTCTGGAACACCATCGACACCTTGCGCCAGCGCCAGCGCCGGAGCGCTTGCGGCGTCAGCGCCAGCACGTCCTCACCGTCTACCCGGATCGAACCGCCCGAGATGATCGCCGGCGGCCGGTGCAGCCGCATCAGCGCGAAGGCGATGGTGGATTTGCCGCAGCCGCTTTCCCCGGCCAGCCCCATCACCTCGCCGCGCCGGATGTCGAGATCGACGGCGTTGACCGCCGTGAACAGCCCGGTCGTGGTCATGAAGTCGACCTTGAGGCCCCGCACTTCGACAAGGTTCGATTGCTGCACCATGCTCATGCCTCCGGCGCCGTCGCGTCGACCCGCGCCCGGTCGATGGCGCGCTGCGCCTTCGCCGCCTTGGCAACAGTGCCGAGCGTTCTGAGCCGTGGGTTGGAGATCTCGTCGATGGCGAAGTTGATCAGCGACAGCCCGATGCCGATCACCGCGATGAAGCTCGCCGGTGCCGCCACTTCCCACCATGCCCCGATCATGATCGCCGACGAGGTCTGCGCATTGTAGAGCATGGTGCCCCAGCTCACCGCGTTCGGATCGCCCAGCCCGAGGAACTCCAGCGTCGCCTCGGTGATGATGGTGTAGATGACGCTGCCGATGAAGTTGAAGCCGATGATCGACAACAGGTTCGGCAGCAGCTCCACCGCGATCATCCGCCAGGTCGGCTCGCCCGCCAGCTCCGAGGCCTCGATGAACTCGCGTCGTCTGAGACTCATGGTCTGGGCGCGCGTCACCCGCGCTCCCCAGGCCCAGGACGTCAGCCCGATAATCAGCGCGATCACCATCGGGCTCGCCTGCCCGACAAAGGCCGCGATCACCAGCAGCAAAGGCAGTTGCGGGATCACCAGCGCGATGTTGGTGAAAAAGTTGATCACCTCGTCAACCCAGCCGCCGAGATAGCCGGCGGTGATGCCGAGCGTCACGCCGATCACCGTGACGATCAGGCCGGCGAGAAAGCCGACGAACAGCGAGGTGCGGGTGCCCCAGATCAGCTGGGTGAACACGTCGCGCCCCATTCGCGTGGTGCCGAGCAACTGGTCCATCGAGGGCGGCTCGTGCGGCCGGCCCACCCGCTGCATCGGCGCATGCTCGGTAATCCACGGCGCCGCCACGGCGATCGCCACATAGGCGAGGACGATGGCGAGGCCGACCACGGCCTTCTTGTTGCGGAAGATGACTTCGAGGGAACCGCTCATCTCAGGCCCTCCTCAGCCGTGGATCGAGGAACACATAGGCGAGGTCGACGGCGAGGTTGGCGGTCAGCATGGCCAGCGTCATGACCAGCAGCTGCCCCTGGATCAGCGGGTAATCGCGGGCGACGATGGCGACATAGAGGGTGCGCCCGAGGCCGGGATAGTTGAACACCACCTCGGTCACCAGCGAGCCGCCCATCACCGAGCCGATGGTCAGCGCAAAGGCGGTGACGCTGGGCAGCAGTGCGTTGCGCGCCGCATAATTGTAGCGCACCCGCCGGTCGCTCAGCCCCTTGGCCAGCCCCATCACCACGTGATCCTCGCCAAGTTGGCCGATCATGTTGTTGCGCATGGTGACGAGGTAGCCGCCGATATGGACGAAGGCCAGCGACACCACCGGCATGATGGCGCTGTGCGCCACGCTGCCGATAAATTGCGGGCTCCAGCCGGGGTCGAGCTTGGGATCGAAGGCATAGCCGGTGGGCAGCCATTTGAGCGCCACCCCGAAGACGAACAAAGCCGCCAGCGCCACCACCACCGCGGGGATCGCCTGCACCGCCAGCGCCAGAGGCGACGCTACCGAGTCGAAGGCGCCACCGCGCCGCCAGGCGGCGAGGATGCCGGTGATCGAGCCGACCGAGAAGGCGAGGATCGCCGAGGTACCGGCGAGGAACACTGTCCAGGGCAGGGCGTAGCCCAGCACCTGGGAGACGGTGAGTGGATAGAACTTCACCGAGTAGCCGAGGTCCCAGGTGAAGACGCTCCTGAGATAGGCGAGGAACTGCTCGTGCAATGGTCCGACCGCAAAGCCGAAGGTCTTCAAGAGCGCGGCGCGGGCTTCCGGCGGCAGCGTGTTCTCGGCCTTGGCGAACATGAAGTCGATCGGATCGCCGGGCATCAGCCGCGGGATCAGGAAGTTGATCACCGCGGCGGCGCAGAACGCCACGATGTAAAAGCCGATACGGCGCAGCACGAATGGCATGCGAACCCTCCCCCGGTTGGTTACCAGGCTATCGAATGAGGAGAGCTACCGGGCTCTCCGTGGTCCTCCACCGCGCAGCGGGGGAGGGGGACCAGCGAAGCTGGTGGAGGGGGCGACCGCAAACACCGGCGCTTCCTGCCGCCCCCTCCACCGCCTTCGGCGGTCCCCCCGCGGTGAGGGCTTTTGCCCTCATCCGCCACCCGTTTCACGGTGGAGGAGCACCGAGAGTTCAGTGCCTCACCCTAGCTACGATCGCCTTGCGGCTGGTTGCGAGACCCAGGCGGCGCCGCGTGGGGAGCGTGCCGCCTGGATCAGGCTCTGGTCGTCTCGAGGCCTACGGCGTCACTGGCCTGAGGGCCAACAGGTGCAGCACGCGCTCCGGCACACCGCCATAGACCACCGGTCGCGCCACCGGGTTCTCCGCATTGAACCAGCCGGTGAAGCGCTTGGTCGAGTACTCGTACCAGAGCGGGTTGTTGAACACCGCGACATAGGGCAGGTCACGGCCGACGATCTCCTGGATCTGGTCCATGATCTTGCGTTGCTCGGCCTCGTCGCTGGTCTGGTAGAAACCATCCAGCAGCTTATCGAGCTCGGGGTTCGAGTAGTGCGAGGCGGCCTGCCGGGTCTTGCCGACATTGGCCGAATAGAGCGCCAGGTCGAACATGAAGTGCGGGGTGACGCCGCCGCGGATCGAGTTGATCCCGACGTCGAAATCGCCGGATTTCAACATGTTGTCCCACGGCCCTTCCTCGGGGGTCGACAGGCGGGCCTCGATGCCGACCTGGGTCAGCCCCTCGACGGCCAGCTGCACGCTGTTCACCCAGTCGGTCCAGCCGTTCGGCACGATGATGTCGAAGCCGATCTTCGATCCGTCAGGGTTCTCGACGAAGCCGTCGCCGGTGACGTCCTTGTAGCCGCTGTCGGCCAAAAGTTGCTTGGCCGCATCGAGGTTGTATTTCGAGAACTGGCCGTACTCGGTATCGACCTTGGCGTTGTTCCAGGAATGGAAGGCGGCCCCGAGCCCCGACGGATACTCGTTGAGCGTCGGGTAGCCATAGCCGGCGATATCCACCATCGCCTGCCGGTCCATCGCCATCGAGAAGGCGCGGCGGAAGTTGAGGTCGTTGAAGGCCGCCTTGTTGCCGGCATTCTTGGTCTGCTGGTTGAGGTTGAACACCACCATCGAGCCGCCCGGGAACCAGTAGGCGTTGTGGTCGGGGTCGAGCCCCACATAGGTCTTCTCGATATCGGGCAGGAACGCCCCGAACCAGTCGAGCTCGCCCTTGGTGACCTCGGTCAGCGTCTGGTCATTGCCGGCGATCTGCGGGAAGCGCAGGCAGTCAACGAACAGGTTCGCCGCGTCCCAGTAATTCGGGTTGCGGCACTGCATATATTCCTGCGGCGTGAAGCGCTCGATCTCGGTCATCGGCCCCGAGCCCACCGGCTTCTCGTTGGTGAAGGTCGCCGGGTCCGCAACGTCCTTCCAGGTGTGCTCGGGCACCACATAGACCTGCACCAGCTTGTAGATCAGGCCCGAATTGGCGGCATTGTAGGCGATGGTGACATTGTTGCCGTCGACCTCGACGCTCTTGATCTGGGTCCAGATGGCGTTGAGGTCGAGCTCCGGATGGGCCTTCAACAGGTTGAAGGTGAACAGCACGTCGTTGGCGGTGAACGGCTGGCCGTCCGACCACTTGACCCCGTCGCGGATCTTGAACGTCACCGCCGTCAGGTCGTCATTATAGGTGAAGCTCTCGGCCAGCCGGTACTCGGGCTTGCCGCCCTGCAGCACGTTGAAGATCACCAGCGGCTCGTACATGAAGTCCTCGACCGTCGACAGCCGTGTCGAGGTGTTGAACGGATTGAAGTTGGCGACGAACGCTGTGGTTTCGGTCGGAAACGCCGTCAGGATGGCCTTGGCCTCGACCGTGGCGGGCGCTCCCAGCGCCGCTGCCACGAGGACGAGGCTGAACGTCGTCGATCTCATCATGTCCACTCCCTGTTTCGCCCATGCCGTTGCCGGCTGGGACCCCCTCGGGACATGCGCGCCGCGTGTCGCAGCGACCCCACGTCCCTTGCACCTGCAACATCAGCCTGGCCGGCGGCCGCGCGTCACCGGGGCAAAAGCGTGCAATTCGACGCGCAAGATCGTCAAAATCGGCAAATCCCGGGTTAGACGAAAGTGGTATTCTTGCGTCCCGGCGAAAAATTATCAGACAATAGACCACGCACTGCAGAGGGCTTGGGATGGGACGTCTGCGTTTAGTGCCTAATGGGTTTCGCGGCCGGCTGCTGCTGATCTTCCTGTTGATCAGCACGCTGCCGCTGGTCGCGACCGGCTTTGCCTTCTTCGCTATCCTGAGCGCCAATGTCGAAGCCCAGACCTTCGGCAAGCTCGGCTTCGTGCGCGACGCCAAAAAGAGCGAGATCGAGCAGTATCTGGGCTTTGCCGAGCGCCAGGCAGCGAGCCTCGCCCGCTCCAATGCGGTGCGCTACGCCATCGGCGATTTCTACGGCTTCAGCTACGCCTTCCGCCAGATCGACGGCTCGCCCGAGCGCGCCACGGCGCTGCTGCAGCAGATCTTTGCCGTCAGCGACAAGGCGGCCGATCACCTGCAGCCGGTCGATGACGACCAGCTGCTCAGCCAGGCGCTCGAATATGCCAACGCCCACGTGCAGTTCCACGAGGACTTTGCCAGTTTCGTCCGCACCTCCGAGTTCGACAATGTCTACCTCGTCACGCCCGAGGGGCGCGTCGTCTACTCGATGCTGAAGGACCGCTATCTCGGCCGCGACCTGAGTCTCGGCTTCAGCGGCACGCCGCTCTCCGAGCTGATCGAACGCTCGAAACTCGCGGCGCCGGGCTCCTCACCGCTGGTCAGCGATTTCGACCGCGATCCGATCACCGGGGTGTTCGGCGCCTATGTCGCGGTGCCGGTCGAGTTCTACCACAAGTTCCGCGGCACCGTGGTGCTGCGGCTGCCGACCGCCGGGCTCGACCGGCTCACCCAGGCGCAGAACAGCGAGACGGCGCAGCTCTATCTGCTGAGTGCGCACCACGCCCTGGTCTCGGCGCCGGCTGGCGCCCGCGCGGTTATCGGTATCCCGACCCAGGCGGCGGCAGCAGTCGGCGCACCGCGCGCCGCCATCGTTGCGACGGGGCTCGGCGGGGCGCCGGCCCTGTCCGCCTCGGCGCCGGTGCAGTTTGGCGACCTCGCCTGGACCCTCGTCGCCGAGGTACCGACGGCGCTGGCCTTCGCCAATGCCGACGAGTTGAAGCGCGTGCTGATCATCGTCGCCGGCATCTCGCTGCCGCTGCTGGTGCTGATCGTCGTGCTGCTGTCGCGCACCATGACCACGCCGATCGTGCGGCTCACCGGCGTCGCCGAGGCCATCGCCCGCGGTGATCTCGATCGCGACATGCCGGCCATCGCCTCGCCGCGCGAACTCAGCCGGCTGGCCAGCAGTTTCCGGCGCATGCGCGATGCCTTGCGCAGCCAGCTGTCGCTGGTCGGCCAGAAGAACGCCGAGCTCGAGCAGCAGGTGCGGGTCATCGCCGAAAAGAACAGCGCGCTGGAGCTGGCCGACCGCCACAAGGATACCTTCCTCGCCAACACCTCGCACGAGCTGCGCACCCCGCTGAACGGCATTATCGGCATCGCCGAAACCCTCGCCGGCGGCGTCGTCGGCAAGCTCAGCGGCCCGCAGCGCAGCCAGCTCGACCTCATCACCTTCAGCGCCCGGCGGCTGTCGCGCATCGTCGACGACCTGCTCGATCTTTACCGCATCCGCCAGGGCCGCATGCGGCTCGACATCCATCCGGTGCATGTGGCGACCAGCGTGCGCAACGTGCTGCAGCTGTGCGAACCGATGCTGCGCGGCGAGCCGGTGATCCTCACCGTCGATATCCCCGACGATCTCGGCTTCGTCCTCGCCGATCCGGTGCGGCTCGAGCAGATCCTCTACAACCTGATCGGCAACGCCATCAAATATACCGACCAGGGCGCCATCGCGATCAGCGCCGAGGCGACGCCGGAGGGCACGGTGCTGATGCACGTCGCCGACAGCGGTCGCGGCATCTCGGCCGGCAGCCTCGAGCGCATCTTCCAGCCGCTCGAGCAGGTCGATGGCTTCGATACCGCCCGCCAGTCCGGTGGCACCGGCCTCGGCCTCACCATCGCGCGCCAGCTGGCGCACCTGCTCGATGGCGAAATCCTGGCGCAATCGGCCGAGGGGCAGGGCTCGCGCTTCACTCTCAGGCTGCCGCGCGCCACCCCAGCCGCGGCCACTGACCTGTTGGCCGATGCAGACCGCACCGGGCTCCACTCGGCGGTGGATCACGCGCTCGACGCGCCGATGTTCTTCGCCCAGGACGGTGACGACGACGCCCCGCAGATCCTCGTCGTCGACGACGAGCCGATCAATATCCAGGTGCTGCGCAACGTGCTGCAGCCGCAGGGCTATGTCGTGCGCACCGCCGATAGCGGTCGCGCCGCGCTCGAGGCGGTGGAGCGACACGCTCCCGACCTCGTCATCCTCGATGTGATGATGCCCGATATCGGCGGGCTCGACGTGGCGCGGCAGCTGCGCCGCACCCATAGCCTGCTCGACTTGCCGATCATCATGATCACCGCCCGCAGCCGCACCCGCGATACCCTCGCCGGCTTCGAGAACGGCGCCAACGACTACGTGATAAAACCCTTCGTCAAGGAGGAGCTGCTCGCCCGCATCGCGACCCTGCTGGAGGCTCGCCGAGCCCGTGGCACGGCGCGCGAAAACCTCGACCTGCGCCAGGAGATCGACCGCCGCGTACTGGTCGAGGATGCGCTGCGGCTGTCGCAGCAGCGGCTGGCGCGGCTGCTCGACGCGCTCAATGCCGGCCTCGTCTGCGTCGCCGAGAACGGCGCCATCACCTATGCCAATCACGCCGCCTCAACACTGATGGCGCGGCGGATCGAGCCCGGCGTCACCGCCTTCGCCGACGTCATCCCCGCAGCGACCGCTGCCACGGTGATCGGGCTGGTGCGCGCCGACGGCAAGGCGATGCTCGAAGCGGTACCGCTCGACACTGGGCGCCCGCCGGTACGGCTCAGCGCCTTTGAGCTCGAGGCCGACGCCGGCGGCGGCATCGCTTGCGTCCTGACCGCCGATACCGGCCAGAGTTTTGCCCAGACCGAGGGGCTGGTGCGGGGTCTCCGCGCCGCCATCGATACGGTCGGCCCCGCCCTCACCAGTCCGACGCCGCTGCCGGCCACCGGGTCTCCCCTCGATGACGGCGACGATTACCGCCGCATCCTTGTCGAGGTGACCAGCGCCAGCCTCAGCCTGTGGCGCCGCGTCACCGGCCGCTCCAAGATCGATTTCGCCGAAGCCAGCGGCATCTGGCGCGCCAGCTTCGACCGCTCCTCGCTGCAGGTGCGCACCCTCGACAAGTACCTGCTGATCGAAACCCTGCCGGCCAACCCACGCTGGCGCGACGTGGTGCAGACCGGCGAGTTCGTGCTTGGCGACACCGAATCCGCCGCCGCCGACCCGGCCATCGCTGCCCTCCGCGCCGACCTGTCGGAGCGGCTGGCGGTGCTGCGCACCTATCTCAAACTGCACCTTCGGCGCGTCCCGCAAGCCGACCCGGCCGGCCTCGCCTGACACCATCAACCAAGAAGAACCAGATGACCGACCTGCCCAGCTACGACCTCACCGGCAAGACCGCCTTGGTCACCGGCGCCGCCCGCGGCCTCGGCCGCGCCATTGCGCTGGCCCTTGCCAATGCCGGCGCCGATATCGCGCTGGGCCTCCGCGACGAGGCGTCCGCCGCCGAGGTCATCACCGAGATCGAGGCGCTCGGCCGCCGCGCCGTGCCGCTGCAGATGGATGTGCTGGATCTGCCGCAGGCCTACGCGGCGGTCGATGCCGCCATCGCGGCGCTCGGCCACCTCGACATCCTCGTCAACAATGTCGGCGGCGGCACCGAGGGGCCGCTCGAAGAGTTCACCGAAGACGAGTTCGACTTGACCATCAACCTCAACGTCAAGGCCAGTTTCTTCATCGCCCAGCGCGTCGCCCGCCACATGATCGCCCGCGGCAAGGGCGGCGCCATCGTCAACATGAGCTCGCAGGCCGGCTTCATCGCGCTGCCCGGCGAAGGCATTTACTGCCTCTCCAAGGCCGCCGTCGCCCACATGACCAAGTGCATGGCGGTCGAATGGGGCAAGTACGGCATCACCGTCAATGCCGTCGCCCCCACCTTCATCGAAACCGACGGCACCGCCGAGGCGCTTGGCCGCCCCGGCTTCCGCGACGATGTGGTCGAGCGCATCGCCGCGCTGCATCGCGTCGGCCAGCCCAGGGAAGTCTCCGGCGCCGTTGCCTTCCTCGCTTCGCCCGCCGCCTCGCTGATCACCGGCCAGACCCTCATCATCGATGGCGGCTGGACGTCGCGTTAGGTCATGTCACGAGCATCCGGTTGTGGCCGTGCCCCACCCACCGGGTCATTCCCGCGAAAGCGGGAACCTCTGTTTTCTGGCCTGCGGTACCATCTCAAACGGAGGTCCCCGCTTTCGCGCACTAGTGTCCGGGATTTTTGTTTGTTTGGGGTGGTGCAAGGCAGGCACCGCCAGGTGATCTGGCATAAAATCGAGTTGCGAGACTTGATTTGGAGCCTGCCATGCCATTTGAGCCTAATGGTTTCC
>NZ_LAJE02000024.1 GCF_000970465.2 Devosia insulae DS-56
CCCTCCCTCAATCCCTCCCCTCAAGGGGGAGGGAGGCGACGACTGGACCGTCGGGGCTAGGCACCAACGCGACCGAGAAACCTCAACACCTGCGCGTTGAACACCTCAGGCCGCTGCAACGGCGCAAAGTGGCTCACGCCAGGCAGCAGCACCAGCTCGGCCCCCGGAATCGTCCGCGCCAGATATGCCGCATGCTCGGGCCGGATGAATTCCTCATTCTCGCTCTGCGCAACCGTCACCGGCACCCGGATCCCCTCGAGCTGAGCCGCCGAATAGTTCGGCTGTGTCCGCTGCATCAGCCCAACCGCATCGGCAAACCCCTGGAACGCATCGGGCGTCGCTGACAGCCGCGCATAGTCCTTCACGTGCCGGTTGAAACAACGGCCGATCACCGGCGTCATTTCGAACGGGTAGGTGCCGCTGTCGTCCACATTACAGGCGAAGTAGAACAGCCTGCTCACCCGCTCCGGCGCCTTGTCGGCCATGATCAGGCCGATCACCGCCCCGTCGCTCCAGCCGACGACGGCCGCCCGCTTGAGCCCCAGTGCGTCCATCACCGCGAAGACGTCGGTCGCCATCAGCTCGTAGCTGTAGGGGCGCTCGTCACGCGAGCTGCGACCATGGCCGCGGCTGTCGACCACCACCACCTGGTGGCCGGCATCGAGCAGCGGCTGCACCTGGTGCTGCCAGTTGCCGGCATTGCCAAGTCCGCCATGCAAGAGGATCACCGGCGTGCCGGAGCCGAAACTGGCATGCCAGATCTGCGCCCCATCATTCTCCACATAAGCCGAGACACCGCCCGACGGCAGCTCGGCGCCCACATCCTCGAAATGCTTCAGTTCGTCATCGTTGAACGTCATGGTCCCTGCTTGCTCGTTTCCGGTTGGCAACGCAACTGGTCGAGCGGGCTAAGGTCCGTTCGACATTTCACGCGAGCTGTTTTCCGCCGACCCAGATGCCGCGGATCACCGGCTGGTCGCCGACCAGCCGCACCCGCAGCAGATCGGCCCTGAGGCCGGGCGTCAGCCGGCCGCGATCGGCCATGCCGATGGCATCGGCGGCATTGGCGGTGACCTTGGCGATCGCCTCATGCAGCGGCATGCCGCGTCCGGCGAGGATAAACGGCGCGTGCAGCAGGCTCGCCGGCACATAGTCCGAGGTGAGCAGGTCGAGCAGCCCGGCATCGGCAAGGCTGGCGGCGCTGGCATTGCCCGAGTGCGAGCGGCCGAGCACAACGTTGGGCGCCCCCATGACGATCTGCATCTTCAGTTCGCGCGCCCGCTGCGCCGCCACCAGCGTGGTCGGAAACTCGCTGATCGCGATGCCGTCGGCGTAGGATTCCTCGACATCGGCGATGGACGTGTCGTCATGGCTGGCGATGCGGAGGTTGCGCGCCCGGCCCAGCGCGCCGATCGCGGCGCGGCCCGGCACCACATAGGTGGTCTGGTCGGCCCGGCGGTCGGCGAGATAGGCGTCGAACTCCTCGTCGGTCCACACCTGTGAGTTCTTCTTGCGGCGGAATTCGCGATAGAGCTGGGTGTTGTGCCACTGGCGCTGTCCAGGCGTGTGGTCCATCACGCTGAGCAGGCGCAGCGCCGGATTGTCGATATGGCGCTCGACGATGCCGAGCAGCGCCGGGTCCGAAAGCTCACAGCGGAAATGCAGGTAGTGGTTGGCCTTCACCAGCCCGGCGTCGCGCGCTTCGGTCAGCCCGGTAATCGCCGCGTCGAGCATCGCCGTGCGCGCCCCGCCGCTGTCATAGTCGCCCAGCGACAGCGCATCGAGCACCGTGGTGACGCCGCCGCCCAGCATCTGCCAGTCATGCGCCAGCACGGCGCTGAGCGTCGACGGCCAGCGCACGCCCGGCCGCGGCTGGAAGTGGTGCTCCATATTGTCGGTATGGAGGTCGATCAGCCCGGGCAGCAGCAGGTCGCCTTCGAGATCGATCTCGGCGCCACCGCTCGCCTCGCCGACAGCTGTGATTTGGCCTTCGGCGATGCCGAGCTCTCCCTCGATCACAGCGTCGGGCAAGACGAGGCGGGCATTCCTGAAGGTGGTGTTCACGGGCGTTATTCCGGGCTGGCGGGCGGCGCGGCAGCGACTCAGCCGCGCGGGGGAGGGCGAAAATCGAGGCGTGATATGACATGTCCATGACGAATTGACGTCAAAGAACGAGCCGCGCCGTTTCCCGTTTCGCCGCACCGCGCCCCTCATGGAACTCCAGCCGATAGTGCCGCGGCGTCTTGCCCAGTCGTTTCTGGAATGCGTCATAGAGCCGGGCCAGCGAGGTGTAGCCGCACTCGAACGCCACCTCGGCGATCTCCATGTCGGTATCGACCAACAGCCGCATCGCGTGTTGCAGCCGATGTCGGCGGATATACTCGCCGATCGACATGCCCAGCACCTTCTGGAACGCCGCCCCGGCATTGGTGGCATGCAGCCCCGATGCCGCCACCACGTCGCGCACGCTGACCGGTGTGTCGAGATGATCGTGGATGAAGCGCGTCATCCGCTCGGCCATCGCCACGGCGCGGTGACCCGAGGGCGACATCGCCGGTGCCGGAGCGCGTCCACCGGCCCGGGCGATCGATTGCGACCACGAGAGGCGCCGCACCCTCAGCCGCACCTCCTCCTCGAGGATATGCCGGCGCGCCGTGTCGGCATCCTGCCACTCGCGCGTCCAGCGCGCGAACATGTGCCGGTCACCCTCGTCGTGCTCGTGGCTGTAGAACACCTCGCCATCGAGAATGGCCTGGCGGAAACCGGGCTCGAGCGGCAGGCTGAGGAAGAACGACAACGGCATATAGGCGCAGCTGAACCGTTGCTGCTCCTCGACTGCCACCACCTGGTGCGGCGTCGCCGCCCAGAAGATCGCCAGCTCTCCGGCATTCAACACCAGCCGGCGCCCGTTGATCAGGTAGGTGAGCTGCCCCGACCACAGGTAGTTCAGCTCGATATGGTCGTGCCAGTGGCTCTCGGGCATGGCGTCGGCGAGATGCGTCTCGACGCAGAACTCGTGCCTGAGGATCTCTTCATTGTTGTCGGACATCGGCACGTCGCTGGGAGTGGTGCGCAGTGCGTTCGGCATGGCGTCCCTCCCTGATGCCCGCAACGACAACCGTCACAATCGCTACTTTTCCGGAAGAATAACACCGAAATTTCGGAAGATTACGCGCCCGCTTTGCCGGACAGTGCCTCGACGGCCTGAGAGCGAGAGGGAAAGCGCTCTTCGGCCACAGGGATCAGATGGAGGGTAGCACCATGAAGGCACTGCTTTCGGCGACCGCGTTCAGCGCGCTCGCATTGTCGGCGACGGCGAGCTTCGCCGAGACAAACCTCACTTACATGATGTGGGGCGATCCACCGGAGATCGCCGTGTGGGAGGCGATCGTCGACGAGTTCGAGGCCGCCAACCCCGACATCAAGGTGAAGGTCGAGGTCTCCGACTGGGACAGCTACTGGGACAAACTGCGGGTGACCACCGTCGGCGGCAACCCGCCCGACGTCTTCGCCATGGATGCGCCGCTTTACCCGGACTGGCAGTCGCGCGGCAGCCTGCTCGATCTCTCGCCCTATCTCGCGGCCGCCCCCGAGACGCTCAATGGCGTCTATCCCGGCCCGCTCGCCGCCTATCAGCTGAGCGCCGGCACCTTCGGCCTGCCGCGCGACTTCCAGACGATCGTCTTGTTCTACAACAAGGCTATGTTCGACGCTGCCGGCGTGGCCTATCCCGATGACAGCTGGACCCTCGACGACCTCCGCGCTGCCGCCAAAAAACTGACCATCGACAAGGATGGCGACGGCCAGACCGACCAGTGGGGGCTCGGCACTGAGCTCTGGGACATGGAACCCATGTGGGGCCCGGTGGTCTACAGCTTTGGCGGCGCGCCGATCAGCACGGATTTCAAGAAGACCACGCTCGGTGACGCCCCGGCGACCGACGCCTGGAAGTTCCTCGCCGATTTCCGCCTGAACGATGGCTCGGTGATGAGCCAGGAAGACCTCGAAAGCTATGGCAGCGACGGCTTTCTCGCCGGCGTTGCGGCAATGACCTTTTCCGGCCACTGGGTGGTGCCGGCCTATTCCGAGCTCGCCTTCGAGTGGGACGTGGCGCCGTTCCCCAAGGGCCCGGCGGGTCGCGCCACGCTGGTCAACAGCGCCGGCATCGTCGTCAGCGCTACGACGCCCAACCCGGATGCGGCCTGGAAGTTCGTGCAGTTCGTCATCAGCGAGAAAGGCCAATCGAAGCTCACCGAACTCGGCTTCGCCATCCCGGTGATCGACAAGGTGGCCAACAGCCCGGTGTTTCTCGAGCAGAAGGCGCGCGGTAGCCACAAGGTATTCCTTGATGCACTGGCCTACGCCCACACCAAGCCGAGCTTCCGCGGCTACGAGGAATGGTCGGCCGCTGTCGGCGACACGCTGGCGCTGGTGTGGACCGGTGAGATGAGCATCGACGACGCGCTCGCCGAGATCGTGCCCAACGCCGACGCGGCGCTCGCCAACAACCAGTAACCCGCCAGGGGACCCGGGCGACCTCCACCGGCTTGCCGGCCGCCCGGGTTAGTCTCACGATGCTGATGGGCAGGGCGAGGGCAACTGAGATGTCGCAGATCGGAGTATCGCCGCGCGGCGCCGAGCGCTTCTGGGTGATCGTGCTGCTGCTGCCGACCTTGCTCGGCCTCGCCCTCGGCGCCTTCGGCTCGATCGCCGCCACTATCGGCATCAGCCTGTTTCAATGGGACCTCTTGAGCCCGGCCAAATGGGTCGGCTTCGATAACTACCTGGCGCTGCCCGAGAACCGCAATTTCCTCAAGGCGCTCGGCAACACCGCTCTGTTCTCCGTCATTTACGTGCCGGCGACGCTGTCGATCTCGCTGGTGGTGGCGGTGCTGCTCAACCAGCGCATCCGCGGCGTCAGCCTGTTCCGGCTGATCTACTTCATTCCGGTGGTCACGTCGCCCACCGCGGTGGGGCTGGTCTGGACCTGGATCTACTCCAAGGACAAGGGCGTGCTGAACGCCATCATCACCACGTTCGGCGGCGATCCGGTGCACTGGCTCGGCTCCGATATGGCGCTCTATTCGGTGGTGATCGTCAACGTCTGGGGCGCCATCGGCGAGGGGATGATCATCTTCCTCGGCGGCCTGCAGGCCATTCCGCGCGATGTCTACGAAGCCGCGACCATCGATGGCGCCAGCCGTTTCCAGCAGTTTCTTGCGGTCACCATACCGATGCTGCTGCCCTCGATCTTCTTCCAGGCGGTGCTGTGCACCATCCACGCCTTCCAGGCCTTCGACTACGTCTACATCCTCACCCAGACCGGCAATGGCGGCTCGAGCCTGCCCATGCTGGTGTTCAACATCTACCGCGAGGGCTTCAACTATTTCCGCATGGGCAATGCCTCGGCCCAGTCGGTGGTGCTGGCGGTGATCGTGCTCGGCCTGACGCTGATCTACTCGCGGCTCAACAAGCGCTGGGGGCAACAGGGATGAGCGCCGTCACCGCCTCGGCCCCGGCCACCGAACTGCCAACCACCGCCTTCCTCGCCAAGCACCTGCGCGAGAACCTCTGGTTTTATCTCGTGCTCATCGCCGGTGGGGTGCTGATGGTCGCGCCGTTCGTCTGGATGGTGTCGACGGCGCTGAAGCCGGCGGCCGACCAGTTCACCCGCGACCTGATCCCGCGCCAGATCACCTTCGAGAATTTCGGCAAGGCCTGGGAACTGATGGAGTTCCAGCACCTGGTCTGGAACTCGTTCCGCATCGCCGCGCTCTCGACCATCGGCCAGGTGGTCACCTGCTCGATGGGCGCCTTCGTCTTCGCCATCGTCCGCTTCAAAGGCCGGGACCTGTTGTTCCTCGTGCTGCTTGCGACGCTGATGGTGCCCTACCAGATGACGGTGATCCCGCAGTTCATCATCTTCAAAACCTTCGGGCTCTACGGCACCGATGTACCGCTCTATCTGCCGAGCTTCCTCGGCGGCGCTTTCGGCGTGTTCCTGCTACGCCAGTATTTCCGCACCATCCCGCTGGAGCTGCTCGAAGCGGCCCGGCTCGATGGGGCGAGCCTGTTCCGGATCTACTGGTCCATCTACCTGCCCCTGGCCAAGCCCGCGCTCGCCGCTCTCGCCATCTTCGCTTTCATGAGTTCGTGGAACGACCTGTTCAGCGCGCTGATCTACCTGCCGTCCGACCTCGAAAAGACCACGCTGCCGGTCGGGCTGGCACTGTTCCAGCGGCTCTATCGCGCGCAATGGGCGCTGATGATGGCCGCGGTGATCATCTCGATCGCCCCGATCATCGTGGCGTTCTTCTTCGCCCAGAAGCAGTTCATCCAGGGGTTCGCCGCGACCGGCATCAAGTAACCCCTGACCTCATCCGTAACCAACCACCCCCTCGGCATCGCTTGACGATCAAGGAAAAACGCATGCTCAAAATCTGTCTCATCGGCGCCGGCAGCACGGTCTTCGCCCAGTCCATTCTCGGCGACGTGCTCTCCAATCCGGCACTCCAGAACGCCACCATCAGCCTCCACGATATCGACGAAACCCGGCTCTCCACCTCCTACGTCGTCGCCAACCGCATCGGCCAGACCCTGGGGCTCAGCAACCTCAAGGTCGAGGCGACAGCTAACCGTCGCGAGGCGCTGCGCGATGCCGATTTCGTCATCCTGATGATGCAGGTGGGTGGCTACAAGCCGGCGACCGTCACCGATTTCGAAGTGCCCGACAGCTTTGGGCTCAACCAGACCATCGGCGACACGCTCGGCATTGGCGGCATCTTCCGCGGCCTCCGCACCATTCCGGTGCTGTTCGACATCTGCCGCGACATGGAGGAGGTCTGCCCGAACGCAACGCTGCTGCAATACGTCAACCCGATGGCCATCAACTGCTGGGCCATCAAGGAGCAGTTCCCGCATATCAAGACCGTCGGCCTCTGCCACTCGGTGCAGGAAACTTCGCACCAACTGGCCGAGCTGCTGGGCGAGAACCCCGCCGACCTCAGCTATCTCTGCGCCGGCATCAACCACGTCGCCTTCTACCTGAAGTTCGGCAAGGTGCTGCCCGACGGCGAATTCGAGGATCTCTATCCGCGGCTGAAGGCCATCGCCCAGCACGGCCCGATCCCTGATGACGATCGGGTGCGCTTCGACCTGTTGAAGCGGGTCGGCCACTTCGTCACCGAGTCGAGTGTGCACTTCTCCGAATACAACTCGTGGTTCCTGAAGCGCGGCCGCCAGGACCTGCTCGAAAAGTACAACCTCCGGCTCGGCGAGTATCTCTATCGCTGCGAAGAACAGATCGCCGAATGGCACCAGCTGCGCCACGACCTCGAAGGCGACGCACCGCTCGAAGTGGAACAATCCAACGAGTACGCTGCCGGCATCATCCGCTCACTCACCACGGGCGAGAACGGCCTGATCTACGGCAACGTCCCCAATCGTGGGCTGATCGAGAACCTGCCTGATGACGCGGTGGTGGAAGTGCCCTGCCACGTCGACCGCAACGGCATCCAGCCCACCCGCATCGGCCGTATCCCCGATCACCTGGCCTCGATCATGCAGCTCTCGATCAACGTCCAGCGCCAGACCGTCGCCGCGGCCGTGACCGGCAAGCGCGAGCACATCTACCACGCGGCGATGCTCGATCCGCACACTGCTGCAGAACTGTCGCTCGACGAAATCTGGAGCCTGGTCGACCGGTTGATCGAAGCGCACGGCAATTGGTTGCCGGTATATCGGTGAGGGGGGCTTTCTTGGTCCCCTCCACTCCACCGGCCGTCACCCCGGCGAACGCCGGGGCCCAGTGCGCAGAGTGCTCGACGAGCTCGATCCCTCCGACCCTGCCGTGATGGACCGGCACGACCACAGTTTGCCCAACCGCCCGAGCAATAGGTCCCGACTTTCGTCGGGATGACGACCGGTGGGTCAGGAAAGGACTGGGTCCTACTTCACACTAGAAAAACTCGTCGGCGTCAGCAGCTGGCTCGACACATTGGCGAGCAGCGGTCCGTTCTCTTCCGACGCCTTGCGTGCCGCCTGCCACTCCGGGTCAGCCATGAACGCCGCCCACCTGGTCTCGCGCTCGGCCAGAGAGTTCCAGCGCAGCATGTAGGTGAGGTCGTTGTTCGAGTTGCCGATCGCCGTGGTCCAGAACCCGGCCTGCTCGATGCCATGCCGCTTCCAGATCCCAAGCGTGTGGTCCTCGAACCGCCGCTGCAGGTCGGCCATTTTGCCGGGCAGGGTGGTGTAGATGCGCAACTCGTAGATCATGCTCGCTCCTCGGCGCCGGTTCTCCGCGCCCGCCGCAGTTAGCCGAAATCAGTGCCAGTTGACAAACGCTGGTACCGGTATCAGTGTTCGCCCGGTCGTGCAGTTTGCACAACCTCAGCTATGCATTTGTACAGCCGTTAGCAGCATAGACGCCTCACAAAGATTATAATAGCATACCATTATAAGAAACGGACGAAGTCCGTCGGAGGATGCTTCGCTGAGGGGCGGAGTAGAGGGCTCGATATCGATCGTCGGGACACGTGACTGCGCCGTCGGCGGCTCTGCGCCACCGGACGACGGGGACGACTTGGCGCTTTTGGGCATCTGGGAGGGAACACATGCCAAATAGATTGAAGCTCGTTTTGGCCGCGCTGGCACTGGCGCTCTGCGCCATGCTGCCGGTCGCCGCTACGGCGCAGACCGTCGATGAAATCATTGCGCGCGGCAAGCTGATCGTTGCCGTGGATACCACCACGCCACCCTACGGCTTCCTCGATGCCGACCTGAAGCCGACCGGCTTCGACATCGAAGTCGCCAACAAGATGGGCGAGGCGCTGGGCGTGCCGGTGGAATTCGTCACCGTCACTTCACCGGGCCGCATTCCGTCGCTGCTCACCAAGCAGGTCGACGTGGTGATCTCGATTTTCTCGATCACCCCGGCCCGCGCCATCCAGATCGACTATTCGATCCCCTATGCCGGCCAGTCGGCAGTGGTGATCGCGCCCAAGAGCACGGCGATCAAGAGCCACGCCGATCTCGTCGGCAAGAAGGTGGGCCTGACCCGCGGCACCGGTGAAGATGGCCTGTTGACCGCGGCCGCCGAAGCCAACCCGGGCATCGAGATCCTGCGCTTCGACGATTACTCGTCGCTGTTGCAGGCCATGGTCTCGGGCCAGATCGACGCCATGGGCGGCGGCGATTACGGCGAGATCTACCTGAAGAAGGCGCAGAACGGCGACGACTTCGAGCAGAAGTACATTCTCAAGACCTTCTATTTCGGCATCGGCGTCGCCAAGGGTAACGACAACCTGCGCCAGTGGATCAACACCTGGCTGTTCACCCAGAAGACCGATGGCGTGCTCGAGGCGCTGTCGATGAAGTACCGCAACCAGCCGCTGCCGGCCCTGCCGGTCTTCTGATCGCGCTCATCTCGTGGGCGGGGCCGACACAGCGGCCCCGCCAACTTCATCGACTTCGACAGGACGCGCATGCAAACGGCCCTGCAATTCGGACCGGTCCTCATCCATCTCGACCGGCTGCTCGTCGGCGTCGGGCAGACGATCCAGCTCGCCGTGCTGTCGATCCTGTTCGGCACCATCATCGGCACGCTTGGGGCTATCGGCCGCAGCTTCGGGCCGCGCTGGGTATCCTGGCCGATCGCCGCTTATGTCGAGCTGATCCGCAACACGCCGCTGCTGATCCAGCTCTACTTTGTCTTCTTCACGCTGCCGCTGATCGGGCTGAAATTCTCGAGCAGCACCGCGGCGATCTTCGCGCTCTCCATTCACCTCGGAGCCTACGCCACCGAGATCCTCCGCGCCGGCGTGCAGTCGGTGCCGGTGGGCCAGATCGAGGCGGCAAAGTCGCTGGGGCTCAGCAGCTACCGCATCATCCGTCATGTCGTTCTGGTGCCGGCGGTCCGCGCCGTCTATCCGGCGCTCTCGGCGCAGTTCATCCTGCAACTGATGGGCACCTCGATCGTCGGCGCCATTGCCGCCGAAGAACTCACCGCCATCGCCAACAACCTGGTGATGGAGACCTTCCGCAGCTTCGAGGTCTACATCGTCATCGCGGTGATCTATTTCGTCCTGGTGCAGGCGGCGAGCCTGATCTTCGCCGGCATCGGCCGCCTGTTGTTCCGCTGGAAGAGCTGAAATGAGCCTCCGCGATTTCGGCCCCAACGAGCTGATGTTCCTGATCATGGCGACGCGCTGGACCATTCTCCTCGCGCTGATCGCCTTTGCCGGCGGCGGGGTGATCGGCCTCGCCGTCGCGGCGCTGCGCGTCGCCCCGTTGCCTCCGTTGCGCTGGCTGGCGGCCGGCTATATCCAGTTCTTCATGGGCACGCCGATCCTGATCCAGCTGTTCATGGCCTATTACGGCTCGTCGCTGCTCGGCTTCCGGCCCGACCCCTGGGCCGCCGCCGCTATCACCTTCTCGCTCAATGGCGGCGCCTTCTTCGGCGAAATCTTCCGCGGCTCGATCGATGCGGTGCCCAAGGGCCAGTGGGAGGCCTCGACCGCGCTCGGCTTCCGCTTCCTGCCAACGCTTCGGCTGGTGATCCTGCCGCAGGCGGTGCGGCTGATGCTGCCGCCCACCGTCGGCTTCATGGTGCAGATCGTGAAGACCACCTCGGTCGCCTCGCTGATCGGCCTCACCGAATTGGCCCGCGCCGCCACGCAGGTGAACACCGTCACCTTCCAGCCGGTGCTGGTGTTCGGCACGGTGTCGCTGATCTACTTCATGCTGTGCTGGCCGCTGTCGCTCTATGCCGGCTACCTCGAGCGCAAGGTCGGGCAGGGGCTGCAGGTGAAGATGAAGAAGCCGCTGCTGCTCGCGAGTTGATCGTCACCAATTGCCCAACCCACCGGCGTCATTCCCGCGAAGGCGGGAACCTAGTGGGATGCCGCATCATCCGTTGACGCTGAGGGATCGCACTGGGTCCCCGCCTACGTGTTGTGTCCCGTGAGGTTGGCGAGGGCCTCGGCTGGTGCCTTGTAGTCGAGGCACCTGAGGCGGGTTTTGTTGTAGCTATCGACGAAAGCGTAGAGGAAGGCGTCGCGCTGGACATGCGAGGCGA
>NZ_LAJE02000025.1 GCF_000970465.2 Devosia insulae DS-56
CTATGACACGCCCTGGGTGCGGGCGGCAGATGGCCCGGCGCCGTTGCTGCGGCCGGAGCTTTAGCGCGCTTGCCTACCCCTCACCCTGACCCTCTCCCCAGAGGGGAGAGGGGACGTTGTGGCGCTGTCCGCGCGGCTATCGCCCCCTCGCCCCTCTGGGGAGAGGGCGGCGGAGAGGCCGAAGGCCTCGCCGCGGGGTGAGGGGAGCCAAGCGCGCTACCCCCGCCGCTGCGCCAGATAGATGTGATCGCACGCCAGCACCGTCTCGCCGCGCTGGTTGAGCACCCGCACCTCTTCGGTCACGCGCCCATACTGCGGGCGCTTCGGGTCGTCATCGAGCCCGGCAATGGTCAGCTCGGTGTGGATGGTGTCGCCGATGAATACCGGTTTGGGAAAGCGCAGGCGTTCGTAGCCATAGGTGAAGGCGAGCGGATTGATCTGCGTCGCCGTCAGCCCGATGCCGATGGCGAAGGTCATGGTGCCGTGGGCGATGCGCTGGCCGAATTCCGAGCTCTTCATGAACTCGGCGTCCATGTGGTGCGGGAAGAAATCGCCGGTGTGGCCGGCATGGACGACGAAGTCGGTCTCGGTGATGGTGCGGCCGCTGGTTTTGCGCACCTCGCCGACGACATAGTCTTCGAAGTGGCGTGGGCGCTCCATCAGAAACTCTCCCGAAACAGCCGATCGAGATAGGCGAGGATGGTCGCGGGCGCCTCACGCGCCAGCAAGCCGGCATTGAGCCGCTGCGATGCGGCGTCCTGGAACGCCATGTAGCCATGGTGCCGCGGGCGGACATAGGCGCCCTCGAGGGTTTGGCGGGTGCCGCGATAGAAATTGCCGGTCGCGGCGTTCACCGCCTCGTCTTCCCAGGCGGTGGCATGGCCGGGCTGGCCGCCGGAGCTGGCATAGAGGCTGCGCTGCACCTCAGCCGAGGCGACCCAGTAGGCATAGTCGATGGCGGCCTGCCGGTTCTGCGAGAAGGCGGAGACGGCGATGCCGGTGCCGCCGAGGGCCGAACCCCTGGCGCCGGGCAGCGGGATATCGGCGAAGTTCAGCTGCTGCGGGCGGAAGCCAGGAATGGCGTAGCTGACATAACCATAACCGAGCGGCATCAGCGCCAGCCTGGCATCCGGACGCGCCATCGCCTCGGAGGCGGTAATGGGGTCCATGGCGAAGTCGGCGGGATCGAGGTGTCGTGCAACTTCGGCCAGCATCTCGATGGCGCGAATGCCGGTCGCGGTGTCGACCAACGGGCCGTTCTCGACTGCGCAAGGCTGACCGAGATTGGCGGTCAGCGTGAAGAAACTCATCATCGAGTGCGGCGGCAGCAGCGGGAAGACGACGCGCCCGACCTTGGCCAGTGCCACCACGTCGTCCCAGCTTTTCGGCGCCTCGATCAGGTCGGCGCGATAGGCCATGACCTGCGTCGCGGCATCGATGGGGAACGCCCACTGGTGCCCGGCATAGGTGTAGCTCGGGTAGGACTGGCCGACCGAGCCTTCGGCCAGCGCCTGCCGCTCGGTCTCGCGGCCGGGGATGTCGAGCGGGGTTAGGCAGTTCTCGGCAACGATCTGGCCGACATGCGGGTGGTCGATGACGATCATGTCGTATTGGCGGGCCAGTTCCTCGACCGGGAAGGACTCGAAATCCTGGAGGCTCCGCTTGTCCCACTCGATGGTGACGCCGGTTTTCTCGGCCCAGGCTTTGGCGGTCGCCACCATCGGGTCATAGCCACGCGGGTGGCTCCAGGTCATGCCCTTCAGGATAGTCACAGGCCGAACTCCTTGCGGATCTCTGCGCTCTGCTCGCCGATCAGCGGGGCGGCGCGATACGTCTGGGGGCGCTGGCCGTCGATGCGGAGCGGCGAGCGGGTGGTGAGGATGGAGACGCCATCGTCGCGCGTGACGGTCTGCAACATATCGAGCGCTTTGAACCCTTCGTTCTCCAGGAGCTCGGGCCATTCCAGCACCTTGGCGCACCAGATATCGGCGGGCTCGAGGATCGCGAGCCATGCGGCGGTGGTGCGGGTCGCGAGGCGCTCAGCAATGATGCGCTTGATCTCGTCGCGGGCGCCGAACCAGCTTTTGGGATCGGCGGCGAAGGCGTCGAGCGCCGGCAGGTCGAGCAGGTCGCGGATCTTGCCGAGCGGGGTCATGGCGAGGGCGAGCCAGCCATCGGCGGTGGGGTAGACGCCGTAAGGCGCCGAGAGATAGGCGTGAGCCGAACGGAAGCCGGAGCGCTTCGGGGTGCGCCGGCCATCGTTCAAATGGGTGGTCAGCACCTCGAACTGGAAATCGACCAGCGCTTCGAGAAGGCTGGTTTCCACGTGTGCGCCTTGTCCGGTGCGCCCCTTCTTCACCAGCGAGGCGAGAATGCCCTGTGCCACCGCGGCGCCGGCCAGCATGTCGGCGATGGCGAGGCCGAACGGCACCGGACCCTGATCGTGATCGCCGTTGAGCCACATGACACCGGAGCGGGCCTGCGCCAAGAGGTCCTGGCCGGGGCGCTGCACCCAGGGCCCCTCGTCGCCATAACCTGTTATGGAGGCATAGACGATGCCCGGGTTGAGCGCTTTGACGCTGTCATAATCGAGGCCGAGGCGCTCGATGACGCCGGGGCGGAAATTCTGCAGCATCACATCGGCCTGGCCGAGCAGCTTTCGGAGCGCGGCGATGTCATCGGGGTTTTTGAGGTCGAGCGCCAGGCTCTCCTTACTGCGGTTGATGGCGTGAAAGATGGTCGAGTCGCCGCCGATCTCGGTGTCACTGAGATAGAGCCGGCGGCTCAGGTCGCCGCCATCGGGGCGTTCGATCTTTATGACGCGCGCGCCCAGATCCTGCAGGCGCAGCGAGGCATAAGGGCCGGAGAGGAACTGGCAGAGATCGACGACGAGCACGCCGTCGAGAGGGAGGCTGGTCATTTCTCGGCGGTCTTTGCTGTTTGGCCGCTGTCGCGAGCCTGCCCTTCGAAATCGGCTGGGTTGCGGTACTTCACGGTCTGCAGGTGCTCGCAGTAGAGCACCAGTTCGCCTTCGCCCTTGAACACTTCGTAGCTGGCGCGGATCAGGCCGAGCTCCTTGTATTTCGGGCGTTTTTCCATGTTGGTGCGAATGGCGTAGATGGTGTCGCCGATGAAGGTCGGCTTGATGAACCTCAGCTTGTCGTAGCCGTAGCTGAAGGCGTTGATGCAGTTGGTGGCGACGAGCCCCAGCCCGGCCGAGAAGACGAAGGCGCCGGCGACGAGGCGGCGGCCGAACTGGCCTTCGGTGGTGGCGAAGATCTCATCCGCCACATAGGGGTGCATGTCGGTGACCAGCGCGTTGAACTGCATGCTCTCGCCCTCCGAGATGGTGCGGCGGAGCGAACGGATTTTGTGGCCGACCTCGAAGTCCTCGTAGAACCAGTTCTCGGCGTTCCACACCGGCAGCCGGGCGTGCTCGCTGGGCATGGTGGTCGGGTTGGTCGAGTGAACACCGACGGTTGGCGTGCTCATGGGGATGACCTCACAGGGGTGGCGGGCAGGGCGGCGGACTCGAAGGCGGCTTCGGCCAGCGCCATGGTGTGCCAGGCGTCCTCGACTGAGGTGACGAGGCGGTCGTCCTCACCGGCAGCGTAACGCTGCAGGTTGCTCATCGTGCCGATGAAGGCGTGCGGGAACCAACGGCCCTGCAACGGCACCTGGGTCCAGTCATCATCACGACGGGTGATCCAGAGTTCGTCCGGTTCGCCCTCGGGGTAGTTGAGCAGCAGGCCGAGCTTCACCATGGCGGCCCCTTCGGTGCCCTCGATGCGAAAGCTCGCATCCTGGAAGCGGCGGCCGAAATCGTGGTTGTGATTGATCGAGAAGGTGACGCGCTGGTCGGGCGCGAAATCGAACAGCGCCGAGGTGCGGGTCTGGGCCAATGTGGTCGAGGGATGACCGAGCGTGCGGGCATGGACGCCGGTGGGGTTGCCCAGCAGCGCCCGCAACGTGTCGAGATAGTGGATCGAGTGCACCGCGATCTCGACCCGCGGCATGCCGACGAGGAACGGGAACAGCTGCCAGGGGGTGACGAGGCTGAGGTGCACCTCGACATCGATCGGCCGGCCGAGCCAGCCGCGCTGCAGCGCATCGGCGACGGCCAGCAGCATCGGCGAGAAGCGAAGCTGGAAGTTGACCGCGGCTTTTAGCGACTTGGCCCGGCAGAGGTTCAGGATGGCGGTGGCTTCGGCGAGGTCGCGGCCCATCGGCTTCTGCAACAGCACGGTGGCGCCATCGGGCAGCTTCGGCAGCACGTCGAGATGGGCAGCGGGGGGCAGGGCGAGGTCATAGACCGCATCGGGCGTGGCGATCGCCTCATCGAGCGAGGCGAAGGCGCGGGTGTCCCATTTCTCGGCGACGGCCCTGGCGCGGCCGGCATCGAGGTCGAACACACCCGCCACCGGCAGGTTGGCGAGCCGGTAAGCCGGCAGATGCGCATCGGTGACGATGCCGCCGGCGCCGATGATGACGATCGGTCTGGGGTTACCCGGCTGGGGCCAGCTTTGCCTGAGGGCTCCGACGTCGATGCTCACCTGCTCCTCACCTCGACCATTCTTATGTGAATGGGTATTTCACATATGGGCTGTTTGGGCAACGCTGATATATCAGAGACGGTAGATTCTCTCGGCGTTGCGGTGGAAGAGTTTCGCCTGCTCGTCCGGGCTGGCGCCGGCGACGATCTCCTGGGTTGCAGCGACCCAGCGGGCGAGGTCGGCGGTGAGGGTCAGCACCGGATAGTCGGAGCCCCAGACGACGCGATCCCAGCCGAAGCTTTCGATGATGTGCTCGACGAAGGGGCGGAGCGTGGCGGTGGTCCAGTCCGGCCCGGCATAGGCGACGATGCCGGAAATCTTGGCCGCCACGTTGGGCAGCGCTGCCAGCGCCTTGATCTCGCGCCGCCACGGGTCGAGCGCCTGGGCGGCCACATCGGGGACGCCGCAGTGATCGAGCACGAACTGCACCTCGGGGCAGCTTTCGACCAGCGCGCGGCCGACCGGTAGTTGCTTACTGAGCACGCAGAGGTCGAAGGGCAGGTGCCTGTCGGCGAGGCGACGGAGGTTGGCCCGGAACAGCTGGCCTTGGCTCAGCTCATCGGGTGAGGTGTGGAGGATGCGGCGAAAACCTTTGACGCCTTTGAGCGCGGCGAGGCGGTCGAGATATCCAGGGAAATCCGGGCTCTCGGGGCGGCACGCGGCGATGGCGCCGACGACCAGCGGATTTACCTCGAGGGCGTAGCGGGTTTCGGCCTCCATGTCGGCTTCGGCCACATCCACCTCCATGTGCAAGGCGGCCTCGATACCGAGCTTTTGTGCTTCAGCCGCAAAGGCTTCGGCCGGCCAGGCGCGGTTCAGCGCGCCGGCGCCGCCAAGCCAGGGGTAGGTGAAGTGATCCATGTGCACCAGGTGCAGGTGGGTATCGACGATGCGCATGCTTGACCTCCCATTTACTCTTCTCCGACGATAATGAGGTGCCGCAGAAGCGGCTATTACGCGTTCGTCGACAGCCAGTTAGGCGCGTGTCGTGATCGTGGATGCCGCATTATCGCCTCATAGTCGCCGCCCTTTGACGGTTGCTTGGGCTTGCGACATTTGATGGGACGTATCCCATCGGGCAACGGCGGGTCGGCCGGAGCTCACCACAGCAGCTGCCCGGGCCACGGGCGGGGTGAGTTTTCCGGGCAGCCGAGGGCAGGGGTAGTCGGGACTGTTACAGCGGCGGGTAAGAATCGGTCTGGCCATGCTGGCCCTGGCGCCATTGCTGGTGCCGGGCGCGTCGGCCTTTGAGTTCTTCGGCATCAAGCTGTTCGAGGATCAGAGCGAGATCGACGCCGATGCGGTGATCGGCGATCCGCAAACCTACACGGCAACACTTGAAACCACGGCGACCGGTGACGTGGCGAATGCCATCCGCGGCGCCTCGGCGCTGATCGCCGACCAGGCGACGCCGGCTTCCGGCGCGGCCGGGCTGCTCGCCAGGGCGCGCAGCGATTATCGGCGCATTCTCGCGGCGCTCTACAACCAGGGCTATTACGGCGGGGCGATCAGCATCCTGGTCGGCGGCAAGGAAGCGGCAAACCTGCCGGTCGATGCCGACCTGCCCGATCCGGTGGTGGTGGTGCTGAAGGTCGATGCCGGCCCGTTGTTCCGCTTCGGCAACGTCAAGATCACCAACCGCGCCCCCGTCGCCAGCGAGACCGGCGACGTGGTGGAGCAGCCCGAGATTGCCGGGTTCGGCGCCGGCCTCGTGGCGAGAGCCACGGTGGTCGGGCGGGCCGAGCAACTGGCCGTCGATGCCTGGCGGCAGCAGGGCTATGCCGAGGCGGCGGTGGTCGACCGGCAAGTGGTCGCCGACCACGGACGCGACACCGTCGATGTCACCATCACCGTGGCGCCGGGACGGCATGCGACGGTCGGGCCTGTGGGGGTCAGCGGGACGAACCGCATGGATCCTGATTTCGTCGCGCAGCAGACCGGGCTGATCGCCGGCGCCGATTACGACCCCGACGATATCGCGCGGGCCGAAAAGCGGCTGGCGCGGCTCGACGTGTTCCGCGCCATGCGGATCGAGGCGGCAGGCGCCATCGGTAATGACGGGGTGCTGCCGTTCAACGTCATCGTCGAAGAGCAGGCGGAGCGGCGCTTCGGCGTCGGCGCCACCTACTCGACCATCGACGGGCTGGGCATCGAAGGTTTCCACCTGTGGCGCAACCTGTTCGGGCGGGCCGAGCGGCTCAGGCTTGACGCCAAGGTCGCCGGCATCAACTGGCCGATCGCCACCGAAGAGTTCGACTACGCCTTTGGCGGCACCTTCACCAAGCCCGGGTTTCTCAACCCGGACAACGATCTGGTGGCGGCGGTGTCGGCCGAGCGCAGCGTCTTGCCGGCCTATACCGAGACCTCGGCTTCGGCGCGGGTGGGGCTGACGCAGTACCTGTTCGACCAGCTGACGCTCGATGGTTCGGCCTTCTACGAACGCTCGCTGTTCGAGGACGATTTCGGCACCCGCAACTTCTCGCTGGCCGGGCTCACCGGAGGGCTGATCTGGGATGCGCGCGACAACCCCCAGGATGCGACCGAAGGGTTCTACGTCAATGTGACGGCGGAGCCATTCTACGAGTTCTACTATGGCAACCCGGCATTCCGGACGACCGCCGAGGTACGTGGCTACCTCAGCGTCATGGGCGACAAGCAACTGGTGCTGGCCGGCCGCGCCAAGGTCGGGGCGCTGGTCGGGCCGGCGATCGATGAAATCCCGCCGGATCGGCTGTTCTTTGCCGGCGGTGGCGGTTCGGTGCGCGGCTATGGTTTCAAGAGCATCGGCGTCGATGGTCCCGGCGATACCGTCACCGGCGGCAAGTACCTGATCGAGGGCTCGCTCGAGGCGCGCTACAAGGTCACCAACGATATCGGCATCGTCGCCTTCGTCGATGGCGGCTATGTCGCAGCCGAGGAGTTCCCGGGCTTCGACCAGCTGCGCCTCGGTGTCGGCGCCGGCGTTCGCTACTATACCGGGCTCGGGCCGCTGCGGCTCGATGTGGCGGTGCCGCTCAATAAGCGGCCGGGCGATCCGGATTACGCCCTCTATGTCGGCATAGGACAGGCGTTTTGAAACGGGTCCTCGCCACCGGCATGATGCTCGGCTTCGGCCTTCTGGCCGCGATGCCGCTGGTCGCGCAGGACCAGGGCCAGATGACGGCCGAGCAGCAGAAGGACTGGTTCGTCGGCTTCGTCGAAGGCCAACTGTCGACCCCCGAGCGGCAGATCCGCATCTCCAACATCGATGGCGCGCTATCCTCGACCGCCTCGATCCGCGAGGTCACCATCTCCGACAAGGAGGGGGTGTGGCTCAGGGTAAACAACGCCGCAATCGACTGGGACCAGGGGGCGCTGTTCACCGGCCGCCTGCTGGTGCGGGCGCTCACCGCCGACAGCATCGAGTATCTGCGCAACGCCATCCCGAGCGGCGATCCGAACCTGCCGGCGCCGGAAGCGGCACCGCTGGCGATCCCGGATTTCCCGGTGGCGATCCAGCTCGACAAGCTGAGCGTGCCCAAGGTGACGTTCGGCGCGAACGTCTTCGGGCTCGGCTCGGAAATCTCGGTTGACGGCAGATTCCGGCTGGAAGGCGGCTCGCTCGATACCGCGCTCAATATCGTGCGGCTCGACGGGCCGGGCGGTAAGCTCGATGTCGCCGTCGCCTACAAGCGGGCCGACAACAGCATCGATGTCGGGGTGACGCTGACCGAGCCGCCGAACGGCATTCTCGCCAACCTCCTCAATATCGAGGGCAAGCCCGAGATGGCGCTGGCGGTCAACGGCTCCGGCCTGGTCGCCGACCTCCGGACCACCATGACGCTCGATGCCGGCGGCCAGCGGGCGCTCGAGGGACTGGCGACGATCGTCCAGAAGCCCGAAGGCATGGCGGTGGATGCCGATCTCGGCGGGCCGATCGGCATGCTGGTGGCGCCGGCCTATCAGCCGTTCTTCGGGGCAGAGACCTCGCTCAAGGCCTCGGCGCTGCTGCGCTCGGCCGGTGGCGTCGAGATTTCGGGGCTGAAGCTCAGCGGCGGGCAACTGGGGCTCGAAGCCTCGGGAACCACCACGGCAGACGGCTTCCTCAGCCGGCTGAACCTCGCGGCGACCATCGCCGATCCCGCCGGCAATCGCGTCATCCTGCCGGCGCCGGGCGCCGCGACCAGCATCGACAGCGCCACGCTCAAGGTGGATTTCGGCGGCGCGGGCAGCGACGAATGGTCGGCCGACCTCGTCGCCAACGGTTTTGCCAATGGCGGGCTCAAGGCGAGCGAGGTGACGCTGCGCGGCAATGGAGTTGCCAGCAACCTTGAGGACCCCGCGAGCCGCCGGCTGACCTTCAATGCCGATGGCATGGTCTCGGGGATCGTTTCCGCCGATGCCGATGTGCAGGCGGCTTTGGGCGACAGCGCCGGGCTCGGGCTCGCCGGGCTATGGAATGCGGGCGAGCCGCTGCAGCTGGCGCAGTTCCGGTTGGTCGGCAAGGCGCTGAGCCTCGGTGCAGCCGGCACCATCGACGACAATGTGTTCGACGGCCAGGTGGCGATCGAGACCAGCTCGATCGCGCCATTCTCGGGCGTCGCCGGGCGCGACCTCGATGGCGCCATGCACTTGACCGCCACCGGCACGGTCAGCCCGCTGATCGGCGGCTTCAACCTGCGGCTCGACGGCACCGCGGAAAACCTGGCGCTGTCGGAGCCGGCGCTCGACCAGGTGCTCGAGGGCACGGTAAAGCTCAGCGGCCGCGTGGCGCGCACCGCAGAGGGGCTCGAGGCGGAAGCGTTCCGCATCGCCAACGACAATGTGCAGATCGCCGCCGATGGCAGCTTCGCCACCGGCGCGGCGGATTTCAGCTTCAGTGCCGCGCTTGCCGACCTGGCGCTGGTTTCCGACCAGGCGAAGGGCGCGCTGACGCTCACCGGCACGGCGCGGGGCAAGGGCGCCATCGCGCTGGATATCGCGGCGAAAGTGCCAAGCGGCGCGCTGGCCGGCAAGACGCTCACGGACGCGGCGTTCGGTTTCACCGGGCAGCTCGCCGAGGACGGCACGCTCACCGGACAACTGAAGGGCGATGCGTTCCTCGAACGATTCCGCGTGGCGCTGGCCGGCGACGTTGCAGTGGACGCCAAGACCAAACGGCTGACAGGGTTGCGCTTCGAGGCCGGCCCGACGCTGGTGACCGGCGACGTGGTGCAGGATGCCGATGGGCTGCTGACCGGGGCGCTGAAGCTCGCCTCGCCCAATGTCACGACGGCTGCGGCATTGCTGCTGGTCGAAGCCACCGGCAGTGCCGATGCCTCGATCACCCTGACGCCGGCTGGCGGCAAGCAGAATGCCGAGATTATCGGCTCGATCGCCAAACTCGCGACCTCCGACATCGAGATCGGCGCCGCCGAGATCCGTGCTTCGGTGTCGGACCTGTTCGGCGTGCCAGCCATCGATGGCACCGTCAACGGCCGAGCTATCGCCGCCGGCGGCATCACTGTGGATACACTGCAGGCGCAAGCCTCGCGCACCGGCGATGCTACCGCGTTCGACCTCACGGCGGCGCTGGCCAACCGCACCAATGTGGCGCTGGTTGGCAGCCTCGCGCCGCTCGAGGCGGGCTATCGGCTGGCGCTCGAGCGGGCCGAGCTCAACCAGGGACAGCTGCGGGCCCGCCTCTTGCAGCCGACGGCGCTGGCGATTGCCGGCGACACGGTCCGCCTCGACGCGGTGCAGCTCGATGTCGGCGGCGGACGGATCTCGGCGACCGGCAGCGCCGGCGCGAAGCTCGATATCGCGCTCGACGTTGAGGCCCTGCCGCTGTCGATCGCCAATGCCATTGCGCCCGACCTCGGCCTTGCCGGCACGCTCAATGGCAGCGGCCGGATCACCGGCTCGGCCGCCGATCCGGCTGCCAGCTTCAGCATTTCCGGCTCGGGCGTTTCCGCTGCGGCGATCAGCGAGTTCGGCATTACGCCGATGCAGTTCTCCGGGGGCGGCAGCTTTGCCAAACAGACACTGGTGCTGGAAACCGCCTCGGCGCAGGGCGCCGGCGGGTTGCGGCTGACGGCCAACGGCCGGGTACCGCTCAATGGACGTGGACTTGCGATCGAGGTGCAGGGCTCGGCGCCGCTGGCGCTCGGCAACCGCTTCGTCGCCGATCGTGGTGGCCAGCTCAGCGGCGCCGCCAACCTCAATGCGCGGGTGACCGGCAGCCTCAGCGCGCCGCAGTTTGCCGGCACGGTTTCGACCAGCGGCTCGGGCTATATCGATCCGGTGTTGAACCTCAGGCTGGTTGATATTACCGGCCGCGCCAGCCTCGCCGGCAACCGCATCAATATCGACAGCCTGACGGCCGGGCTCGCCACCGGCGGGTCACTGTCGGTTGGCGGTTCGGTGGGGCTCGGCGCGGGCAACCCGGCCGATATCGCGGTGCGGCTCAACTCGGCGCGCTATGCCGATGGCAATATGTTCGTCGCCACCGTATCGGGTGACCTGGCGCTCAGGGGGCGGCTCGACGCCAGCCCGACCCTGTCGGGCAATGTGATGATCGAGAAGGCCGATATCACCATCCCGGATTCGCTCGGCGCCGCCGGGACGATCATCGACGCCAAGCACATTTATGCGCCGAAGCCGGTTCTGGTGACGCTGAAGCGCGCCGCCGTCACGGCGTCCGGCGCACCGCTGCCGCAGCGGCGGCCCTCGGTGGTGCAGCTCGACGTCAATGTCAGCGCGCCCAACCAGATCTTTGTGCGCGGTCGCGGGCTGGATGCCGAGGTCGGTGGC
Source organism: Devosia insulae DS-56 (assembly GCF_000970465.2). Taxonomy (GTDB): domain Bacteria; phylum Pseudomonadota; class Alphaproteobacteria; order Rhizobiales; family Devosiaceae; genus Devosia_A; species Devosia_A insulae. Next base: position 11,325 of record NZ_LAJE02000025.1, read on the forward strand.
TCGGTGCGGCTCACCGGCTCGGTCAACGACATCCGGCCGGTCGGCGGCTTCCAGCTCAATCGCGGGCGGCTCGCCATTCTCGGCCAGCGCGTCACCTTCGAGGAAGGCTCGGTAACACTGGTCGGCGATCTCGACCCGTTCCTCGATTTCACCGCACGCACCCAAGGCGATGGCATCACGGTATTCGTCAATGTCACCGGTCGCGTCTCCGAGCTCGATATCGGCTTCAGCTCCAACCCGGCGCTGCCGGAAGACGAAGTGCTGTCACGACTGCTGTTCAGGCGCGCGATGGGTGAACTGACGCCGATCCAGTTGGCCAAGCTCGCCGGCGCCGCCGCGGAACTGGCCGGCGGTGGCGGCGGCTCGCTGGTCGACTCGCTCCGCGCCAAGGCCGGGCTCGACGATCTCGACGTCGTCACCAACGAAGACGGCAGCCTCGCGGTGCAGGCCGGCGCCTACCTCCAGGACAACATCTATCTGGGCGTGCAGGCCGGGGCGGACGGCAATTCGCGGGTGACGGTCAACCTCGACATCACCAAGGATATCCGGGCCAAGGTCTCGACCGGGACCGACGGGGATTCGAGCTTCGGCGTGTTCTACGAGAGCGATTATTAGGTGGCTGAGGACTCTCGGTAATCCTCCCCCGCGCGGCGGGGGAGGGGGACCAGCGACGCTGGTGGAGGGCTGTCTCCTATACTCCTCTGACGCTCCCGACGAGCGCTC
>NZ_LAJE02000026.1 GCF_000970465.2 Devosia insulae DS-56
GGGCATTGTCTCGGCCCGCAACCGCGACATCCAGTCCGGCCCCTACGACCAGTTCATCCAGACCGACGCGACGATCAACCAGGGCAATTCGGGCGGCCCGCTGTTCGACATGGACGGCAAGGTCGTCGGCATCAACACTGCCATCATTGCGCGCGGCGGCTCGTCATTGGGCATCGGCTTTGCCGTGCCGGTGAACCTGGCACGGCCAGTCATCGATCAGCTCGCGGAGTTCGGCGAAACCCGCCGTGGCTGGCTCGGCGTCGGCATCCAGGAGGTCAGCGAGGATATCGCCAGCAGCCTCGGCCTCAAGAGCACTGCCGGAGCGCTGGTGATCGACGTCACCAAGGGCGGCCCGTCCGAGGGGCAGGTGATCGAGGGCGACATCATCCTCGAGTTCGACAGCAAGCCGATCGCCCGCATGCGCGACCTGCCACGCGTCGTCGCCGAGACCGAGGTGGGGAAGGCCGTGCCGGTTAAGATCCTGCGCGATGGCACCGAGCAGACCCTCAGTATCACTTTGGGCCGGCTGGAACTCGGCGAGCAGCTGATCGCCAGGAACAACGCCCCGGCGACGCCGGAACCTGCGCCGGCGCCAGCACCCGAGCCGACGGCCACGGAGGAAGACGCGCCGCCACCGGGGCTGCCCAACCTGGTCGGCTTCGACGTTGCGCTGCTCGATGAGGGCAAGCGCGCCGAGTTCGGCATCGCGCCGGAGGAGGATGGCATCGTCGTCACCAGCGTCAAGAGCGGCAGCGACGCCGATCAGAAGGGCTTTATTCCGGGCCTCCTGGTCACCGAGGTGAACCAGAAGGAAATCGGCACCGTCGACGAATTGAGCGAACTGGTGGGGCAGGCCAAGGAGGCCGGCCGCCCGGCAGTGCTGTTCAAGGTGGTCGACCCAACCGGCACCAGCCGGTTCATCGCGGTCCGGCTAAGCTAAAACTCGAGCCGATACAGCACGTGCGGCCGGAGCGGATTGCCCTCCGGCACCGTGATATCGTCGAAATCCTCGGCCGGATCACGCCGCATCCCGAGCTTTTCCATCAACCGCCGCGACGGCGTGTTGATCTCGGAGGTATAGCCGACCACCCGCGCAGTCGGCAGCCAGCCGGGCGCCCACGCAAGGCAGGCGCTGGCGGCTTCGAAGGCGTAACCCTGGCCCCAGTATTGCTGCCCGAAGATCCAGCCGATCTCGATCTGGCGGCCGCCGGGAAGCTCTTCGTCGGTCCACGAGAAGCCGATGCCGCCGATCAGCGCACGGTCCGCCTGCCGCTCGACCGCCACGAAGCCGAATCCGTGCTCATCGAGGGCTTGCTGGCAGGCCACGATGACCGCGTCGGACTCGCCGCGGCTCTGGATCGAGGGCCAATAGTAGAGGCGGACCTCGAGATCGGCGTTGATGGCAGCCCAGGCTTCGTGATCGGCCGCCTCCCAGGGGCGCAGCAGCAGACGGTCCGTTTCGATCCTCATGCGCCGAGCGCCGGATTGCTGATCCGGTACACCACATGCGCTCGCAGCGGGTGACCTGGCGCCAGCTTTGGATGCTCGAAGTCGGCGTCCGCATCGCGCACCATGCCGATCTTTGCCATGACGCGCTGGCTGGGCACATTGCCAGTAAAGGTGAAGGCCACGATCTCCGGCAGCTTGAGCGTCGTAAAGCCATAGTCGAGCCAGGCGCGAGCCCCCTCGGGGGCAAAGCCTTGTCCCCAGAACGCCTTGTCGAACTGCCAGCCGATCTCGACGGCCGGCTGGCCACGAATGGCGGCGCGCGTTTCGTCCGGGATGTAGCCGATCCCGACGAGGCCGACGAACTGGCCGGTCGATCTGAGCTCGGCCGCGCCGAAGTGAAAGCCGACGGCGGCCTGCTTCTCGATCGAGAATTCCAGCTGTGCCCGGGCCTGCCCCGGCGTTGCAATCGTCGGATAGAAGCGGCGGACTTCGGGATCGCCGAGAACCGCCGCCAGCGGAGCGTGGTCGCGGCTCTCCCAGGATCTGAGAACGAGTCGCTCCGTCTCCAGCCTCACCTGACGATGTCCTCGTCGGTATAGCCCTGCAGGTAGAGCAGGGCCGTGAGGTCGCCATGGTCGATGCGGATGCCGGCTTCGGCTGCGACATGCGGCTTGGCATGCAGTGCCACGCCGAAGCCCGCGGCCTTGATCATGTCGAGGTCGTTGGCGCCATCGCCCACCGCCATCGTCGCGCTCATCGGCAGATTTCGCTCGGCGGCCAGGGACTCGAGGCGGTGCAGCTTGGTCGATTTGTCGACGATCGGGCTCTGGACCGTACCGGTCAGCCGCTCGCCATCGAACTCGAGCACATTGGCGATGGCCTCGTCGAAGCCGATGCGCTTGCCGAAATAGTCGGCAAAGAAGGTGAAGCCGCCCGAAACCAGCGAGGTATAGGCGCCATAGGCCTTCATGGTGTGGATCAGCGCCCGGCCGCCCGGCGCCAGGGTGATGCGCTCGCGCCGAATCTCCTCGATGGCGGCGCGTTCCAGCCCCTTGATCAGCGCGACGCGGGTACGCAGCGCCTGCTCGAAATCCAGCTCGCCATTCATGGCGCGCTCGGTGATCGCGGCGACCTCGGCCTTAATGCCGACCGCATCGGCGAGTTCGTCGATGCATTCCTGCTCGATCATGGTGGAATCCATGTCGGCGACCAGCACCTGCTTGCGGCGACCTTCCGCCGGGACCAGCGCCACGTCGACCGGTCGGTTGCCGATGACGGCGCGCGCCGCGGCAACCGGATCGGCGGCCCTCGGCGCCTCGATCTCGCAAGCGATGCGCTGGTGCAGCCAGTTGATCTCACCCCTGGTCTCGTGCTGGATCGCCGCGACCAGCGCCGAGTCAATTGCGGGGTCAGCCGGATTGGCGATGAGGCAGAGAACCGTCATGTGCGTGAAAAGGGCCTGAAAACGATGGGCAAGCGCCCGGAGAGGCGAGCGGTGTTGATAGCGGGTCCGACTGCCAGCGGCAAGTCGGCGCTGGCGCTCGACCTGGCGCGACAGCAGGGCGGGGTGATCGTCAACACCGACGCGCTGCAGGTCTATGACGTCTTGCAGCTGCTGACTGCCCGTCCATCTGAAATCGAAATGGCCGGGGTGCCGCATCGGCTCTACGGCGCCGTGCATCCGTCGATCCGCTTTTCGACCGGCGAGTGGGCCCGCGCAGCGGCCGCGGTGATTGCGGCGGAGGCTGATCGGCCGCTGATCTTCGTCGGTGGCACCGGGCTCTACTTTGATGTCCTCACCGCGGGCTTCGCCGATGTGCCAGAGGTGCCGGCAACGGCCCTGGCGGCCGCCGAGGCCGAGGTCGAAGGCCTCGATCGGGAGGAGCGCGGCCGGCTGATTGCGGCGCGTGACCCGCTGGTCGCGAGCCGCCTCAAGGCGCCGGACCCGCAGCGGGTGATCCGGGCGCTCGCCGTGCTGAATGCGACCGGCCGCTCGCTCGCCAGCTATCAGGACGCAGCGCAGCAGGGGCTGCTCGAGGGGTTCGCGCTCGAGCGGCTGGTGCTCAACCCCGACCGCGAGCTGCTGCGCCAGCGCATCGCCCAACGGTTCGAGACGATGTTCTCAGCCGGCGCGGTGGAGGAGGTCGAGGCGTTGCTGGCGCTGGAGCTCGACCCAAGCCTGCCGGCGATGAAGGCGATCGGCGTGCCCGAGATCACTGCAATGCTGGCAGGCGAGCTCGAACAAGACGTCGCGATCGAGCGCGCGGTCATCGCCACCCGCCAATACGCCAAGCGCCAACGCACCTGGTTCCGCAACCGCATGGCCGACTGGAACTGGATTGTCCCTTAGGTAACGTCGATCCGGGTGGCGCCGGTGGTGCGTTCGAGGTCGGCGGCAGTGATCTCGAATACCGAGCGCGGGTCGCCGGCAGCCGCCCAGACCGTGCCGTAGTCGTGCAGCGCGTCATCGAGATAGGTGGCCAGCGGCAGAGGGTGCCCATAGGGCGAGACGCCGCCGATCGAAAAGCCGGTGTGGAGCTTGACGAAATCCGCATCCGGCCGCTCCAGCACTTCGCCGATGCGTTGCCCGGCGCGCTTCTCGTGCACGCGGTTACTGCCCGAGACCAGCAGCAGATAGGGCTTGCCGCTGTCCTTGCCCTTGAACAGCAGCGACTTGACGATGCGCCCGACCTCGACGCCGAGTGCGTCGGCGGCCATCTGCGCGGTGGTCGCCAACTGTTCGAGCACGATCACCTGCGCCGGCAGGGCGTGGCTGGCCAGGGCGTCGGCGACGCGCTGTTCGGCGGGTTTCAGCTGAGGCATGGGCAGGATCCTGGAGCGCTTTCAGGCGGGTAGGGCGAGTTTCTTCATCAGGCCCAGCCGCCCGCGCATGGCGAAGCGGCTGACCAGCAATATCGCGACGAAGGCGAGGCCGGTCGCAAGGCCCAGCCAGACACCGACACCGCGCAGGTCGAAAACGAAGCCGAGCACATAGGCGGTCGGCAGGCCGACGAGCCAGTAGCCGAAGATGGCGAGCAGCATCGGCGTGCGGGTGTCGGAGAGGCCGCGCAGCGAATGTGCCGCGACGACCTGCGCGCCATCGGCCAGCTGAAATATCCCGGCAATGCCGAGATAGGTGGCAGCGAGCAGCAGCGCTGTGGCATTGGCGGGGTCGTTGCTATCGAGGAAGATCGCCACCAGCGCATGCGGCACGGCAAGGAACAGCGTCGCGGTCAGCGCCATGAAGCCCGTCCCCATGACGATCGCCGTCCAGCCGGCGAGCCGCACACCCTCGCTGTCGCCGCGGCCGTAGGCGAGGCCGACGCGCACCGTGGCGGCCATGCCAAGGCCGAGCGGCACCATGAACGCGGTGGAGGCGAGCTGCAGCGCCACGGCATGGGCCGCGGTCTCGTTGGTGCCGAGCCGGCCCATCAGGATTGCTGCCACCGAGAACAGCCCCACTTCGGCCGCGACAGTCAGTCCGATCGGCAGCCCGACCCTGAGGATCTCGCGGAAGCGCGGCCAGTCCGGCTTGAAGAAGCGCACCAGAATATGGAAGCGCTTGAGCTTGCGGTGCGTGACCACATAGCCGAGCAGGGCAAAGAACATCACCACGTTGACGAGGCCGGTGGCGATCGCCGCTCCGCGCAACTCGAGGCGTGGAAAGCCGAAATGACCGAAGATCAGCGTGTAGGCGAGCAACCCGTTGACCAGGACGCCGATCGCCGTGACGACGAGGATCACCCGGGTCGCGGCGAAGGCCGAGAGGAACGAGCGCACCACCATGATGCCGAGTGCCGGGTAGAGCATCCAGAAGCCGGCGAACATGTAGCTCTCGGCCAGCGCCGTGATCTCAGGGTCCTGGCCAATGGCGAGGTAAATCGGGCGGATGTTGAGGACGATCGGCACCAGCAGCGTCGCCACGAGTATAGCCACCCAGAACCCCTGGCGGACGATACGACGCACCGCCTTGGTATCACCGCGGCCACGGGCCTGAGCCACCAGCGGCGCGACGGCGCCGACAATGCCGATGCCGGTCAGCTGGAACGGCACCAGGAACGCGCCGGCTAGCGTGCCGGCGGCGAGGTATTTCGGGCCGAGCCAGCCCATCAACACCACGTCGGTGGTGAAGAGGAGGTTCTGCGCCAGCTGCGCGATGATCAGCGGCCAGGCCAGCGCAAAGCTTGCGCGAAGCTCTGTTGCCCATCGGTTGGAGGGCGTCGAAGCATCGGTGCCGGATACCGGCACCGTTGTCGGCTCATTCATAGTGGTAATCCCAATCGCGTGGGACCTTTACCTCAGCCAACGATTTGCCTCAAGTTCGTGCGGAACCTATCCGGAGCCCACGCATTGTCGTGCAGGGCTCGCGTCTTAACAAACCTCCCGGAGGGTATTCATGCGTAAGTTTCTATCCATCGCCGTGGTTCTGGCTGGGGCGTTGACGCTCGCGGCCTGCTCGACCACCGAGAAGACGGCCAGTACCGGCGCGATTGCCGGCGCCGTTATCGGCGGCGTGACGACCGGTACCGTCGGCGGTGCGCTGGTTGGCGCTACGGTTGGCGGCATCAGCGGTGCCGTGGCCGGCGAGCTCATCGGCCGCTATCGCGACGACCCGACCAAGTGCGTCTGGGAAGACCGCAACGGCCGCCGCTATCTCGCTCCGTGCTCGCCGAACGGCTGACACGTGGCAAGCGATTTGAACAATGGCCCGACGGGAAACCGTCGGGCCATTTCATTTGAGCGCGCTCACTTGAGCCCAATCAGCAGCCGGTCGGGCCCGCCACGGCTGGCAACGAACAGGTCGGGCCGGCCATCGCCGTTGAAATCGGCAAGCTCGATGTCGAAGGCATTGGCGCCGGTGATTGGCGGCACGACACCCGGCGCGGCAGTGAAATGTCCGGCGCCATCGTTGGCGAAGGCGAGCAGCACAAAGTCCGAGCGCCTGGCCCCGAGGTCACCCATGCGGCCGCGGATCAGGTCGAGGTCTCCATCTCGATCATAGTCGATGAAGGCAGCGGCGGTGGTCAGCTCGTCGTCGGGGCTCAGATGCGTGGCGGTCACGTCGGTGAAGCGGCCATGGCCGTCGTTCAGCAGCAGCCGGTCCTGCTGGTCGCGGTCGGCGTTGAAGATGCGGACATTGGCAAAGTAGAGGTCGAGGTCGCCGTCGCCATCCACATCGCTCAGATCGGCGTCCCGCGTCTCCTCGGGCGTCGCTCGCAATGGCAGGGGTGCATCGGCGAAGCGACCGGCGCCGTCGTTCAGGTAGAACCGGTTCTGCTCCTCGTTACCGAAAATCAGGTCGGCGTCGCCGTCGCCATCGACGTCGCCAACCGCGATATCCTGGCTGATGTCGTCGTATTGCGGCAGGCGGGCGGCGCTCTCGTCGGTGAACCCGCCGGCGCCGTCATTGACCCAGACGAAATCCGGACCGGCGTTGGCGGTGACGAGATCGGCATCGCCGTCCCCATCCACATCCACGGTGACCACGGTGTTCGACGTGGCGCGATTGGGCAGGCGATCGGAAACGTCGGTGAAGCCGGCCACACCATCATTGAGGTGGTAGCCCAGCACCTGATCGTCCTCGCCGATGAACACCAGGTCAAGGTCGCCATCCCCGTCATAGTCGGCGACGGCGACGTCCTCGTGGTCGCCGCTGGGACCGTCGAGTGGCGCTTCGCTGAACCGCCCCGTGCCATCATTGAGCAGCACCCGGTTGCTACCGAGTTCGATGGCGATGGCGAGGTCGGCATCGCCATCGCCATCGAGGTCGGCGGCGGTCGCGCCCATCGCATTGGGTGAACCGCTCTTGGGCGGCAACGCCTCGGCCGACACGTCGATGAAATAGGGCGTGGCCGTGTCCGGCGAGCAGAGGCCGAAGCTGATGACGGCGACCAGGACGCAGAGCTGATCCATCCGTTGAGGCTAGGCGGTGTCCCGCCGCAGGACAAGCGCCTGTCGCCGCGGGGCCGATTGTGCTAGGGTCGGCTCGCGGCTCAGGCCGGAGTGATACCGGCGTCGCGTCCGTGACGCCGGACTCGTACCCCAGGACCACAGTGAATACCTTCAAGAGCATCGCCGTGCCGGTGACGCGCCGGCTTGGTGCCGGCAAGGCCAAACCGAGCGCCGGTGCATCGGGGGCCGATCGTCATTCCGAGCGGGCGGCAGCCGAGTTTCAGCGCCAGCCGGCGCAGCCGACGACGCCGCATGCGGTGCACCGCTTCCATGTCGGGCAACGGCTGACCATGGCGCGGGGTTCGCGCGACATTGCTCGGTCGGCGGCGGTCTGCCAGGTGGTGGCGCTGCTGCCGCACGAAAGCGGCCCGTTGCTCTATCGGGTGCGCAGCGAACTCGAGAGTTTTGAGCGGGTGGTCGACGAGGTCGATCTGGCGCCATACCGGTAATCGTTGCGGTTGGCCTTGATTAAGGCGCAATGGTGGCAGATATAGCCGGGCACGTTTCGCTTCCATCTGGCGCTACCAGCTCGGGCCGCTTGCGGTCTAATTGGCTACCTCTTGATATTGTGAACGTTTAGACCCGGTCGGCATGTCGCCGAACGAGGAACGCGTGCAAAGCGGGAAGATCCTGCGCACGACAATTGAAAGGGGGCCATCATGATCGAAGGCACCGTTAAGTTCTTCAACACCACCAAGGGCTTCGGCTTCATTCAGCCGGACGATGGTTCGAAGGACGCTTTCGTCCACATCTCTGCCGTCGAGCGTTCGGGCCTGTCGGGCCTCGCCGAAGGCCAGAAGGTGAGCTACGAGCTCGAAAAGGGCCGTGACGGCAAGGTTTCGGCGACGAACCTCAAGGCGCTCTAAGAACGCCCCGTGGCGCTGAGGGACTTGTCCTAGCGGCGCAACGACGGAAAAGGCCCCTTGCGGGGCCTTTTTTGTTGCCTGGTTTTTCGACTGCTACGGCTTCAAGCCAGCCGGAACCGGCGGTGCCTCGTAGCGCACGGTAATCTGCACCCGGCCATTGCCGGCAAGGTACGGATCGTTGGGGAACAGCGGCTCAGAGCTGGCGCTGCCGTTCACCGCGCGGATGCGGTCATCCGAGAGGCCGAACTCGCCGAGGATGGCGCGGACCGCGTTGGCGCGGTCGCTGGAGAGATCCCAGGCGCCGTAGCGCGGGTTATCGTACACCGCGCCGGCGGCGGTATGGCCCGAGATGGTGATCTGGTTCGACAGCTTCTGCAGGATCGGGGCGAGCGCCGCGATCGCCTTGCGGGTCGACTCGTAGGGATATTTCGACCCCTCGGGGAACATCGGCCGCCCCTCCTGGTCCATGATCTCGATGTCGAGGCCGTTCTCGGTCTCGCGCACCAAGAGGTTATCGGCGATCTTGGTGATATCGGGCAGGGCCTGCCACGCCTGGCGGATACTGGCGGCAGCTGCGTGATAGTCGGCGTTGTAGCGGGACTCGAGCGTCACCGTCGAGGCGCGGATCGCGTCGTAGTCACTGCCGCCGACCTCGGCGACACCGCCGCGCGATTCCATCTTCGGGCCGGCCTCGCTGCTCTCCGGTGCGGTGAGCGCGTCCTTGTTGGACTCGACAGCGATCTTGGCGCCATCCTCGGCAAAGGCGAGGCCTCCCATGACGCCGCCGGCGCCGCTGGTGTTCTCGCTGACATTGGGTGGCGCGAAATAGTCGGCGAGGCCCTTCTTCTGCTCGGGCGTCGTCATGCTGATCAGCCACAGCAGCAGGAAGAACGCCATCATGGCTGTCACGAAGTCGGCGTAGGCGATCTTCCAGGCGCCACCATGATGGGCATGGGCGGCCCGCTTGACCCGCTTGATGATGATGGTCTGGTCGTTGCGCGCCATGGCTCAGGCCCTCACTGTGCCGGCAGGTTGGCGGTGGCTTCGTCGATCTCGGCGAAGGTCGGCCGTACTTCCGACATCAGCGCCTTGCGCGCGAATTCCACCGCGATGGCAGGGGCATAGCCCGACATCTGCGCCAGCAGGCCAACCTTCATCGACAGGAAGTATTTCGACTCCGCCTCGAAGATGTTGCGCAGCGACTGCGCCATCGGGCCGAAGAAGCCATAGGCGACGAACACGCCCAGGAAGGTCCCGACAAGCGCGCCGCCGATCATGTGGCCGAGCACTTCCGGCGGCTCGCTGATCGAACCCATGGTCTTGATCACGCCCAGCACGGCCGCGACGATGCCGAGTGCCGGCGTGCCGTCGGCCAGCGCCTGCACCGCGGAAACCAGGCGCTCGCGCTCCTGGTGATGGGTCTCGAGTTCCTCGTCCATCAACGACTCCATCTCGTGGGCGACGTTGCTGCCGAGGGTGACCATGCGCAGGTAGTCGCACATGAACTCGACGGCGTCGTGGTTGCCGGCGAAGGTCGGGAAGCGCTGGAACAGCGATGAGTTGGCGGGGTCCTCGATATGCGGCTCGAGCGCCAGCACGCCTTTGGCCTGCACCAGCTTGAACAGCGTGAACTGCAGTCCGAGCAGTTCGACATAGGCCGCCTTGTCGTAGCGCGGGCCGCGGAACAGGATGCCGAATATGCTGGCCGTCTGCTTCAGCACCGGCCCGGTATTACCGATGATGTAGGCGCCGAACGCCGCGCCGAGAATGATCAGTGCCTCGAAGGGCTGGATCAGCACTTCGAGATGCCCGCCCATGGCGATATAGCCGCCGATGACGCTGGCAAAGATCACGACAATGCCGATGATGAGACGCATAAAACAGGACCCGCGCTACTAAATCAGGGACAAGCGTCCTGCGAACCTGAGGCGAGCGATCGGCGCGGTCCGATCCAGCTGCCTTCTATGTTCGAAGCGACTCCTGTCTGCTTCTCGAACTCCGCCCGAAACCGCGCGGAAACCTAGTCTTTTCAGCGCCATTCATCGGCGCGTCGTTCAGCCGCCAATCTGCTATGCCGCGGTTAAGGTTCAGCTAATGGCGAGGCGCGGAAACGCAGCAGACTGACGCGCTCTGGTGGGTGGGTGAGGGCGATGGGCATGGCTCGATCGCGTCCCACCCACGGCCGTCATTCCCGCGAAGGCGGGAACCCAGTGGGATCCCTCCCCACTCGCTGACGTTGCAGCATCCCACTGGGTCCCCGCCTGCGCGGGGATGACGCCGGTGGAAGAGGCGGTACCGGTGATGGGGACAGGAGGAAGTCGTTCGGGCCACGGGCCGATTATCGCGACAATTTCGAAAATGCCCCATTAGGAGCATTCAAATCCGCCGCGGAATGCGGCATAGCTGCCATACTGGTATGGTAGGGATTTGAGGAGCTTCCCGTTGAAGATTACAGACCTGAAATGCGCGATCATTGCCTCGAGCCCGGTGATCCGCATCACCACCGACGAGGGCATCACCGGCTGGAGCCAGATCGAGACCCCAAAACCCTACGTCAAGCCGCAGGTGCTCCAGCTGAAGGATTGGATCGTCGGGCAGGACCCGCGCGATGTCGAGCGGGTCATGCGCCGCATCCGGGTGCGCGGTGGTTTCAAGCCGTTCGGCTCGGCGGTCTCAGCCATCGAGCATGCCCTGTGGGACATTGCCGGCAAGGCGGCCAACGCGCCGGCTTACCGCCTGCTCGGCGGCAAGGTGCGCGATCAGGTCCGCACCTATCGCACCCTGTACCAGGCCGAAGTGCCGGGTGGCGCCGAGCATACGCCTGAGGGCTACAAGCGCTGGGCCGAGTACGGCAAGTCGCTGAAGGGCGAGTTCACCCTGTTCAAGCTGCCGAGCGCCTACCACTCATCGATGGTTCGCGATTTCCCGGATTTCTTCTATGGCGAGGTGCAGCACGACGCGCCGTTCCCGTACCCGCACAAGGGCACAATGACCAAGGAAGGCTTTGACCACCTCGTCGCCTGCATCACCTCGGCCCGCGAGACGCTGGGCAAAGGCTACAACACCGCGGTCGATGCCGGCCCGGGCTTCATGCCGCTCGATGCGCTGCGCCTCGCCAAGGCGGTCGAACACCTGCACCTGTTATGGATCGAAGACACGGTGACCGGCGACTACTCGCCCTACGTCAATCCTGACGTCTACAAGGACGTGACGCACCACACCACGACGCCGATCCACACCGGCGAGCAGATCTACCTGCGCCAGCACTATAAGCAGTTGATCGAGAGCCACGCGGTGAACGTCATTGGCCCCGATCCCTGCGACGTCGGCGGCCTCGCCGAGATCAAGTGGGTGGCCGAGCATGCCGACCTGCACGGCATTGCTATCGCGCCGCACGGCACTGCCAACGGCATCCTCGGGCTCGCGGCGCTGATCCAGGTCTGCGCCACCATGCCGGACAACCTGATCGCCTTCGAGTACCCGGCCCGCTTCGAGCCGTTCTGGTACGACATCACCGAGGGCTTCGAGGGCATGCCGGTCAAGGGCGGACTGATCGATGTGCCGGATCGTCCGGGCCTCGGCGTCAACCTGATCGCCAAGGAAGCCAAAAAGTACCTCGAAGAGGGCGACGAGAACTTCTTCGACTGAGGTTCAGGCGTGAACTGAACGGGCAGGGGCGTGGACCTGAGGTGCGCGCCCCGCTTCATTCAGCCGGCGCTTGGCTCCCCTCCCCCTTGAGGGGAGGGGGTGGGGG
>NZ_LAJE02000027.1 GCF_000970465.2 Devosia insulae DS-56
TGAGAGTTCAGTGCACAAAGTCATATGCGATTGCCCTGCGGCCACGGGCGACGCCGCCCCCCGCCCTAAATCTCGATCGAAGTAATACTGCCGACGATGCGGTCGCCGACTTTGGCGAAGATCAGGTCGCGGACGGCGCGCAGCACGTTTTCATCGATTACGAGGTCGGCGTACGAACTGCGCAGCTTGGCGCTGGTGCCGGCGAGCTTGAAGAACAGGATCTGCGTGGCGCTGGCGGAGGCTTCGACGCGATAGGCGGCGAAGTTGAGGCGGGGCTGCTTACCCGGGCCGCCATCGACGTAGCTGATCTGGAACAGGGTGGCTTCGGCGTGCTGGCTGGCGCTGTCGAAGATGGTGAAGAAAGGCTGGTCCTTCTCCATGTTCTTCAGCCCGTTGAGCACGCTCAGGATAATCGATGCCGCTGCGGCGCCGGGCCCGAGGGCGGCGGTCAGCACGCCGATGATCTCGGAGTGCACCTTGGCGCCGTTGCCGGAGACCGATTTCAGCGAGGTCTCGTTCTTTTCGATCAGCCAGCCGCACTTCTTCAGCACCGCGACATAGCAGTTGTACCAGTTGAGCTCGTCGAGATTGGGGTGGGTCTCGACAAAGCGATCGGAAGCCAGCTGCGCGAGGAGGATGCAGTTGGCGATGGTGGAGCGCAGGTCCGCCGGCACGCCCTCGGAGAACTCGGCGATCTGCGAGCCGATGGTGATCACCTGCGGTACGCCCGGCTTGAAATCGGGAACGGCCGGCAGTTCGGCGGCGGCCGCCTCGATCTGGGTTTCGGCCGGCAGTTCGAGCGCCGAAATCTCGGCGCGGATCTGGTCGAGAGACTGTGTCATCGTTCCATTACTCCGCGATGAGGTGGCGCAACGCCCAGGCGGTGAAGCCGGTGGTGATGTCGCCATGGCCATTGATCCGGTCGGCCGAGCCATCGAGCGCCACTAGCTTCAACCCCGTGAGGTCGCCGAAAGTATCCCCCGGGCCGGGGATCGGGCTCAGCAGCTTTTCGCCGGCGCCGCGCGGGCCATAGCCACCCATGGCGGCGTAGCGGCTGGGCGGCTCGCCGGCAGCGGCGGTAATTTCGGCTTCGCCGAGATCTTCCCGGCGGCGCAGCGCCAGGTGGAACACGTCGTGCAGCGGCATGTCCTTCTTGCTGTAGGTGGTGAAGATCTGCCCGGAAACCTGGTCGAGCGCCGGGCGATAGCCGCCCGGCCCTTGCCGGCCGGGAACGCTGGCCGCCATGGCGAGGTGCGACAAAGCCGGTTGCATCAGCAGCATCGAGCTCACCGGACGGCTGAGCGGCGCGCCGACGCAAATCGCCGACAGCATGACCTTGCAGCCGAACGAGTGGCCGAGCAGCCGCACCTTGGCGGTGCTGGCGCCGAGGATCTGGCGCAGCAGGATGCTGACGCCGCGGGCGCCGACGGCGCCGGAGCGATCCTTCATCTGGTAGAGCGACAGCATGCGGACGATGTCGCGCGGGTCGAACCCGCCATCGCCGCCCAGCACCCCGGCTTCGGGCAGGCCGGTCACCGGATCGAAATTGGTTGGCGCGGCACCACGATTCACGTCACCCAGCTGTTTGGCGGCGTCAAGCAGCGCCTCGGCATCGACTTCGGCCTCGGTGTCGACCTCGTCTTCTGCCGTGGCGACCGATGGCAGCAACAGTTCGATGAGCTCGAGCGCCTGCTCGCGGCTCAGCGCGCTGGAATTGGTCAGTTCGTAGAGCCGCTGCCGTTCCGGATCGGCCAGCGGCGCCGCGGCTGCGGCCAGAACGATGTCCTCGACGTCTTCGGCGACGCTTTCGAGCTTGGGGCCGGCATCGGCAGCGAACCAGGCGCTGGGCCAGGTGATGCCGACAAAAATGGGGTTGAACCCGGCCACCGGATGGTTGGTGCATACCGTCTTGAACGCCGCGAGAAAATCGCGATAGAGCGCCACGGCGCCGGAAAAGTCGGTGTTCCAGCCATGCGAGAACAACAGGATGTCGGAGTAGGGCTGGCTCTTCAGATGGTCGACCAGCTGCCGGGCGGTGACCGGGGAGGTGCATTGTCCGCGCTCATCGAAGCGGATGACGAAAGTCGGCATCGTTGCGTCGTCAATTGGAAAAGCACCGGTCGGCGGAACTTGCGGCACGACATCCTCCTCACCCGACAAGCAGCCGGCGCTTTGAACTAAACTGCGACGTAAATACAACCGGATATCTGTGAATACGGCATAACGATGGCGTCACGTTGCTTGCGACGGACAGCAATCAATCTATGCTTGAGAGTTTTTCCTTGCAAGTCGTTGACAACGTCGGCCGCCTGATTGTTTACTTGGGTGAAAAATTGCGGCCATATAAACTATTGAGCGAGCTGCCGCCGGTCGGTTGACCGGGCGATTGTCTATGAACCAACGACATTGACGAAGATGTAAACCAGAGCATTCCCAGGGAGGACGGCGATGAACGACACAGTGTCTGCAGCGGCGCTCGGTACCTCGGAGGGGCACTTCGAGGAGTTCGAGGCACTCCTTGCCTATCGCGAACGCGAACTCGAAGAAGTGGAGCTGGAAAATCTTGCTCCGGAAGCCTCGGTCCTCGCGACCGCTCCCTCAGCCGAAGCGATCGCCGCCGCGGCGCGCGTCTCGGCGGCGGCGTTCAAGCTGATCGTCGACTATGAAACCGGCGGACGGGCGTTCTACGACACTGTCATCAAGAAGCGGCCGATCTGGCCCAAGGGGTCATCCGGCATCACCATCGGGTTCGGCTATGACCTGGGCTATGTCACCCTCGATGAGTACCAGCGCGATTGGGCAACACTGATCGCCGGGCTGTCGACCAGCCAGCGCAGTGCGCTGCAAGCCTGCGTCGGCTTTCACAGCGGCAAGGATTCCGAGGCCAAGCTCAAGGCTCTGCTGCAGACGGTGCTCGATATCACCGTCCCCTGGGAGATGGCCGAGGTCGAGTTCAAGGCGCAGACGCTGCCCAAGTTTTCGCTGCTGACGCAGAGCGCTCTGCCCAATACCGACCGGCTGAGCGGCGATTGCTTCGGAACGCTGGTGTCGCTGACCTTCAATCGCGGCGCCTCGTATTCGAAGGCGCATAACCCCGCCACCGACTCCAAGGACCGCTTCCGGGAGATGCGCGCCATCAAGGCTGCAATGGCGGCGCAGAACTTTGCCGATATCCCCAAGCAGCTCAAAGCCATGATCCGCATCTGGGTGGGGACGTCGATCGCCGAGGGCATGAAGCGCCGCCGCAACGATGAAGCGGCGCTGTTCCTGACCGGGCTGGCGGGGGGGCCGACCATCAGTTCCGAAGCATCGATGCTCGAGGCGGGCGTCGCGGCCGCCGACGCCGCGTTGCCGCCCGAGGCGGAGAGCACCACCGGCAAGACCGACGAGGATTTCTGGACCGAGACCGGTGAGGACGAGCTGGCGGCAGCGGCTGCCGAAGGGTTTATGATCGGGGTCGCCGGGGTCGGCGCCACCTGGGCGAGCGACGAGGTGCAGCCCGATTATGCGCATCTTGGCGGCAATCTGACCCAGGGCGTGCCGTTCGAGCTTACTGCCGACGACCTGGCGCTCCTGGCGCGGCTCAATGACTTCAATGTCGATGCGCTGGGCAACGGCGCACCGATCCTGTTCGGGCTGCGCGGGGCAGGGGTGGTGAAGGACCATGCCAGCGGCGGCATCGTGCTGATGGACCAGCGCCCGGACCATGTGGTGCCGCGCTGCACCATCGGGGTGTGGCACCGGGCCGAGGGCAAGCTGTCGGTTTTTCCCGGCTCGACCGTGCCGAACCAGGCGGCGGTAGCCAAGTTCAAGGCCGATGGCTCGGCCGGGAACCTGCTCGCGACCGGGCTCTACAACTATGTCTGCGGCCCGCACATCACCTCGCGCGAGACGCCGGGGTGCTTCCTGTTGCGCAACCCGGATATGTCCAAACGCGTGGTGGTGGTGCGGCGCTCGAAAAACGACCTCACCTATGACAAGACCGATGTGGTCGATCGCTGCGCGCCGGGCGACAATATCCATCCGGCGTTCTTCAGCAATGCCTCGGGGTTCAGTTCGCTCGGCTGCCAGACGGTGACCGGCACCTTCAAGGATGGCGTGCATTCCGGCCCCTGGGCGGCCTTCCGGAAGGCGGCGGGGCTGACCGACAAGGATGGCGAGCCCGGCAAGCGCTATCTCTATATGCTGCTCACCGGGGCCGAGGCCCGCATCGCCTCACGGCTGCGCCTCGATGGCCTTGCCGCCGATCCGATCGCTGCCCGCCGGCTGCGGCGGATCCGCTTCGGCTCCAGCAGCGAAGCCGCCAAGCGCCTGCAGGGGAAACTCAACCTCAGCGATCCCGACGGCGCCATGGGCCCACTCAGCACCGAAACCCTGCACAAAGCCCAGGCCGGCATGGCCGGGGCCAGGGGCTCGGACGGGATTTTCACGCCGGATATGGATGCGGCGCTGGGCTGGCAGGTGTTTGGGGCGTTGGGGATTTAGGCAGTTCGCAGCGCTGAGTTAAATCACCGCGTTGGCGGCTCTGTCCCTTCTCCCCTCCAAGGGGGCGCAATAGCGCCTCCCGAGGGAGAAGGTGCCCGAAGGGCGGTTGAGGGGTGAAGCGGCGCCATACGCGCTCGCTGAGAAGCTGAACCCCTCACCCTAGTTACGCTACGGACCTGACGGTCCTAGCTGCACTACCCTCTCCCCTCAGGGGAGAGGGGGATGGAACCCACGGACTTTGGCAGGTTCTCTCCACCGGCTGTCATCCCAGCGAAAGCGAAGCGAAAGCTGGGACCCAACTATCCGCTGGTGTGGGCGGCGACGACGGACGAGGGCACAGCCCTCGCCGTGGGGGGCCCAGCTTTCGCTGGGATGACACCGAGTTGGGGCGGTTGCGGTGGATCGGACCGCTCGCACTTGCAGTCGTCGCGGCTTCGATCAAGGCGCCGGCGCTGTCGCTACGCCGCTGCCGCGGTCGGCGAGGGTGGTGCGGGGGGTGAAGCTGCCGGGCCGGGCGTTGGCGGTGATTCTGGCGCGCACGCCGGAGCCGCTGGCCCGGCCCATATTGGCCGGCAGCCATTGCCACCACAGCGCGGCGAGGCCGGCGACATGCGGGCAGGCCATGCTGGTGCCGTTCATCGAGACGAGGCCGCCGCCGGGCTTCGCCGAGACAATGCCGACCCCGGGGGCACAGAGCACCGGGTTGGTGTTGGAGAAGTTGGCGATATCGAACAGGCCGCCTGCCGCCTGCGACACGGCGCCGACCGAGATGATATCGCGCGACGAGGCGGCGGGGAGGCTGGTGTCGATGACGAAGTTGGGATCGGTCTGCCGCATGCTCTCGTTGCCGGAGGCGGCGACCACCACCATGCCCTGGCTGGCCGGGTTTTCCAGCATCAGGAAGGTCAAGAGCGCGTCGAACATCGCAAGGTTCTCGCGATAGGCCTTCAGGGCGATCGAGGTGGCGAGCCGCTGCGGCCGCCCGCCCAGCTGCAATTGTTCCTGCATCGCCGGAAAATCGAAACCGAGCGACATCGACACGACGTTGGCGCCCTGGGCCCCGGCCCAATGCAGGGCCTTGAGCACGGCGGTGGTCGAACCCCGGCCGCGGTCGTCGAGCACCTTGCCGACAATGGCGTTGGTGACGCCCCGCGCCACCCCGATCCGCACGCCATCGACGTCGCGCCCGAAGATCGTGCCGGCGCAGTGGGTGCCGTGGCCATGCTTGTCGGCAAAGCTGCCGCTGCCGGTAAAATCCTGTCCGACGATGTTGACGCCGGCAAAGGCTGCGTGGGCGGCATCGATGCCGGTGTCGAGCACCGCCACGGTTACGCCTTGCCCGGTCATCTTCGAGATATCGGCCCCCACTCCGGCAACGCCCCACGAGGCCTTGGCGGCCATCGCCTGTGCCAAGGGGTCGGCGGCGGCGTCAGCGCCGATATCGGCGGCCGACAGCGGCTGGATCAGTTCGACCGGCATCACCGGGGCGATCATGGCGTCGGGGTCACGTGCCGCGTCCTGGGCCTGGGCTTCGCTGAGGGTGGTCGATTCCAGCGTCAGCGCTCCCGTCACCGGCTCCTCGGCAACAGCGGCTTCGAGGGCGCCACCCATCATCCCCTCCAGCTCGTTGGATTCGGGTATGGGAGCCGCCGCCCGGTCGCGCAGGCTGCCGATGCCGCCGCTGCGGCCGCGTAGACCGGAATCGGTTTTGAGGCTCAATACGAAGTAGTCGAGGTCGGCCATGATCGTCTCCCTTGGGTTTGCTTGACAGTGTCGTCCTCGTCGAAATCGGTGGTGATCGGTCAGTTCAGAGCAACCGGCGCCGCCTCGTTGAGCAGTGTCGGGTCGGGCAGTCCGGTTGGCGGGCGCCCGCGCTCGATCTGCCTGCGGGCAATCGCGGCGCGCGTGGCAAGGCCGAGCACGCCATCGATCGGCACCGGGCCATAGCCCGCGTCTTCGAGGAATTGCTGCACCCCCGGGTCGATGCTGCCCGGCTGATCGGCCAACAGGGTCGGCTGCAGCCGGTCGGGGCGCCGGCCGATCGGGGTGGTCACCAATGGCACGGCGCCGATCTGGCGCGCCCGGGGGAGGTCGGTGATCTGCACCACGCCATCGAGGCTGGCCGATGCCAGCAGCCTGCCGTCGGCGGAGAGCAGCATGCGCTGGACGAGGCTCCCATGCCCGGCAATGCCGATGCGATGGAGCCCCGGCAGGTCGATGAGATAGATGCCCCCGGCGCTGTCGGCGACGACGACGAAGCTGCCATCGGGCGCCAGTTCGGCGGCGATGGCGGTGAGATCGGGAGCGAGATTGGTGGCGAGCGGCAGGGCCTCGGCCTGGTCATGGAGACTCCAGACGTGCAGCTTGCCGTCGATGTCGCGAACGAGCAGCGTCGAGCCGTCAGCCGAGAGTTTCAAGCCGTCCTTAGCGAGGCGGGGCGGCGGGACGACCACGGTGTTGTCCGGCTGCTCGACATAGATGTCGATGCCACCACCAGCCGAGGTCACGGCGATGATCGACGCATCGGGGGAGGCGGCCCAGGTGGTGAAGCCGGGTGAGACTATCGAACCGAGCTCGGTGCGTGTCGTTGTATCGTAGACGACGAGTTCATCGGCACCGCGGCGGGCGACGACCCGCTGGCCATTGGCGGTCAGTTTACCCTCCGACAACTGCTCGCTGACGGCGATGTTCCGCATCGTCGATACCTGGCGCAGACGGATGCCGTAGGTCGAAACCATTCTGCCGAGGTCCAGCAGCACGAGCTGGCGGCCGTTGGGGCTGTAGCGCGCCTGCGTGTCGAGGGTCACCGCGCCGTCATCGCCGCCGGGGTCGGCTGGGGTTTGCGTGGTGGCCAGCAGGACACCGCTATCGGCGCGGTAAATGGCAGCCGAGATGCCTCTCAGCCCGACCGCCAGTTGGGTGCCACTGGGATTGAAGGCCACCGAACGAGCCTCAGCCGGGAGGCTAAGGGCGAGTTCAGCATCGTCTCGGAGGCCCGCGATGGCCGCGCTGCCGTCGGCGCGGACGATGGCAATGCGGTCGCCGGTCGGGCTGAGCGCGATGTCGCGTGGGGTATCCGCGACTGGGATGCTTCGGAGGGGCGCGCGGATGATGCCTTCATAGGTGATCACGGCGCGGGTCTCGGGGTCGTAGCCGGCGCTCCAGCGTCCATCCGGCGTCGCGGCAAAGGGAGGCATCAATCGTTCGGCACCCGCTGGGAGCGATGCAAATTCGATCGAGGGCGCAGCGAGCATCGAGAGGCTGGTTTCGCTCGAGAACAGCAGGGCGTCGCCATGGTTCTCGGTCTCGAGTTGAACGGTCAGCACCAGCAGGGTGAGTTGTTCCTGCAACGCCCAGGTGCTGCCGCGCGACATGACGGGGCGGCTCAACGCCGGGGGCTCGAGGGCGCGGGATGGCGCGGGTTTTTCTGGCCACCAGGCCTCGATCGCGCCGTTCTCCGCTGCGGTGACGAGGCTCGGCATGTCCAGAGCGGGCGCGGATGCCACGGAGATCGCGGTGATGGGAGAGCCCTGCGTGCCCAGTTGCCGCAGATACGAGGCGGGGTTGGTGCCGGACATCTGTACTGATGCGTTTATCTCGTAGAGGGGACCGCTGCCGTCACCGGCATAGACCATGTCAGTGCCGGGCTGCCGCGCCAGCACCCGCACATCCTCGAGCGTGCCGACTTCGCTGGCTCGGGCCGGCATGCCATCGGCGAGCGTCCATTGCGCCAGCCGGATGGTGTCGGTGGGCTGGGCGATCTCCACCGCCTGCTTGGTGCTGCTCTCGCTCTCGGGCACCGTGGTGACGCGTTCGCCAGCGATGATCGAGGTCCCGGAAATCGCGAACAGCCCGCGCTCACCCACTACGGTGCCGCCGCCCACTGTCAATTCTACACGCCGCGTCCCGGCAAAGGCCGCGCCGGACAAGAGTTTCCGGCTTTCATGGCGCTGGTTTTCTTCGATGACATCGGCGGCAATCTCAGGCGTGGTGCAGGCGGTGTCGTTGGGGTTGGCGTTGCGTGGCACCAGGCCCTCGGCGCAGCCGGCGGCAACGTTGCGCCCGGCTTCAGCCTCGGCCCGGTCGGCCAGCGCCTGGTCGCGCACTTCCGGCAGCACGCAGATGAGATCGTCGACCGTGGCTTCGCGCCAGACATAGCCGCTGCGACAGGTCTCGTTGCCGAAGCCACTTGCCTGACCGAGCGAGCCGCCTGGCGTCGTCGTCAATTGCTCGGGCTCCAGGGTGACGAGGAGGGTAGAGCCATCCGCCGCCGCCTCGATGTCGGCGATCGGTACACCGAGGCGGGCTCGGGTGTTGAGGGTGCCCTGCGGGTCAAGCGTGAACTGGGCTCCGGACTGGGTTCCGATAACCAGGACCTGGTCGGGGCTGTCGCTCCACCGAAGCGCGGTCACCAGATCTGCGCCGCCGTCGGGGCCGGTGAGGGTGATCTCCACCCGCTGCTGAACGGCGCCGACATAGGACGCGGCGAAGAACCCCAGCGCAGCCGGCACGATGAGGATCGCGGCAGCCGCCAGCGCCACCGGCCGCGGGATGGCTGCGACCGCCTGCTGGCTTGCCTGAAAGCGCGCGCCGAACTCTGCACCGAAGCGGTCGAGCCAGCCGCGTTCGGGGGGCTCCGGCTCGCTCTCGGGTACCGGCTTGCCCTTGGGCGTGGCGGCCTTCTTGGCGCTGCCAGCGACCTCGGGGTCGAACGTCCCGCTTGGCCCCTGGTCGGACGGTGTCTGGGGTGCCGTGCTCATGCCGTCGCCTCCCGAACCGTGCCGGTCGCAACCGGCCGCCGGAAGAACCACAGGCCGCTGCAAACGCCACCGATCACCGCCGTCGCGACGACGTAGAGGACGAGCGGCAGCCAGTGGCCGATCGGCTGCGGCGCCGGACCGGGCGCGGGGACGAGGAAGAAGGCGACGAGGCACCAGATCAGCCCGGCGCCGAGCAGCATCAGGCGCAGTTGCTGGGCCCTCATGGCCACATCGCGGAAGATCGCCGAGAAGGCGCCGCCCTTGATCACCGGATCGACTTCGGAGCGATCGCGGAACAACAGGTCCGCCATCACCGCGTCCGCCGGGATTTCGACCCCCATCGCCTGCTGGCGCCAGATCGGCAGTTGCGCCTCGTGCGGCAGGTCGGCGAAATCGGTGTGGCTGGCGCCATTGAGCATGTCGTCGATCGCCGCGCGGACACGGACGCGCTGCGGGGCGGTCAGCGCCGCAAACAGGGCGCGTCGCAGCCAGGGCGGCATCCGGCCGGTGCGGAACCAGGGCAGCACGCAGAGCTGGGCCAGCCGCGGCTCGGTATAGAGCGGCTCGCGCACCGGCCCCCGCTCCACCACGATGCGGAGCCCCAGATAGACGGTGATGGCAAAGCGCAATTGCGGATAGGCGGCGCAGGCAGCGAGCCAGGTAAAGCCGAGCGGCCCCAGCCAGGCGCGCAACTCGTCCACCAGTTCGGCCTGGAAATCGTCGGGCGGTTCCGCGTCGGAGGTCAGCATCGGGTCAGCAAGCCGAATGCTGCGCGGCCGGTCGGCCGCGGCAGCCCGGCCGCCCAGCAGCCGCTCGGCGGCCTCGACCCAGGAGAGCAGCCGCGCGATGCTGGCGCGGTCGGCGCCCTCGGCCAGATCGGTCTGCTCCAGCCGCGTCGCTTCCGGCGGGAGTTTCGGGTGCTCGCCGAAGGCGAGGGCGAGATCGCCGAAACTCTCCGGACCAGCCCGGCCGATGATCGCCCCGAGCGCCTCGCTGAGGTTCATCTCGCGCTCGCCCCATTCGGCCACCGGCACCGGGGTCAGCAGCATGCGGTTGGGCCAGGTCGCGAGTTCCTCGGCAACGAAGGGCAGGGGCCGGTTGGTAAAGTAGTCCACCAGTTCGGCGCCATCGGTGACCAGCACCAGCCGCGCCTCGGCCATGAGTTCGCGCACTGCGCGGAGATCCAGCACGGTGTCGGTGGCGGCCGCGGGGCGGCCGATGGCGCTCGGATAGAGGGTGCGCGGATCGGGGGCATAGTCGTAGACGGTGATGCTGAGCCCGCCGCGGCGCAGGCTGTCGATCAGCCGGCCAACCCGCTCATACTCATGATCGTTGTCGCGCAGCCGCGGCACGAGGAACAGGAAGTCGGAGGTGCGGCGCCTCAGGCGTGGCACCAGCGTCAGATAGCCGCCATTGCGGATGGTGGAGCGGATGCTCGCCGCGGCATGGATGCGGCGAGCGAGCCCCGGCTCGCGCCAGGAAATCTGGCGGGTGAGCTTTCGCGCCGGCCGCGGATCGGTCAGCGTCAGGGTTTCGGCCGGCAGGCGCGTCGCGATGCCGGTGGTGCCGGCCTCCGGATTGGTCAGCTGCGCCCGGAAGGCCGAGAGCTGGGTGAGCTGGGCCCAGGCGCCGATGCCGAGCATCGGCAGGAAGGCCAGCCATTTCAGCCAATCCGGCCAGCTCGGCGCCGGCTGGATGGCTGGCGCCTCGGGCTCCGACGCCTGATCGCCGCCGATGTCGAAGGCGGTGACATTGTCCCTCAGGATCTGGTCTTCGGTGGCGCTGCGATCGAGCGCCGGCCGGTCGATGCCATAGGGATCGCCGCGCTCGAGCGCATCGAACGTCGCGGCGTAGCGGGTCAGCGCGTAGGCGCCGCTGCGGTCGCGCGGAATGGCCCGGTCGGGCGGCAGCGGCCAATCCTCCAGCATGGCGGCGAGAAACAGGCCTGGATCCTCGATCACCGCGGATTCTGCGGCATAGACCCGGGCCAGTTCGATCGGGGTGATGCTGCCCTGCTGCTCGGCGGCGGCGGTGAGCGTCACCTCGAGCGCGGCCCGATAGCCGCGGCCGGCCTCATCGAGCGGGGCATCTTCTACGCCGGCGCTGGTGTCGATCTGAACGGTGCTGTCGTCGCGCGGCGGCTCGACCGCTTGCAGTGTCGCGGGCGGCGGCTCGCTGACAATGATGCCGGCGTCCCGATTGACGAACCACCACCCAAAGCCCAGGGCAATCAGCACCACCGCAGCCGCACCGACGATCCTCGCGTCACGCAGCGCGGCGCGGGCATACTCCATGACGAGGGGCGGCAGGCTCGTCCACCATGGCTCGGCCGGCGGGGGCTGCCACGGGCCGGGCCCGGGGCAGCCCCCGCCTGCCGAGCCCTCACCTGTCTCTTATACACATCTCCCACCCCCCGAGACAGGCAGAAAACCCGTATGCCGGCGTCTTCTTGGAAAAAAAAAAATGATCATAACAACCCTCACTCCACCGCCTTACACACTCTACATTCTTACCACCCCAGTCACCCACCTCATGACTCACCATTCAGCCTGTTACTTTCT
>NZ_LAJE02000028.1 GCF_000970465.2 Devosia insulae DS-56
GGACAGGGTGGGGGGTGTGTTTCCCGCACCGCCATCAGCCCTGCCTCGCCCGCCGCATCCGCTCAACCCCCATCAGCACCCGCTCCGGAGTCGCCGGCATATCCAACTGCGGCGCGACCTTGTAATCGGCGACCGACGCCACCGCCATCGACAGCGCCTCGACTACCGAATAGCCGAGCACCAGCGGCGGCTCGCCGACGGCCTTGCTGCGCCCGATCGCCGGCTCCTTGTTGATGCTCCATTCGGCCAGCCGCACGTTGAAGATGCGCGGCACGTCTGAAGCGAGCGGGATCTTGTAGGTCGAGGGGGCGTGGGTGCGCAGTTGGCCCTTGCCGTCCCACCACAGTTCCTCGGTGGTGAGCCAGCCCATGCCCTGGATGAAGCCGCCTTCCACCTGGCCGATATCGATGGCCGGGTTGAGCGAGCGGCCGACATCCTCGAGCACGTCGGAGCGATCGACCTGATATTCGCCGGTCAGCGTGTCAATCGTCACTTCCGACGCCGCTGCGCCATAGGCGAAGTAGTAGAACGGGTGGCCGCGTCCGGTGCTGCGATCCCAATGGATCTTCGGCGTCTTGTAGAAGCCAGCGGCGCTCAGCTGCACCCGGTTCATCCAGCACGAGGTAGCGAGCTCGTCGAACGGCACGAACTGCTGCCCGGCGCGCACCCCGCCGAACTCCCATTGCACGTCTTTGGGCTCGACCTCGTAGATGAAGGCGGCATGCGCGATCATCCGGGCCTTGATCTGGTTGGCCGCGTCGAGCGCCGCCATGGCGTTGAGATCGGTGCCGGAGGAGGCCGCCGTCGCCGAGGTGTTGGGCACCTTGCCGGTATTGCTGGCGGTGATCTGCACCCGCTCGACCGGCACACCGAAGGCGTCGGCCACCACCTGCATCACCTTGATATGGAGCCCCTGCCCCATCTCGGTGCCGCCATGGCTCAGATGGATCGAGCCGTCGCGATAGACATGCACCAGCGCCCCGGCCTGGTTGTGCCAGGTGGCGGTGAACGAGATGCCGAATTTCACCGGCACCATGGCGATGCCCTTCTTCAAGACCTTGCTGGTCTTGTTGAAGGCGAGGATGGCCTGGCGCCGTGCCTGGTAGTCGGAACTCTGTTCGAGGTCCTCGATAACCCGGTGGATGACATTGTCCTCCACCACCTGGTGGTAGGGCGTCACATTGTCGGTGTCGGTGCCGTAGAAATTGGCCTTGCGGATCTCTAAGGGGTCTTTGCCCAGCGCATAGGCGATGTCTTCGATCCAGCGTTCGGCCGCGATGATCCCCTGCGGGCCGCCAAAGCCGCGGAAGGCGGTGTTCGACACCGTGTTGGTGAACAGCGGCAGCGAGTTCACCTTGACCGTCGGATACCAATAGGCGTTGTCGCAATGGAACAGCGCCCGGTCGGTCACCGGGCCGGAGAGGTCGGCGGAATAGCCGGAGCGCGCCGCATAGGTGGCGGTCACCGCCTGGATCTTGCCGTCACTATTGTAGCCGACATCGTAATCGACCACGAAATCGTGGCGCTTGCCGGTGATCTGGAAATCGTCGTCGCGGTCGGGGCGGATCTTCACCGCCTTGTTGAACATCTTGGCCGCGACGGCTGCCACCACGGCGAACAGGTTGCCCTGGGTTTCCTTGCCGCCGAAGCCGCCGCCCATGCGGCGCATGTTCACCGTCACCGCGGCATGCGGAATGCCGAGCACCTGCGCCACCATCACCTGGATTTCGGTCGGGTGCTGGCTTGAGACCTGCAGGGTGATCTCATCGTCCTCGCCGGGGATGGCGAGCGCCGCCTGGCTTTCGAGGTAGAAATGCTCCTGCCCGCCGATCCGCACCCGGCCCTTGGCCCGATGCTGCGAGGCGGCAAAGCCGGCTTCGACATCGCCGCGCTCGAGCTTCAAGGGCTCGGTAACGAGCTTGCCGCCGGCCGCCACCGCCGCATCGACGTCGGTGACATGCGGCAGCTCGCGATACTCGATCTTCGCCAGCTTCGCCGCCCGCCGCGCTGCCTCGCGCGTCTCGCCAATCACCGCGAACAGCGGCTGGCCCCAGGTGACCACCCGGGTGGTGGCAAACACCGGCTCGTCATGCTTGTGCACCGAGCTCACGTCGTTCTCGGCCGGAATATCCTCGGCGGTCAGCACCCCCACCACGCCGGTCGCGGCCCGCACCGCATCGAGGTTCATCGACGCGATATCGGCATGCGCCTTGCTGGAAAGCCCGAGATAGGCGTGCAGCGTGCCCTCGGGCTCGACCAGGTCGTCGATATAGTCGGCGCGGCCGGCCACCTGCTTGATGGCGGAGTCGTGCTTGACCGAGACATGCAGCGGCGAGGTGGTGATCGGGGATTGCTTGTTCATGGGTGCCCACCATCAGCAGACGGCCCCCTCCCGGCCTCCCCCACAAGGGGGGAGGTGAAGAGTCGAGCTCGTGGCTCGATCGTGTCAAACACTCGGTGCGGCACCTCCCCCTTCAAGGGGGAGGATGGGAGGGGGCCGTCTGCCAGCAGTTGAGCACGCATCACGCCACCTCCCTCGTCAGCCGTTCACCCTCGCCGGTGGTCTCGAGGAAGAAGCGGCGGAGCAGGTTCTGTGCCGCCAACAGGCGATACTCGGCTGAGGCGCGCATATCGGTGAGCGGCTGGTAGTCTTCGGCAAACACCGGGATCGCCGCTTCGACCGCCGAAACAGTCCACGCCTTGCCCAGCAAAGCCGCTTCCACCGCCTTGGCGCGCTTCGGCGTTGCCGCCATGCCGCCATAAGCGATGGTGATGGCGGCCACCTTGCCGGCCTCGAGTCTCAACCGGTACGCCCCGCACAGCGCCGAGATATCCTCGTCCTTGCGCTTGGTGATCTTGTAGCAAGCGAACTGCTCACCCTCTGGCAGCGATGGGATGGTGACGCTCTCGACGAACTCGCCGGGCTGCCGATCCTGCTTGCCATAGGCGATGAAGAAATCCTCGAGCTTCACCTCGCGGCAGGTCTCGCCTTTCCGCAGCGAGATCGAAGCGCCGAGCGCGATCAGCGGCGGCGGCGTGTCGCCGATCGGCGAGCCATTGGCGATGTTGGCGCCGATGGTGCCCATATTGCGCACCTGTTGGCCGCCGATGCGCATCCAGAGTTCGGTCAGCTGCGGGAAGCGCTCCGTCACCGCGGCGGTGGCGGCAGAATAGGTCACCCCTGCCCCAAGCTTCAGCGCGCTTTCGGTTGCCTCGATGTCCTGCAGTTCAGCGATATCGCCGATGAAAATCATCGGCCCGATATCGCGCATGAACTTGGTGACCCAAAGGCCGACATCGGTGGCGCCCGACACCAGCGTGCCCTGGGGGTTCGCAGCGTAGACTTCGGCGAGATCATCGGCCGAAGCCGGCACGATCAGCCGGTCCTTGCCTTCGCCGAGTTCCACCCGCCGGCCGTCGCGCAGGGCTTCGAGCCGCGCCTTGATCGTCTGCCGCTCGCTGACCAGCGGATCGGCTACCACCGTGCCGTAAGCCGAGATCGACTGGCCGGCCTTGATGATCGGCGAATAGCCGGTGCAGCGGCAGAGGTTCCCCTGCAGCGCCACCTCGATGTCGTTCACCGAGGGGTCGGCGTTCTGCATCCACATGCCGTAGAGGGACATCACGATGCCGGGCGTGCAGAAGCCGCACTGGCTGCCGTGATGCTCGACCATCGCCTGCTGCACCGGGTGCAGCGGACCATTGGCGGCCGAGAGGTGCTCGACCGTCACCACATGCGTTGCATCAAGCGATCCGACGAAACAGATGCAGGCATTGACGGATTCGTAGCTGAGCTCGCCCGAAGTCACCCGTCCCACCAGCACCGTGCAGGCGCCGCAATCGCCCTCGGCGCAGCCTTCCTTCGAGCCGGTCATGCGCCGGTCGAGGCGGAGAAAATCGAGCAGCGTACGGGTCGCCAAAATCTCGTCCAGCACGACGTCCTGGTCGTTGAGGATGAAGCGCAGCTGGTTCCGAACCTCAGTCACTGAACATCTCCACACCCACGGACGTCATTCCCGCGCAGGCGGGAAACTAGTGGGATGGCGCCTCCGACGCCGAGTGCGAGGCTCGCCCGGCACTGGGTTCCCGCCTTCGCGGGAATGACGCCGGTGGAAAATCGTTGCACCGTGGCTGTGCCCATCATCAGCTTCCCCGGTAAGTCGAATATCCGTACGGCGAGACGAGCAGCGGCACGTGGTAATGCGCCGCCTCGCTCATCGTGAACCGCACCGGCACTGTGTCGAGGAACGGGTTTTCGAGGTTGACCCCGATCCGCTCGAAATACTGCCCCACATGGAAGATCAGCTCATAGCTGCCCAGGTGGAAGCGGTCGCCTTCCAGCAGCGGTTGGTCCACCCGCCCGTCGGCATTGGTGTGTCCGGACCAGATATGGTGCGTATGGTCGCCATGGACCATAAGCAAGTCGAGCCGCATGCCGGCGGCCGGCTTGCCGTGTGTCGTATCGAGTACGTGCGTCGTCAGGCGTGCTGAACCCGCCATAGTCTAGTCCCTTCACCCTGCGCGCCGGATCGCCCCCGCGGCTCCCGCTTGCCGTTGAGGCATAACCCTTGGATTGCCCGACTATTGAGCATATTCGCCTCCGTTCCAAGGGGGTGCCGGGCAGTTTTTTACCAACTGGTCCACTTTTGCCGCCCTTGCATCGCGGCATGGCGCTCGTGATAAATCGGGAACCAACCAAGAGGTGCCCATGATGCGTTATCCCCGGAACCTGCAGGGCTACGGCCCGAATCCGCCGGATGCGCAATGGCCCGGCG
The DNA here is from genome assembly GCF_000970465.2 of Devosia insulae DS-56. GTDB lineage: Bacteria > Pseudomonadota > Alphaproteobacteria > Rhizobiales > Devosiaceae > Devosia_A > Devosia_A insulae. The sequence goes on from NZ_LAJE02000028.1 coordinate 4,776, forward strand.
GCGCGCATATCGCGGTGCAGTTCGTCCTCAACTACGAGGAAGGCGGCGAGAACAATATCCTGCATGGCGATGCGGCGTCCGAGGCCTTCCTCGTCGATGTGATCGGTGCCGTGCCGTGGCCGGGCAAGCGCCACTGGAATGTCGAGTCGATGTATGAGTACGGCGCCCGCGCCGGCTTCTGGCGTCTGCATCGGCTGTTCACCGGCCTGAAGCTGCCGGTCACCGTCTATGGCGTCGCCACCGCTTTGCAGCGCTCGCCCGAGCAGGTCAAGGCCATGCTCGACGCCGACTGGGAGATCGCCAGCCACGGGCTCAAGTGGATCGACTACCGGGATTACGACATCGAGCACGAGCGCGAGGATCTGCACGCCGCGATCAAGCTGCATGCCGAAGTCACCGGTGCCCGCCCCACCGGCTGGTATTGCGGCCGCACCTCGGTGAACACCGTCGATCTCGCCAGCGAGGAAGGCGGCTTCACCTATGTCTCCGACACCTATGACGACGACCTGCCCTATTACCGCGAGCATTTCGGCAGCCCGCAGCTGATCATCCCCTATTCGCTCGCCACCAACGACATGCGCTTCACCACGGCATCGGGCTTCGCTAATGGCGAGGAGTATTTCCAGCTGCTGAAGGACACTTTCGACGTGCTCTACGCCGAGGGCGAGGCCGGCGCCCCCAAGATGATGTCGCTGGGGCTGCACTGCCGGCTGGTCGGCATGCCCGGCCGCTTTGCCGGGCTGAAGCGCTTCGTCGAGTACATCATGGAAAAGGACAAGGTCTGGATCGCCAAGCGGATCGATATCGCCCAGCACTGGCTGCAGGCCCACCCCTATGTGAAGCCGGAGATCGTTCCATCGGAACTGGCGCTCGACGATTTCACCCAGCTGTTCGGCAATGTGTTCGAGCACTCCGAATGGGTGGCCGAGCGCGCCCACAAGCGCGAAATGGGCCCGGCCCACGATACGGCCACTGGGCTCCATGCCCTGATGAGCCAGGTGTTCCGTGCCGCGACGAGCGCCGAGCGGCTGGCCGTCCTCATCGCCCACCCCGACCTCGCCGGCAAGCTTGCGGCGGCGAAGCGCCTCACCTCCGAATCCGAGTCCGAGCAGGCCTCGGCCGGGCTCGATGCGCTCACCGATGCCGAACGGACGAGCTTCGGCAAGATGAACGCCGCCTATGTCGAGAAATTCGGCTTCCCCTTCATCATCGCGGTGCGCGACAACACCAAGGCCCAGATCATGGCGGCGTTCGAAAAGCGCCTGGCCAATGATCGGGACACCGAGTTCGCCACCGCCTGCCGGCAGGTGGAACGGATCGCGGAATTGCGCATCCGGCAGATTCTGGGCGGCTAAGCGGGCAGCAGACGGCCCCCTCCCATCCTCCCCCATGAAGGGGGAGGTGCCCCGCCGGTGCGCTTGGCACAATCGAAGACAGAGCCTCGACTCTTCACCTCCCCCTTCATGGGGGAGGCCGGGAGGGGGCCGTCTCTATCAGTATGCCCCTCGGCACCACCCCGCTTGACATCCCTCACAACATCAATCATAACCATCTCGTTATATAGCGAACAGGTTATGAAATGCAGCCCAACCCGAACCAGCTCGATCTCACCTTTGCCGCCCTCGCCGATCCCACCCGGCGGGCGATCCTGGCGCGGCTGGCCGTGGGCGATGCGTCGGTGAATGAGCTGGCGGCGCCGTTCGAGATGAGCCAGCCGGCTATTTCCAAGCACATCAAGGTGCTGGAAAACGCTGGCCTCGTCTCCCGCGGCAAGGATGCGCAGCGGCGCCCGGTGAAGATCGAAGCGCTGCCCTTGGCCGATGCGGTGGGCTGGCTCGAGAACTATCGCAAGTTCTGGGAGCAGAGCTACCAGCGGCTCGATACCCTGCTCGACGAGTTGCAGCGCTTCGCCCCCAAAGGCGACAAGAAGAACTGAACCACAAGAAGACCAGAGGAGACGCCCATGCAGCCGCCCCTGACCATCACCCCGCCCTCGGATCGCGAGATCGTCGTCACCCGCACTTTCAAGGCGTCGGCCGACCTGGTGTTCGACTGCTGGACCATCCCGGCGCTGATCCGCCGCTGGCTCGGTCCGGCCGATTGGGTGTTCGTCACCTGCGAGTTCGATGCCCGGGTCGGCGGCAAGTGGCGCTTCGTCACCAAGGGGCCCACCGGTTTCGAGATGGGCTCGGGCGGCGAGGTGCTCGAAATCACCCGCCCCGACTGGATCAAGACCAACGAGATCTACGACATGGATTGGACCGGCGGGCAGACCATCGTCACCAACCGCATCACCGAAGTCAATGGCATCGCCACCTCGGTGGTGACCATCCTCTACGCCAATAAGGAAGCCCGCGACGGCGCCAGGGCCACCCCGATGGCCGAGGGCATGGAGATGGGCTTCAAGCGCCTCGAAGAATTGCTGGCCGACATGCCGGCTTACTAAACCCCCGGGCAGACCTGCCCCGGAAGTTTCTACTGCCACTGCGACCACCCCGCCGCTGCTGCGTTCCGCTGCAGCGATCGGAGAAACTCAATCCAACCAAGGAGACTTCAAATGCCCAAGATCATGCCCTGCCTGTGGATCGACGACCGGATCGAAGAGATGGTCAACTTCTACATCGAGACCTTCAAGGACGGCGAAATCCGCAAGGTCGACCGCTACCCGGATGGCCGCATCATCACCATCACCTTCCGCCTCAAGGACCAGGAGTTCATGGCGCTGAACGGTGGCCCGACCTTCCCCTTCACCGAGGCGATCTCCTTCACCATCGATTGCGACGGCCAGCCGGAGGTCGACCACTACTGGGACACCTTCACCGCCGATGGCGGCGAGGAGAGCCAGTGCGGCTGGGTGAAGGACAGGTTCGGCCTCAGCTGGCAGATCGTCCCCAAGCAGCTCGGTGAGGCCCTGGCCGGCAGTGACCGCGCCGGCGCGGCTCGCGCCATGCAGTCCATGCTGCAGATGAAGAAGATCATCGTGGCCGATATCCAGAAGGCCTACGCCGGCAGCTAAGCCGACGACCTCCCAAAACCCACATCGCAACGCCCTGCCCCGCGCGCCACCCGGCGCGCGGCCGGGAGCGGCTTGCCGAAATCCGGAGACCCACGATGCGCCGCCGAACCTTCCTTCTCACCGTCAGCTCGCTGGTACTGGCATCCGCCATCCCCGCCCTCGGCCAGCAAGCAACGTTCGATCCTGCCGCTCTCGCCGCGCTCAAGGGCAAGATCGAAGCTTCGATCGCCAAAGGCGACATGCCCGGCGCCGTCTGGCTGCTCGCCAGAGGCGACGAGGTGATCGTCGATACCGCAGGCAATACCGCCTATAAGGGCGGCGTGCCGATGCGTCGCGACACGATTTTCCGCATCGCCTCGGTCGGCAAGGCCGTCGGCACCGCGGCAGTGATGATGCTGGTCGAAGATAAGAAGCTCAGCCTCGACGAGCCGGTCGATCGGTTGCTTCCCGAACTCGCCAACCGCCAGGTGTTGAAGGACCTGAAAGGCCCGATCACCGATACGGTGCCGGCAAGCCGCCCGATCCTGGTGCGCGACCTGATGAACTTCACGCTCGGCTTCGGCGTGCTGTTCGACCCGACTTTGCCGATCCAGCAGGCGATCGACGCGCGCCAGCTGACCAATGGCCCCCCGGTGCCGGCGACGCCATGGACGCCGGATGAGTGGATGGCCAAGTTCGCCGAACTGCCGCTGATGCACCAGCCGGGCGAGACCTGGATGTACAATACCGGCTCGCTCCTGCTCGGCGTGCTGATCGCCCGCGCCTCCGGCATGCCGCTCGAAGACTTCCTCGCCACCCGAATTTTCAGCCCGCTCGGCATGGTCGATACCGGCTTCTTCGTACCGCCGGAAAAGCTCAACCGCTTCCAGCCGGCCTATTCGGTGAACTTCGCCACCAACGAGCAGTTCCTCGAGGATCCCGTCGAGGGCATCTGGAGCAAGCCGCCGAGCTTCCCCTCGGCCGCCGGCGGGCTCGTCTCGACGCTCGACGATTACCTCGCCTTCGCCCGCATGCTGCTGAACCGCGGCGAATACCAGGGCACCCGCCTCCTCAGCGAAGCCTCGGTGGCCGAGATGACCCGTAACCAGCTGACGCCGGAGCAGCAGGATGGCGCCGGCTTCATGCCCGGCTTCTTCGACAAGCTCGGCTGGGGCTATGGCGTGCTGACCTACGACACGCCCGACGACATTACGCCAACGCCCGGCCGCTACGGTTGGGATGGCGGCTACGGCACCAGTTGGGCCAACGACCCGGCGACCGGGCTGATCGGCCTGATGTTCACCCAGTCGGTGCAATATTACATCGCCTCCAACCAGTTCCGCGACTTCTGGCGCGGCGCCTTCACCGCCATCGGCGCCGAAACCAAGGGAGTGTCCGACGTGCCCGAGCTCATCACCCACGATGTTGCAGTGACCCGCAGCTTCAACGCCTCGCCTGAGCGCGCCTGGCGCGCCTGGACCGAAGATGCCGAGGTGATGAAGTGGTGGGGCCCGCGCCCCTGGACCAGCCCGGAGGCCCGCATGGATGTGCGCGAGGGTGGCTACTCGGTGGTGCTGATGCGCTCGCCCGAGGGGCACGACCTGTGGATGCGTTGGGAATACACCAAAGTGGTCCCCAACGAGCGGCTCGAATACGTCCAGAACCTCTCCGACAAGGACGGCAACCCGATCGACCCGACCAGCGTCGGCATGCCCGTGGAATTCCCGCGCGACGTCGCCACCGTGGTGACACTGACGCCCAAGGGCGATGTCACCGAGGTCACCATCACCGAGCACACCACGACATCGAAGCCGATGATGGACTACTCGCAGATGGGCCTCGAGCAGGTGATGGACCAGATGGGGAAGAGCTTCGATGGCGCCGCAAACTGAACGTGGCGCCGGCTGGCGCAGACGAGACATCATCCGGAGTGCCGCCGCGTTGACGCTGGCACTCACTGCCGGCCCGACGAGGGCCGAGGGGACAAAAGTGGAAACCTACCTGAACGTCGACGGCCTCGAACTCTATGTCGAAGATCACGGCGCCGACCGCAGCCAGCCTCCGGCGGTGTTGCTGCATGGCGCGCTCTACGGCATCGAAACCGCCTGGGGCGACCTGCTGCCGCGCCTTGCCGTCGACCGGCGGGTCATCGCCATCGAGGCGCAGGGGCATGGTCACACTGCCGATCGGGCGACGCCCTTCACCGAGGCACAGATGGTCGCCGACGCTGCGGGCGTGCTCGATCAGTTGGGGATCACCGGCGCCGACATCGTCGGTCACAGCATGGGGGCAATCGCGGCGGGCGGCCTCGCCATCCGCCGGCCGGAGCTGGTCCGCAGCCTGACCATGCTGGGGCGGAGCTTCAGCCCGGAGGGTACGATCCCCGAACTGCTGGACATGCAGCGCGATCCACAGCACGTGCCTTCGGCCGAGCTGCTGGCGATACTGCCGACCCAGGAGGAATTCGGCGCCTGGGCCGAGCACTACCAGCGCACGGCGCCCAACCCAGGCGTCTTCCAGCAGGTGGCGATGAAGGCACAGGCCTATGTCGGCGGCTGGCCGGGCTGGAGCCACGAGCAGCTTGCCGCCATCCGGGCCCCTGCCCTCATCGTCATCGGCGACCACGATTTCGTGCCGCCCGCCCATGCGGCCGAACTGGCCGTGCTGCTCCGAGGCTCGCACCTCGCGATCCTGCCAGGAACGACGCACACCTCCATCCTCAAACGGGGAGCTTGGCTGGAGCCGATGATGCGGGCACGTTGGGACCGGCTCGGCTGAACCGCCAGCCCGGTTGAGGGGGACGACATGGAACTCACTGCTGAAGCGATCCTCGCCCGACTGCAGGAGCTGCGGTCGGACGAGGAGCGGAAGAAATACCACCGCTACTTCGACTTCGAGGACGATGCGGCCGACAGCTTCATTGGCGTGCGCATGGGCGAGGTTTTCGCCCTCGCCAAACAGTGTGTGCTGACCCCGCCCGCCGAGATCGAAAAGCTGATGGAGTCCGATATCCATGAGGCGCGCGCCGCCGCCATGAGCATCATGGCCAAGCAATACCAGGCGAAAAAGACCACGCCGGAGCGCAAACAGGAGCTGTTCGAGCTCTACCTGCGCCGCCACGACCGCATCAACAACTGGGACCTGGTCGATCTCGCCGCCTATTACGTCATCGGCCCGCATCTCGTCGACCGTCCGCGCGACATCCTCTACCGGCTGGCGAAATCGGAGAACATGTGGGAGCGCCGCACCGCCACCCTCGCCACCTTCTCGTTCATCCGCCGCGGCCAGCTCGACGACGCTTTCGCCATCGCCGAGCTGCTGCTCGATGACCCCGAGGATCTGGTGCACAAGGCCGTGGGCTGGATGCTGCGTAGCACCGATACCAACCGCCCGGCGCTCAACGCTTTCCTCGACAGGCACGCGGCGCGCATGCCGCGCGTCATGCTGCGCAACGCGCTCGAACATTACGTGCCGGACGAGCGGGCCCGCTACCTCGCCATGGGCAAGGCCAAATGACCCGCGAACCGCTGCACATCAGCCTCGAGGGTGAGCGCGCCATCCGCATGGTCCGCCGCTTCAAGGCGCCGCGCGATCTGGTGTTCGCGGCGCTCACCACCCCCGCCCTGCTGCGGCGCTGGTATGCCGAGCTGGTCAGCGCCGAACTCGACCTCCGCGTCGGCGGCGACTGGCGCATCGTCACCCGCCGCCCCGACGGCCGCGAGATCGGCCAATACGGCACCTTCCGCCACATCGAGTTGCCGAGCCGCATCGTGCAGACCGAACACTGGGAAGATTGGGACCCGGGCGAAGTGCTGGTCACCACCGAGCTCAGCGAGGACGCCGGGATAACCACCCTCGACGTGCTGTCGGAGTTCCCGAGTTCAGACGTGCGCGAACTGCTGGTGCAGGCCGGCATGAACGACGAGTCGGTGCTGCACTACGACCGGCTGGAGGACTTGCTGGCCGGGTTGGAGTGAGGGCTTAGCTCCCCTCCCCCTTGAGGGGAGGGGCGGCAAGGCCTCCCTCCACCC
>NZ_LAJE02000029.1 GCF_000970465.2 Devosia insulae DS-56
GATCAATGGTGTCGGTCAGCGCGTACCGGCTACGCTAGGTTCCGCCAGGCCTCAGCCTGCCCGCTTCTCAGCCGTCTCCCGCGCCCGGCGCAGCACGTCGGCATAATCCGGGTTGAAGCGCAGCTCGGCCATCTTGATGGCGGCATCGAGCCGGGCGCCGATCACCCGATCACCGGGGTTCTGGCGGAACAGCTCGAGGTTGCGCTGGACGTGGGTTTCCAGCGCCTGGCCGACCTGGGTCCAAGTCTGGTCGAACATGGCATTGAGCGCCAGCGAGTCGCGGCAATCGCGGATCGTCGTCAGCACATAGCAGCCGTTGAGCGCCGCCAGCACCTGGTCGCCGTCGAGCCGGTCCTGGCCGGAATGGCGACGCAGCGCCAGGTTGACGTTCGGCGACACGTCGCGCAGCTTCGGCTCGACCAGTTCCGAGACGGTCTTGGTCACCGCCGCCACTGCCGTCGACCAGCGGGTCAGCCGGCCGAGTTCCACATAACCGGTCACCGCTCGCATCAGCCGGTGGAAGCGGTCGATGGCGCGGCAGGTCAGATCGATGTCGGCGAAAGCGCCGTGCTGGTCGAGCGCCGGGATCTGCGCCTGCGCATGCGACAGCATCGCCTCGATCAGCGGAGCGAAACCGGCGCGCTGCAGCGACGCTTCGGTGGCCGAGCCGGCGAGGCGAATCGCGGCTGCCATCATCCGGCCGGGATGGCTCACCTGCCCCATCGCCGCCTGGAACAGCAGCGCCGAGACCGCGTGATCGTTGAGCGGCATCGACTGCAGCGCCACGCCCAGCGCCGTCTCGTCGGTCATGCCATTGGCGGCGCGGCCGAAAGCCTGCGCCTTATCCAGCAGGCTTCGGCATTTCAGCGCATTGAGCACCACGCCGACGCGGCGATAGGCGTCCTCGCCGCCCATCTGCAACTGGATCCGGCGCTCCGAATCAGGGCTGCCGACCGCCGCGATGGCGGCACGGGCGCGCTGCAACAGCTCGGGCACCAGCAGATCGAGCGCCTGGCGCGCCTCCGGGTCTGCATCCGCGGCATTGGCATCGATGAGGTCAGGCGCCACGTCGCGCAGCATCCAGGTCCAGACGCCCTGGGCGTGTGACTCGGCGATGCCGCCGTCGAAATCGAATCCGGCGGTACCCGGCACGATTACTGCGTCGATCAGCCCGAAAAACGGCCGCACGGCCCGCTGCGACCGAGCCGTTTCAGACGATGACAGACGAGTGGCAGTATTGGGCATGAAAACCGGCGGGCATCAGGGTCCGAGGATAGTCCTCGAACCTAGCGTGCGACGGTAAACAAAAGACTATCCGGGAATCCCAGAAACGATCACGTCGCTGTCAGGCAGCGACTTGGCCGAAGACAGCGCCGAGCCTCAGCCGGCGACGCTCCAGGTATTGTCGGCCTCGCGGCAGGCGGTGCCCTTCTTGGCGACAGGCGCGCCGCCGATGGTCACCGTATGGGTGAAATCGCGGCAATTGGTGTTGTTCACCGTGACATAGGGGCCGACCGTCACCGAGCCGCTGGTGCCCTTGTCGCCGATCCAGGTGCGCGGTGCACCGGGGCGGCCGAAGGTCAGGGCGTTGAACTGGGCGCTCGCCGCTTCCGACTTGTCCTTGGCCGAGAGCTTGCCGAGCACGGATGGATCGAGGAAGGCGCTCACGTCGTTCATCGTGGTGCCGGCGGTCTGGATGGCGCCTGGAGCCGGCAGCGAGGCCGGCGTAATGGTCGGGGCCCCCAGCGTGGAGTTCGGCTGCGGCAGCGTCGGCCCGAGGGCGACGTCACTGGTGTTGCCCATGGTGCCACAACCGGCAAGCAGGAGCAGGGCGAAGAGGGGGACGGCGCGGACGATCTGCTGCATGTCGGTCTCGATGGGTGGCCGGCCCTTATTCCTTACGTATTGAGGCAAAAGTGCGGAAACCCGCAACCTTTGCGGCCGGAAGCCGCAATTCTGCCAGGAGCCCCCCCAGCACTGAGCGTTTCAATTGCAGGGAGCCGCCATAAACGTCAACCAGTTCCTTGACGATATCGAGGCCCAGCCCCGAGCCGGGGGTCTTCTCGTCCAGCCTGACACCGCGGCGCAACACTTTGTTCGCTTCCTCCTCGGTCAGCCCCGGCCCGTCGTCGTCGATCTTGATCAGGAGGTTGGCGTTGCCACCGCTGCGCTCGGCGATCACGGTCACGCCGATCGAGGATTTTGCCCATTTGCAGGCATTGTCGAGGAGATTGCCCGCCATCTCCTCGAGATCGCCCTCGTCACCGCGGAACCAGGGCAGCGAGGCGTCGGGCCGCACCATGGCGATGGTCACCTGCGGGTTGAGCTTCTGCATCACCCGGGTCAGCCGCAGCATGACATGCGTCGCGTCGGCTTTCTTGCCCACCACGGTCGAACGCGCCGCCAGCCGGGCGCGATCGAGATAGGTGCTGACCAGCTGGCTCATCTTCTCGGTTTCGGTGGCCACCACCTTGGCGAGACTGTTCTTCTTGTCGGCGTTGGCCTCGTTGCGCAGCACGGCTATCGGCGTCTTCAGCCCGTGCGCCAGGTTGCCCACCTGGTTGCGGGCCCGCTCGACGATCTGCGCATTGGAGCGCAGCAACTCGTTGATTTCTTCGGAGAGTGGCGCCAGTTCGGCCGGATAGGAGCCGGTGAGCGAGGCGGCGTCGCCCTCGCGCACCTGCTCCACCTCGCGCCTCAGCCGCCCGATCGGCCGCAGCGCCAGCCGCGCCACGATGGTGGACATCACCGCCAGCATGATCGCTACCGCGCCGAGCACGATCAGCGTCTGGCCGCGGAATTCGTCGACCAGCGACAGGATCTCGTCGAGCGAGCCGGTGACCATAATGTGGAGCGGCGTGCCGTTCACCGTCACGGCGCGCTCGATCACCCGGATCTTGATGTTGAACGGGTCGGTCAGCACCGCCGACTTGGAGTTGGTCGCGTCGAACGGCCCCGGCAGCGGCCCCAGCACCATGCCGACATAGGAGTTGGAGAAGTTGAGCAGCTCACCGGTTTCGTCGCGGATCGCCCAGTACCAGCCCGAGCCGGTCCGATCGAAGCGCGGATCGGCGACCTTGATCTGGTCCGATTTCGGCGTTTCGGAGAGCAGGCTCAGGTCGGTCAGCGTTTCGACGTGGAACTCCAGCGTCTCGACCAGGCTGTTATCCAGCGCCCGCGAATAGAGCTCGGTGAGCAGGAACGCCGTCGCCACCAGCGCGACGATCAGCCAGCCGGCCGACAACAGGAACAGCGAGGCGGCAATCGACCCCTTGCGCTGCGATACGGGCTGCACCGGCGCGTCAGTCACCACCCTGCCCCCGAGCTTTCAGGCGAGCCTGCTCCCACAACGGGAGAAGGCACTCGGGCCGATAGTCCGCCGGTGCTCTCCCGCTACGAATGGTGTCAGTCCTCGGCGATCTGGTAGCCCAGCCCGCGCACCGTCTGGATGCAATCGTCCGGCAGCTTCTTGCGCAGCCGGCCGACGAACACCTCGATGGTGTTGGAATCGCGGTCGAAATCCTGGTCGTAGAGGTGTTCGGTCAGCTCGGTGCGTGAGATCACCTTGCCCTTGTGGTGCATCAGGTAGCTGAGGAGCCGCAACTCGTGGCTGGTCAGCTTCACCGAGTGCCCATCCACCGTCACCTTGCCGGCCTTGACGTCGAGCCGCACCGAGCCGGCGCTGATCTCGTTCGAGGCCTGGCCGGCGGCCCGGCGCACCAGGGCGCGGACCCGGGCCAGCACTTCTTCCATGTGGAAGGGTTTTGCCACGTAATCATCGGCGCCGGCGTCGATGCCCTGCACCTTGTCGCTCCAGCGGTCGCGGGCGGTCAGCAACAGCACCGGCATCTTCTTGCCGGCGCGGCGCCATTCCTCGAGCACCGAGAGGCCATCCATCTGCGGCAGGCCGATATCGAGCACCACCGCATCGTAGGGTTCGGTATCGCCGAGGAAATGGCCTTCCTCGCCGTCGAACGCCACGTCGACGACGTAGCCGCCTTCCGTCAGCGCATCCTTCAGCTGCCGGTTGAGATTAGTGTCGTCTTCAACGACGAGAATGCGCATCGAAAAGTCCCCTATTGCCGCCACGACAGGTCCCGCGCCCGGCAACAGCCGGCCCTACGCGCGAGACGTGTCCCAGATTGATTTTATGTGAGGCTTCACTGAGCCGGCAAGCTCACAGGTTTGCTTTCGCCATATTCGTCCATGACGTTCACTTGCCATTCCCACTGGCCGCCAACCATGCAGACGCGCGCCTGCGAGCTGATGATCTTGCCATCGACGCCCGACTGCGCAATCGCCTGCGACAGCTGCACCAGTTCGCCGTTGTCGATCATCTGCTGGATTTCGCGCTTGCTCAGGCACTCCTGCGCTACCGCCGGTGCGGCAACACCGAACGCCAGCCCCAGCGTCAACACGCCGGCCGCCACCAATGTCAGTTTCTGTTTCATCGGAGGGTTATGCGGGAAAATGGCTGAATGTGGGATGAACGGGGGCCAGCGGGATCGCAACCCCACCCGGAGGCCAGCGGTGATCGACGGGACAGGCGCAGTTCCTAGCTTCTCGGCTCGCCGGAACGCGGCTAGGCTCGCCGTGATCTGTCGCGCTTTCAGGACGGGAGGCTCCAATCCTGCCGGAAGCGCCTTGGATGCTCTGAGGAGGAGGACCAATGAGCACGACGACTAATCCCGGTTCCCGGGCCATCGACGTTCGCTTCGGCACCGCTACGCTTGAAGTTAAACTCGACGACGGACACGAGCTGATCG
>NZ_LAJE02000030.1 GCF_000970465.2 Devosia insulae DS-56
GGGGAATCGCGGGCGACGACGGCACCTCACAGCGGGTCATGCCCCGTTTGCCGCGCAACGATCGCCGCTCGAAACGAGCGACGATACGCACGATTTGAGGATGCCGCGATGTTCAGCTTCAAGCCGCTCAGTTTCTTCGCTGCCACGCTCGCGGTGAGCCCTTGGCTCGCTCATGCGGCCCAGTACACGTCCGAGCAGAAGGTTCAGTGAGGAGAGGTCCGATGAAATACACCATCGCTGCCTTCTGCGTTGCCGTCGTGCTGATCTTCGGCGCCGTGGCACAGGAAGCAGCCGGGGCAGTTCCGGTGCCGGTCAATGCCGACGATCCAGCCGGCGCTGACAGCGAGCGTGACCCTGCCGCTGTCACGGCTGCGGACATTGGCACAATGCAATTCCCGGAGGCGCGGCCGGTGAGCTAGCGCCCCTGTCAAAGGCTCCTGACCCTCGCACACGCACGACCTGGTGAGGGAACTGGCCCCGGTCTCCGTAAGGAGCCGGGGCACTTTTCTGGCTCAGGCGCGGCGGCGCGGCCAGTGGCACCAGGTCCAGAGCAGGATGAGCGTCGGCAGCGGCGCAACCGCCGCGACGAGCGGCTGCAAGGGATCGGGGAACCAGGCGGCGGCGAGCGTCCAGGGCAGGCCGATGACGACGAGGAAGACGCCGGCCAGCGGCGCGGGGGCGAAATCGAACCAGCCGGTCGCGCTGATGCCAGTGAAGGCGAGCGCCAGGAGATAGAGCAGCCCGAAGGCGCGGACGACCATGCGGCAGAGCCAGCGAGCGGCTTCTCGCCGGTAGAGCCGGCCCATCTGTGCAGCGGAATGCGGTGTCGGGCCGATGGCCACGACCTCGGGAGCCGTCGGCGGTTCATGCCGGCGGCGGCGTGCGAGGTCGGTGGTTTGTGCTCGGCTGTCCCTCATCGCATCGACGAGGGTAAGAACGGTCGGTTATGGATTTGCTTAACCCGGGGCCAGACGGGCAGGGTCATGCCTGACATGGTTTCCCAGGTCACAACGGTTGACAGCCTACCTACTGATAGGTAGATAGGCAAAATGGAACAGCAGACAGCAGAGCGAATCCTGGCCACGGCGCGCGAGCTCGTCATCGCCGGCGGCTATAATGGCTTCAGCTATGCCGACATCGCCGCGGTGGTCGGCATCCGCAAACCGAGCATCCACCATCATTTCCCCGCCAAGTCCGACCTGGTGCGCGCACTGGTGGCCGGCTACCGGGACGATCTCGCTCGAGGCCTCGCCCATTTCGAGAGCCTGTCGCCCGACGCTGCGGTGCAGTTGCAGAGCTACATCGCTACCTGGGAAGCCTGCATCAGCGATGGCAGCATGCCGTTTTGCCTGGGCGCGCAACTTGCCGCCGAGCTGCCGGCGCTGCCGCCGGAAGTGGCGGTGGAGGTCAGAGCGCATTTCCGGCTGCTTGCCGCCTGGCTGACCGAGGTGCTCGCGCGCGGCGTGCAGCAAGGCCGGTTCAGGCTGACGGACAGTGCCGAACTGGAGGCGGAGACGATCATGGCGACGGTGCATGGCGCCATGCTGTCGGCCCGCGCCTATGGCGCGCCGGCGACCTTCGGGCTGATCATCGGTCCGCTGCTGGAACGCATCACCATCTGAAACCATCGCCTGTCGAACACGGGCAGAGCATGTTCTTTCAACCTACCTACTAGAAGGTCAATTCTATGAACGCGATCGATCCCACGCCGGCCAACTGGCTGAAGACCTATGCCTTTATTCGCTTCGGTTTTTCCGCAGTCTGGGTGGCGGCCGCGCTGCTGTTGGCGCCGCTCAGCCCGGCCACCGCGGCGGCGCTGCTGGTGCTCTATCCGGCCTGGGACGCGGCGGCGAATTTCGTCGATGCGCAGCGGAACGGCGGGCTCAGCCGCAACCTGTCGCATCTGGTCAATGTGGTGGTGAGCGCGATCACCACGATCGCCGTCATTGTGGCGCTGAGCCATGGGATGGCCGCGGTGGTCGTCGTATTCGGCGTCTGGGCCATCCTCTCGGGGGTGCTGCAGCTGGTGACGGCGGTGCGGCGCTGGGCATCGGGAGGGCAGTGGGCGATGGTGCTGAGTGGGGCGCAATCGGCGCTGGCCGGCGGCTTCTTCGTCTTCTCCGCCGGCACGATGCCGAACCCCGGCATCGCGTTGATCGCCGGGTACGCGGCGTTCGGCGCCGTGTATTTTCTGGTGACGGCGGTGTGGCTGAGCCTGCGCGGGGGCCGCAAGGTCAGTGCAAACTAAACTACCCGTAGTGAGGGAATCGTCCAGATCATTGAGGGCCTCAATGTAGGCCTGTCGTCGAACTGAGCCACCGCAATCTCCCCACCCACGATGACAGCCAGTGGTGGGGCCAGATCGGATCCAGCTGCCGTGTGTCTCAGTCACAAGGTCAAATGGTCTAGGGCAGGCGGCTCAGCCGTTCCGTCAGCAGCTCGTAGAAACCTTCTGCATTGCCCGAGCGGAGATAGGTGACGTTCTTCACCCGCCCGGTGACGCCCCAGTAATCGGCAACGGTCATGCCGATGGTCAACTCGCTCGAGGTTTCGATCACCACATTGATGTGCCGGCCCTCAAACAGCTCGGGCTTCAGCATATAGGCGATGACGCAGGGATCATGCAGCGGGGCGCCGGTCGAGCCGTATTTGTTGAGATCAAAGCGCTCGGAAAAACTCAGCATCTGGTAGACGGCTTCGCCGGCCTTGTTGCCGAGCCCGCGGATCCTGGCGAGCCGCTCCGGTGTCGACAGGATCATGTGGGTGACATCGAGCGGCAGCATGGCGATGGGGACGCCCGAGCGCAGCACCACGTCGGCGGCGTCGGGATCGACATAGATGTTGAACTCGGCCACCGGGGTGATGTTGCCACCCTCGAAATAGCCGCCGCCCATCATGACGATTTCCTGGATGCGGGGAATGATCCGCGGCTCCTTGATCATCGCCATCGCGACATTGGTCAGCGGCCCCAAGGTGGCGAGCGTCACGCTGCCGGCTTCGTGTGCCAGCAGGGTTTCGATGATGAAATCGACGCCGTGCTGGTCTTCGATCTGCAGCTTGGGCAGCGGCAGGTCGGGGCCATCGAGGCCGGTCTCGCCGTGCACGTGCTCGGCCGTCACGAGGGTGCGGCGCATCGGGCGCTCGCACCCGGCATAGACGGCGATATCCTTGCGGCCGGCGAGTTCGACCACCTTCAGGGCGTTGCGGGCGTTCTGCGCGAGGCCGACATTGCCGGCCACCGCGACAATGCCAAGGATATCGAAATCGGCGGGCGAAGCGAGCGCCATGAGGATGGCGACGGCATCGTCCTGGCCGGGGTCGGTGTCGATAATGATCTTGCGTGCCATGGGTTTAGCGCGAGCCCCTGAGAAATTGATTCCGGCGGCATGTTAGTTCGCTGCGCGACGCCCGTCGACGGGCGGAACGACCCGGTTGGCGGCGCGTTAAGGCTGGCCGACAGAGGGATATTTACTTGCGCAAGCCAGCAGCGTCGCGACCCCGCCAGGGGTTGATCAAGGACATTCAACGGACCAATTTCGAGCGAGTGCTCGGCAATGCGGCGCAGTTCGCCATCGTCACCATCGGCATCGTCGTCGCGTTCGTCGCGGTGCGCGAAGCGCAGGTGGTGCTGGCACCGCTGTTTCTCGCCATCACTGTAGGGCTGATGTTCGGACCGGTGGCCGACATGCTGGAACAGCGCGGCTTGCCCGAGGCGCTGTCGGCCGGGCTGGTGGTGCTGCTGTTGCTGTTCGTCATCATTGTCGGTGGTGCGCTGTTCTACGGGCCGCTGAGCGAATGGGCGGAACGCATCCCAGTGGTGTGGGATCGCATCCAGGCCGAACTCGCCAACTGGCAGGAGCCGATCGCGGCGATCGGGGCGCTGCAGGAGCAGGTCAAGAGCGTATTGGGTGGCGGGGCGACGATGGAGGTGCGGGTCGAGGACGGCAGCACGGTCACCGGCATCGCCATGCTGGCGCCGGCGATCCTGGCGCAGGTCGGCGTGTTTCTCGTTTCGCTCTACTTCTTCCTCGCCACCCGTGACAATATCCGCGTCGCCACGCTGTCGCTTTGCGTCAGCCGCCGGATGCGCTGGCGCACCGCGCACGTGTTCCGCGATGTCGAGCAGAAGGTCTCAAAGTACCTGCTCACCATCTCGAGCGTGAACCTCGGGGTCGGGGCGGTGGTGACGCTGATGACCTGGGCTGTGGGGCTGCCGTCGCCGCTGCTCTGGGGCGCCATGGCGGCGGTGCTCAACTACATCCCGTTCATTGGCCAGGCGTTCATGGCGCTGGTGCTGTTCCTCGTCGGGCTCGGCACCACGGGCGAACTGTTCGGCGGGCTGCTGCCGATGGCGCTCTACTTCGGCATCAACTTCATCGAGGGCAATTTCGTCACCCCGAACCTCCTGGGCCGGACGATGACGATCAACCCGTTCATGATCTTTCTGTCGCTGACCTTCTGGATCTGGGCCTGGGGCCCGGTCGGCGGTCTGATCGCCGTGCCCTCGCTGCTGGTGCTCTATTCGATCGTCACCCACATCCTGCCCACCCGCACCGTGGCGCCGCGCAAGCTGCGGCGGCTGGTGACGCAGAAGGCGAGCCGCGATACCGATGCGGCCGAACCGAAGGTGGCGCCGCCGGAACCGGCGAAGCCTCCTCGCCGGAAACAGGAGCGCGCGCCCAAGCCGGCGTCTGCAGCATAATTCGAGTGACGCGCGCCACCTGCCACCCTGTCC
>NZ_LAJE02000031.1 GCF_000970465.2 Devosia insulae DS-56
GCTCTACATCGACCATGTGCAGCAGGCCGACAAGGGCGTCGATTTCGACTTCCTCGTCGGCAGCAGCGGCATGCCCCCTTCCAAAGTCTCGTTCTGAAAAGGCTCTCCCCGTGACCGCCGCGTTTACCCCCCGCCTGAACCCACCGCTGCCGCAGAACTGGCAGGCGCTTTATGCCGCCGTGCTCAGCGACGCGCTCGATGCCGCCGGGGTGTGGAACCAGGCGATGAGCTCGCGCATCCGCCCGCTCGACGACAAGCTCAAGCTCTGCGGCCGGGCCCGTACCGCCCAGTTCATGGAGGTGCCGTATGTCGAGGAGGGGGTGAACCCCTATGAACTCGAGATCGCCATTGTCGATGACCTGAAGCCGGGCGATGTCGCGATGTTCGCCTGTGGCGGCTCGACCCGCATTGCCCCCTGGGGGAGCCTCCTTTCCACCGCCACCCGGGCGCGCGGCGCCGCCGGCTGCGTCACCGATGGCTTCGTACGCGACATTATCGGCATTCGCGAACTCGACCTGCCGGTGTTCCATGCCGGGATCGCGCCGCTCGATTCCAAGGGGCGCGGCCAGATCCGCGCCGTGGACGTGCCGGTCATCGTCGACAATGTGCGTGTCGCCCCAGGCGACCTGGTGTTCGGCGATGCCGATGGCGTGGTTGTCGTGCCGCAGGCAGTCGAGGCGCTGGTGCTGGAATTCGCCTTCGACAAGATCAACGGCGAAAGCCACTCGCTCGAGGAGCTGCGCGCCGGTGGTTACCTGCGCGACGTCTATGCGCGCCACGGCGTGCTGTGATGGCCGCCATGCCCCGCCCATCGCCGCAGCGCTATCGCATATGCCTTGCGCCACCGGACTCTCGGTGCTCCTCCACCGTGAAACGGGGGAGGGGGACCGCCGAAGGCGGTGGAGGGGGCGGCAGGATGCGCCGGTGTTTGTGGTCGCCCCCTCCACCAGCTTCGCTGGTCCCCCTCCCCCGCTGCGCGGTGGAGGAGCACTGCGCCGCCGGTGGGCCTTCTCGATTACCGCGCCCGCAGCTGCTCCCGAAACCCGCGCATCCCCACCAGCTCCAACCCGAGCTCGGCATACATCGTCTCCACGGCGCCCGAGCGGAACAGCTCGTACTCGGCGAGCCGCAGTGGCGCATCGTCCGAAATCATCGCGATGTCGCCCGGCTTGGTGAAGTGGAACGCCCCCCAGTTCAGCCCCGGCTTGGCGCTGTCGAGGATGCCGCGATAGTCCGCAGCTGTCGGGCTGAGATTGGGAAATGGCGTCGACACCACCCCGTCGAACATCGGATTGCCGCGCGCCGCCGCCTGCGCCCAGGCGCGGTCCAGCGCCACTGAAGGCTCGACCCAGGCGTCCTGTGGTCCGGGCAGGAAGATCGGCAGGAAGTAGTCTGCCCCGAGCCGCTCGTAGAGCTCGACAAATTCGGGCAGCCACACCGTCCCCATATGTGCGTCGAGATGCGTCACATCGATGCCGGCCGCGAGCGCCGCGTCGATCTGTGCCCGGAGCTCGGCCTCCACCGCCGCGAGGTCGGCGCCCTGCGTCTCCGCCACCCGGCGCGGCATAAAACCCTCGGCGTCACACATGCCGTTATCGGCGGTGCCGGTCATCGGCCGCCAGCGGAAGCGGTCGAACTCTGAGGTCAGCGTCAGGTGCACGCCGATATCGAGCTCGGGGTTGTCCCGCGCCAGCTGCGCCATATGCGGGAACCACGGACACGGCACCATCACCGAGCCGCAGGTCACCACGCCCTGCTCGCAGAGCTCGAGGAACGCCATGTTGGCGCTCCAGCTCGCCCCCAGATCGTCGTGGTGCACCACCACCTGCCGCAGCGCCTGCATCGAATCGTCTCCCTCATTCTCCGCCAGCTGTGTAGCAGCCCGCGGCCAGAACGAGGGAGTCCCTCAGCCGGCCGCCCGCATCGGCTCGCCTTGCCGATAGGTGTTCTGGATCTTGTTGCCGGCGCTCTGCCCGCCATCGATCGGCAGCACCACGCCGGTGACAAAACTCGCGGCATCCGAGCAAAGCCAGCTCACCACGCTCGCCACCTCCTCGGCCCGCCCGATCCGCCGCATCGGCGTCGCCAGCCCGGCCTGCCGCTGCGCTTCTGGCCCCGCCGCCTCGAGATGGTGGGTGAGGATCGGTCCGGGCGCCACCACGTTGATGCGGATGCCGCGATCGGCATAGTCGAGCGCCGCAACCTTGCTGAGCCCGATGATCCCCGCCTTGCCGGAGACATAGGCGCCAAGTCCCGACACCCCGATCACCCCGGCCAGCGAAGCCATATTGACGATCGCCCCGCCACCGCTCGCCAGCATCGCCGGGATCTCGTGCCGCATGCCGACAAACGTGCCGCGCACATTGGTGCGGATGCCCCGATCGAAGCCGTCGAGATCGAGCTCGGCCAGTGGCGCCGGCCGCGGCCCGTCCGTCGCATTATTGAAGGCGATATCGAGCCGCCCGAATGCCTCGAGCCCCGCCTCCACCGCTTGCCGCATCGCCGTGTCGTCGGCCACATCAGCCGCGATCGCCAGCGCCCGGCCGCCCGCCTGGCGGATGGCTTCAGCCAGCGCTTCGGTCGGCTCCACCGATCGCGCCACCAGCACCACTGCCGCCCCCTCACGCGCCAGCAGCTCGGCCGTCGCGGCGCCAATGCCCTTGCTGGCCCCGGCGATCAACGCCACCTTGCCGTCATGCCGTCCATTCATCGTCATGCTCCATTATTTGTTACACAACAAATATGGTACCAGTCTAAATATATGCAAGGGACCAGCTCGTGCTAGGCTGCGCTCATGAAACCCGCCCCCGCTGAGCTGGCCGCCGACACCTGGCGGCTGATGTTCGATTTCTTCATCAGCTCCAATCCGCAGCGCAGCGAGAGCCTCACGCGGCGCGGCCTGACGCCAAACGATTCGCGCATCCTCAACAGCCTCGACACCGCCGGCCGCCCGATCGGCGAACTGGCGCGGCAGTTCAACAGCGACCCCTCGAACACCACCTGGGTGGTCGATCGGCTGGAACAGGCCGGCTATGTCGAACGCCGCCCTTCGCCCACCGACCGGCGGGTGAAGCTCGTCGCCCTCACGCCGCTGGGTCTCGAAACCCAGACCGCGCTGCTGACCGAGTTCCGCGTGCCACCGCCCAGCCTTGCCGCCCTCAGCAGCGCCGAGCTCGAAACGCTGCACCGCCTGTTTTTGAAGCTAAGTCCTCCAACCACCGACAGGTGAACTCATGCGCGTCATCGTTATCGGCGGCAGCGGCCGCACCGGCCTGCTGATCGTCGAAAAGCTGGTCGCCGCCGGCCACTCGGTGGTCGCCACCATCCGCAACCCCAAACGCATGGCCGAGACGGTGAAGCGTGGCGCCGAGACCATCGTGCTCGATCTCGACAAATCGCCGCTGAGCGATTTCACCACCACCATGAAAGGCGCCGACGCCGTGGTGTTCGCTGCCGGCTCGGCCGCCGGCGAAAGCAGCGCGCTCGATCGCATCGGCACTCGCCGCACTGTGCATGCCGCCGAGAATGCCGGGGTGAAGCGCTACCTCTCGATCTCCGCCATCGGCGCCAGCACCGGGCTGTCGATCCGCTCGATGGATGATGAGATGAAGGACTATTACAAACAGAAGCGCGCCGCGGCGAAGTTCATCACCAGCTCCAGCCTCGAGTGGACCATCCTCGAGCCGGGCGAACTCACCGATGGCGGCGACACCGGCAAGGTGCTGCTGAGCCAGCAGGCGATCAATGAGGAATCGATCTCGCGTGCCGACGTCGCCGCCGTCACCCTGGCGCTGCTCGAAGAGCCGAAAACCGCCGGCAAAGTCTTCCAGCTCACCCGCGGCACGCAGACCATCGCCGCCGCCCTCAAGGCGGCGCTCAGCTGATGGATCAGAAGATCGGCCCACTGCTCGGCTCCGGCAAGATGGCCGAAGCCTTCCACTATGGCGAGCACGTACTGAAGCTCTATCGCGACCCGGCCAATCGCTCGGTCGCCTTCGGCGAAGCCGCCATCCTCGCCATTGTCGGCGAGCATGGCCTGCCGACGCCGGCGGTGCACCAGGCCGGTCCCTATGCCGGCCGCTGGGGCCTCGTCATGGACCGCGCCCCGGGTGAGCCGCTGGCCAGCCTCGCCGCCGCCGATCCGACGCTCCTGTCCGCCGCGCTCGAGGCCATGGTGCAGCTCCACCTCGCCATCCACGCCCGCACCGAAGTTCGGCTGTCACCGCTGAAGCCGCGCCTCGCCGACCGCCTCGGCCGCGTCGACATCGATGCCGCGCTGCGCGCCCGCCTGCTCGCCCGGTTGGCGGAACTGCCAGAGGGCAACCGTCTCTGCCATGGCGATTTCCACCCCTTCAACATCATCGGGCCGCCCGGCGCCGCGATGATCGTCGACTGGCCCGACGCCACCTCCGGTCCGCCCGCCGCCGACGTCGCCCGCTCCTACCTGCTGATGCGCCACGGCGCCGGCCACGAATTGGCCGACGCGTATCTGGCGGGCTACCTGGCAGCGAGCGAGCTGACAGAGGCCGATATCCGGGCCTGGCTGCCGATCATCGCCGCGGCGCGATTGGCCGAGAACGTGCCGGAGGAGAATGAGCGGTTGCTGGCGCTGGCGCGGGGGTAGTTGTCTGCGATCGGCGCACGTTTAGCTCCGCTTTCACCATGCTAGCCGCGATCGCCTCCCTCCCCCTTGAGGGGAGGGGTTGGG
>NZ_LAJE02000032.1 GCF_000970465.2 Devosia insulae DS-56
GGGTGGGGGGTACTCTTCCTGCACGGAGCGCCTCACACCAGCCTCACGGCGCCAGCGTGTTCCGGAACAGCTTGCCGCCTTTCATGATCACCACGAAATTCTCGGGGTCGGCGATGAGACCGATATTCTCGAGCGGATCGCCATCGACCAGCAGCAGGTCGGCCAGAGCGCCCTCTTCCACCACGCCGAGCTTGCCCGGATAGGGGTTGCGGAGGCCCGAGAGCAGCAGCAGCTCGCCATTGGTGGCGGTCACCATTTCGAGGACTTCCGGCGGGGTGAACCAGCGCTGCAGCCAGGTCACCATCAACCCCTGCATCTGGGCCGCTTCGGGTGAAAACAGGATGTCGGTGCCGAAGGCGGTCTTGATGCCGTACTGCTTGGCCCAGCCATAGATCCGATCGGTGCCGCTGATCACTTCGATCAATTGCCGGCGGCTCTCGTCGGACAAGGGGATGCCCTCCTCGAAGCCGGGCAGGAACGGCTGGGTCGAGAGCCAGATGCCCTTTTCCGCCATCAGTTTCGCCGTCGCCTCGTCCATCAGGTGGGCGTGCTCGATCACCTTGACGCCAGCTTCGATCGACCGCTGGATCGCGGCGGAGGTATAGGCGTGGACGCCGACATAGGTGCCCCAGTTCTCCGCTGCCTCGACCGCCGCCTTGAGTTCGGGGAGGGTGAAGGTCGAGACGTCGATCGGGCTGAACGGCGAGGCGACGCCGCCACCGGCAGTGAGCTTGATCTGCGAGGCGCCCTGCATCAGCTGCTCGCGCGTCCGCATCCGCACTTCGTCCGGGCTGTCGGCGATCATCGCCATGCCCAGCTGTTCCATCCGGCTCAGATCACCGACACTGCGCGGCAGCTCGTGCAGCGCGCGAAAATCGCCATGGCCGCTGGTCACCGAAATTATGGCGCCGGAGGGGTAGATGCGCGGGCCGGGGATCAAGTCCTCGTCGATGGCACGTTTCAGCGAGAAGGCAGCGCCGCCGAGGTCGCGCACCGTGGTGAAACCACGCATTAGGGTTTTTTCAGCCTGGTAGGCAGCAATCAGCGTGCTGTAGCCGACATCGTTGTTCAGCCCGGCTTCCGGCGTCACCCCGACCAGCATGTTGTGCCAGTGCGCATCGATCAGCCCCGGCATCAGCACGCGGCCGGCGCCGTCGATCACCGTGGTGGCGGTCGCTTCGATCGGATCGGCCGAGATAGCCTCGATCTTGTCGCCGACGACCAGCACATTGCTTGGCGGGCTCAGCTCTGGACCGTGTCCATCAAATATCCGTACGTTTTCGTACAGAACTGATTCCGACACTTGCGCCATAGCTGGCGATTGCACTGCCACGGCGAAAACAAACAGTAAGGCACTGGTCAGACGCATGACGATCTCCCATCACATCGATTGGAAACTCATCACACCTATAACACTATCGGATCGGAATCTCTTCGATAGAATCTAGATTCAATCTTTCACAAGAACGATCGCAACTAAGGCGTCGGCGCATCCGCCCGTAGCAGGAGCGCGTGTTTCAGCTCGGCCCACAAGTCCGCCGGTATCTCCACCCGCATGCTCTCGACGTTGCGGCGCGGGTGATCGGGGTGGAAGGCCCCGGGGATCACCGAGGCGACGAGCGGGTGATGGAGGGTGAATTGCAGCGCCGCGGCGGCCAAGGGCACGCCGTGCCGTTCGCACACCACCTGCATCTGGCCAACGCGGGTGAGTTGCTCTTCGTTGGCGATGGCATAGTTGTAGCGTGCGCCGGGCACCGGCCCGGTGGCGAGGATGCCCGAGGCAAACACCCCACCGATGATCACGCCGACGCCGCGCGCTGCGCAAAGCGGAAACTCGACATCCAGCACCGGCTGCTCGGCCAAAGTGTAGGGCAGCGCCACGAGGAAGAAATCGAGCTCGAAGCGTTCGAGGAAGCGCGGGATGGTGCCCAGGCGGTTGACACCGGCGCCGATGGCCTTGATCAGCCCCGCCGCCTTCAGCTCCTCGAGGGCCCGCATGCCGCCACCGGCGTCGAGCTCGTCGAGATGCTGGCTGACCAATTCCTCGCTGCCGAGATTGGCGAGGTCGAGATCGTGGATCACCAGCACATCGACGCGGTTGCGCCGCAGCCGCTGCAGGCTCTGCTCGTAGCTGCGCATCACCCCGGCATAGCTGTAATCGTGCCGGTGCTGGAATTTCAGCCCGTTCGGCCAGCTGCGTTCGCTCGCTTCGAAGGCGGCAACGTCATCGGGCGCGAACAGCACCCGGCCAACCTTGGTCGAGACGATCGCCTCGCCCGGCGGGCGGAGGTATAGGCCCCGGCCGATCCGGTGCTCGCTGAGCCCGCGGCCGTACCAGGGCGAGGTGTCGTAGAAGCGCACCCCGGCGTCCCAGGCCGCGTCGAGCGTGGCGTCAGCCTGGGTTTCCGGGACGACGTTGAAGATGTTGCCGAGCGAGGCGCCGCCCAGCCCGAGCCGGGGCAGCTCGAGGCTGGTGCGGCCAAGCCGGCGCCGGGCGAACGGATCCATCTCAGGCTCCGAAGGCCACCGAGGTCGGAACGATGGTCGCCAGCAGCTCGTCGATCTCGCGCTGGGTGATGGGGTCGACCGCGGTGGTCGGGCTGCGGACCAGGGCGTGGCGGATGATGCCGCGCCGCACCAGGAGCTGCTTGTGGATAGCGTAGAAGATGTCGCCGCCCTGGTTGCCCAGCCGGTTCACCGCCATGATCGTCGCATCGAAGCGCTGCCGCGCCGCGGCTTCATCGCCGCGCTGGAAGGCGTCCCACACCGCAACGAAGTCGGCGGGCTGGCTGCAGAACGGCATGGTGCCGTGCGCGCCGCGCCGCAGTTCCTCGATGAAATAGCTGCCGCCGGCGCCGCCGAAAATGGTCAGCCGATCGCCCGCCGCACTCGACATCGCGTGCACCTTGCCGGTAACCGGCACGGTCTCGACCTTGATGTAGGTGACGTTCCGGCAGGCGTCGGCGATGCGCAGCGCCAGGCCCGGGGAGATCGGCCCCTGCGGCACGTCCTGCAGGATGATCGGGATGCCGACCGCGGCGTCGATCGCCTTGTAGTAGTCGAAGATTTCGTCCGAACTGACCGGCATGAAGGAGGGCGGGATCACCATCAGCGCATCGGCGCCGGCGGCCTCGGCGGCGCGCGAATAGAATACTGCGAGATCGGTGCCGGCGGCGCCCGAGTTGATGATCACCGGCACGCGGCCGTTCACTGCCTTGATCGTCGAGCGGGTGATCTGGGCGCGTTCGGCTTCGTTGAACTTGAACACTTCGCTGCCCAGCGCCACGCCGAGGCCATGCACCCCGGCCGCGACGTTGAACTCGATCAGGCGCGCGAGGCTCTCCTCGTCGATACTGCCATCTGGGTGAAATGGCGTGACGAGAATGGGCACTACGCCCCTGATGGCGGCGGAGGTCATGGACAATGGCTCTCTCAGCGATTTTCGAAGTTGAACATTTCCTCGACCGGGCGTTGCACCGGCGAGAAGTCGGAATTGGTTTCCATGTAGGGCGCCATCATCTCCCACCAGCGCCAGGTCAGGTCGCTGATCGAGGTCGCCGGATCGGGAGCGCTGTCGCGCTCCATGTAGGCGAAGAGGTCGAGCCCGTTGCGGTAGATCGAGAACGTCCGCACACCGTCGCGCCGCATCGCCGCGAGCATCTCGGGCCAGATCTCGTCGTGCTTTTGCTTATAGATCGCCTCGTTGCCGGGCTTCAGCTTCATCATCCAGGCGATGCGAACCACGGTCTTCTCCTCAGCCGGCGCGACGGGCGGCAGCCGACGCGGCGACCGGCGGCCATTCGCCGGCATAGCCGAGCCGGCGGCTCACATGCTCGCAGGCGTCCCACAGCATGGCGACCACCGGCATGACGTTGTCGCCGCCGGGCTTTTTCACCGACGGGCCGGTGACGCTCATGGCGCCGACCGAGTGGCCGGAGCGATCGAGCAGCGGCACGGCGACGCAATAGACCCCCATCACCACTTCCTGGTCGTCGATCGAGTAGAAGCGGTCACGGATGCGGGCGATCTCTTCGCGCAGCCTGTTGGCGTCGACGATGGTGTGGCTGGTGAGGGCCGGCAGCGGGTGGGTGTAGACCTCCTCCTGCCGGGCCTCGGGCATATAGGACAACATTGCCTTGCCGGCGCCGCCGCAGTTGAGCGGGCCCCGCGAGCCGATACGCATATCGAGCTGCATTCCCTCGTTGCCGCGCACCTTGTCGATGCACACCCCGAACATGCCGCTCAGCGCATTGATGTTCACCGTCTCCCGGGTGGCCTCGGCGATCTGCTCGGCGAACGGCCGGCAGAGCCGCGGCAGGTCGATGCGCTCGAGCTGCAGCCCGGTGATCTCGAGCAGCCGGAAGCTGAGCTCCCATTCGCCGGACGGGGTGCGATCGACCACCCCTTCCTCGCTGAGGTCGAGCAGCATCCGGTGCACCGAGCCGAGCGGCAGCTGCAACTGCTGCGCCACGGCGCGGACCCCCAGCGGACCCTTGCGGGCCAGCAGATCCATGGCCTGGACGGACCGGGTAATGCTCGACATCTAGGTCTCAGCTCCTAGGACGGATTGGCCGGTGCGGGCTGACCCCCACCCCTGTCC
>NZ_LAJE02000033.1 GCF_000970465.2 Devosia insulae DS-56
ACGTCGGCAGCGTCAGATGAGTATAAGAGACAGGGTACGGCATGAAGGCGCCGTCCCGAACTCGAAGCGGGATCAGCTCTGCATGATCTTCTTGAACTCGCCGAACCAGGTGCTCTCGTTCTCGACCTGGACCTGCGAGGAGATGCGGATCAGGTGCTCGAAATCCTCCGGCTTGGTCGGGTAGGACGGATCGCCGACGAGATCGGCCGGCGGGGTCAGGCCGGGGACGACGCCCGGCAGCCCGAGGCCATCGAGCCACACCTGCTGGGCTTCCTTGGTGATGGCGAAGTTGATGTACTGCTTGGCCCAGTAGAGCTCGTTCTCGGGCAGGCCCTTGGGGATCCAAAGGCCATCGGTGTCGAACTTGGCGCCTTCCTCAGGCACGGTCCAGGCGATGTTGACGCCGTTCTTCTTGGCTTCGCGGGCATTGGTCGAGATGGTAACCGCGAGGTCGATCTCGCCATTCTGGAACCATGTGGTGAAATCCGGGTCCTCGCCGAGCAGCGGCGCCTGTTGCTTCACCTTGGCGATGAAATCCCAGGCCGGCCGCATGTTGGCGGGGATATCCTCGAGCTTGCCGCCGCCGGCGACCTGGGCCGGGAAGTGGAAGCCGATGCCGTCATTGTAGAGCGCGATGCGGCCCTTGAACTTGGGATCGAGCAGCACCTGCAGCGAGGTCGGCGCACCGTCCGGGAACGCTTCGGGACGGTAGGCCAGCACGTAGACGTAGCCGTAGGTGTTGACGATCGGGTAGCCCTCGAGCCCGACGGGCTTGGCGAGGTCCGTGGTGCCCGCGAGGTTCGACAGATCCGACAGATCCTCGGTCACGCCGCGCAACGCCGACTTGGTGGCGTTGGTGGTGGTATCCCAGTTGATGTGGATCGGAGGCACCCGGTTCTGCGCTACAGCCGCCCACACCTTGGGCTGAATCTCGTTGTCTTCGGTCAGGTCGTGCCGGACGGCGATACCGGTGGCAGCGGTGAAGGGGTCGGAAACACCTGCCTTGAGGCTATCGACCCACGAGCCGCCCCAGGCCCGCACGATGATTTCGGCAGGCTTGGGGGGTTCCTGGGCAAATACCCGGGTCGCAAAGCCCGAGGCTGCGATGCCGCTCAGCGCGGCGGCGCCGCCGAGGAATTTGCGGCGGGACAGGGCAAGGATGGATTTCTGGTCAGTCATGGTTTCTCTCTCCTGTTGTCTCTGGCACCAGGAGCATCTGAGATGCTCCTGGTCTTTGATTTCGTCGCGCTTTCGAACCGGAAAAGTCTGCAACTTTTCCTGAAAGCGCTCTCGCGGCTCAGTTGGGGAAGGTCAGCACGTCGCGTGCATTCCAGCCCATCGCCACGTTGTCCCCGATGGCGAATTGTTTGTGAGCCGCTGCATCATGATCGAACACGCGCAGCAGCGTGCCCGGGGCCAGGTCTATCTCGTAGACGAGGCGTTCACCCTCGAAAATGGCATCGCGGACGACACCGCGGCGGGTGGTCTGGCAGCCGGAAAGCTCGGCTTCAGACGCTGCCAGCCGAACCTGCTCGGCGCGCAGCGCACCGGTGACCGAGGCACCGACCGAGGGTGCAGCGCCCTGCGCCGCCCAGGTTCCGGTGACTTCGCTGCCGCCGACATCGAAGCTGACGGTGTCGCCTGAGGTCGCGGTGACCTTGCCCGAGATGAAATTGGTGACGCCGATGAAGCCGGCGACAAAGGCATTGGCCGGCGTGCGGTAGGTCGCTGACGGCGGCGCCTTCTGCTGGATGACGCCCTTGTCCATCACGATCACCTCGTCGGAAACGACGAGGGCCTCGCGCTGGTCGTGGGTGACGTTGATGGTGGTGACGCCGAGCTCGCGCTGGATGCGGCGGAACTCGAGCTGCATTTCCTCGCGCAGCTTGCGATCGAGCGCCGCCAGCGGTTCGTCGAGCAGCAGCAGGTCGGGTTCGAACACCAGGGCGCGGGCAATGGCGACGCGCTGCTGCTGACCACCGGAAAGCTGGTGGATTCGCCGGTCGGCATAGCCGCCGAGGTGGACGAGATCGAGATAGCGCTGCACCCGCTCCGGGATGGTGGTCGCATCGAAGCGCCGCATCTTGAGCGGGAACGCGACGTTCTCGGCGGCGGTCATGTGCGGAAACAGCGCCAGCTTCTGGAACACCATGCCGATCGAGCGCTTGTGCGGCGGCGTGGCGCTGACCGGCTTGCCGTTGATGAAGATTTCGCCGGCGCTGGGCTTCTGAAAGCCGGCGATCATGCGCAGCAGCGTGGTCTTGCCGGACCCTGAGGGCCCGAGAATGGTGAGAAAACGCCCGTCCTCGAGGTCGAAGGAGGCGTCCTTGACGGCATGGAAATCGGCAAAGCTCATATCGACGTTGCGCACCGATACGGCGACGCGAGCCGCCTGGGCGTGACGGCCTTCGATGCCGGCTTCAATCGTCATAAGTTCCCTCGAACAGGCGCGTCGCAGCCACTTTGCGCTCATAATGTCTATACATATAGACCTGAGTGTCAACACGACTTGTGCAGTTTTCATTTCTGCACAAGGATTGTGCAAACGGCGCGTCAGATGGAGGCAAGATAGCCTCCGTCGATCGCCAGGCATTGCCCGGTCACATACGCCGCGGCGCTGCTGGCGAGAAAGACGACCGGACCGCCGACATCTTCGGCCAGCCCGAAGCGGCCCTGCGGGATTTTCCCCAGCATGCCGGTCGCCCAGGCCTCATCGGCATAGAAGCCTTCCGTCATCTCGGTGCGGAAATAGCCCGGCGCGATAGCGTTGACGCGGATGCCGTGCCGAGCCCATTCCGCCGACAAAGCACGGGTCATGCCGAGCAATCCGGATTTCGATGAGCCGTAGGGCACTGCCGTCGGCACGCCGACATAGGAGGTCAGCGAACAGAGGTTGATGATCGAGCCACCGCGACCGCGCGAGGCCATGCCTCGGGCTGCGGCCTGGGCGCAGAAGAAGCTGCCCTTGAGGTTGGTGTCGACGATGCTGTCCCACAGCGCTTCATCGACGTCGAGTGACGGCGCGACGCTTTCGAAGCCGGCATTGTTGACGAGGATATCGATGGGCCACGCCGCGTCGAGTTCACCGATTGCGGCGGCGATGCCGGCGACATCGGTGACATCGAGCCCGAGCGCCCGGCCGGACGTACCGGCCGCTGCCACCTGGCTCAGCGTCGCGTCGAGGCTGGCACGGGCACGCGCCGTGACGCAGACCTCGGCGCCCGCCGCCGCGAGGGCAATGGCAATCCCCTGCCCCAGGCCGCGGCTGCCGCCGGTCACCAGGGCTCGCCTTCCCGTGAGGTCGAAGGCAGATTTGTTAGACATGCAGCCTCCTCCCAGAGATGCAGTTGGCGAGTATCAGCACTTTCAGTCACTCATGTCTATACATAATGTCGATAAGATCGTGACCCGGTGCGCGCGATCACGACGAGGGGGTGAAGGTGGCGACGAGGGCGTGGCGATCCCCCGGATAGGTCAGCCGCACCTGGGTCACGGCAGCGCCGGCGCTCCAGGTCCGGCGCTCGATCACGAGGCAGGCCGTGCCCTGCGCTATCCCCAGTTGTTCAGCGGTGGTGGCGTCGGCTGCTGCCGCATGAATGCGGTGTTCCGCCGAGCTCCACGGCACCTGGCTCAGCAGCCATTGTCCCGGCGGGATCTTGGTGAAATCCGCCTGGTCGACACCCTCGACACTGCTCAGATTGATCAGCCGCTGTTCGAGGCAGAACGGCTTACCGCCTGCCAGGTGGACGCAGGTGATATCGAGGATCGCCGTACCGACCGGCACATCGAGCAGCAGCCGATCGGCGCCCTGGGCTTTCCGCTTCGCCACCCGCGGAACATTGAAGGCATAGGGGAGCTTCAGCGACTCCACTTCCTTGCGGATGTCGCTGATCTCGAGCACGGCAGACTGGGTGTGCGGCTGGCTGACGAAGCTGCCGCTCTTTTTCACTCGCTCGATCAGCCCGGCCCGCGCCAACTGGGTCAGGACCTTGTTCACGGTCATCCGTGAACAGCCATACTCGCGGGCGAGATCCACCTCGAACGGGATGCGGTGGCCGATGGGCCATTCCCCCGAAACAATCTTGCCTTCAATATCGTTGAGGATGCGCTGGTGGAGCGTGCCGGCTTCGGTGTCACGCTCGGCAGTCACTAGTGTGCTCACGCTCATCCAATCCCGTGCTTCAAACCAAAGCTAACCGATGTTCCGCCGATCGGGTCAAGCCCCAAGCAGCCGGTGCATGGTCGACTCGAACCGTCGCCGAACGGCGTCGGACTTAACATGTTTGCCGTCGACCACCTGTTTTTTGCCGCGAACCCAAACGTCCGCCACCGACACGCCGGAGGCGAAGATGAAGGCGTCAAGCTGGTCGGCCGGCGGCAGGTAGGGCGCACCGGCGGCCGAGAATGACACCAGGTCGGCGGGACTGCCGACTGCAAGCCCCGACTGCACGCCGAGCGCCTGCGCGCCACCCTCTGCTGCGAGATTGAGGAGTTCTGAGGCGGTCGACTGTCCGGCCCGCGCGATGACGTTGCGGCTCTGCTGCGCGAGACGCTGGCTGTACTCGAGCTGCCGCCGCTCACCGGCG
>NZ_LAJE02000034.1 GCF_000970465.2 Devosia insulae DS-56
GCTCAGAATGGGCCGATCCTGAAGACGATGCTGATCACGGCGAACACCCCGACCAGCAGCAGCAGCACGGCAAGCACCAGGTTGAACGAGCCCGGAAAATCGGTCTCGGCATGGATGCTGCCTTGCTGCTCCAGTTCGCGGCGCTTCGCCTTCAGCTGCGCCATGAAGCGCAGCTGGTAGATAATTCCGGCGACCAGCGCCGCCATGCCGATGCCGATCAGCGTCAGCCCGAAATTGCGCGATGCATGGTCCTTGAGCTCGACCAGCTTGCTGCCCTGCATGCCTTCGATGAGCTTGTAGATGGTGAAGCCGAAGCTGATCAGCGACAGCGACGTGCGGATCACCGCCATCATCGTCCGGTCGGCTGCCATGCGCGTGCGCTGGAACGCCAAGCCGGTGCGGCGCGCCGAAAGGTCGGTGCCGCGATTGTCGTCGATCATGTAGGGGTCTGGCATCCGGGCCTCCTGCGGGCGATGGGCGGCCCCGAAGGCCGCCCATCGCTGCCCTCAGTTGTTCGACGTCTTGGCCGCTTCCATCTTGGCCATCGCGTGCTCGAGCGCCACATGCAGGCTCAGCGTGTCGGCGCCCTGCCGTGGCGGGAAGGCCTGCAGGCTCTTCAGGTGTTCGCCGATGAACTTCTGTCCCGCTGTCGGCGCCCACATCTTCTTGGCGAAGAAGCGCCGTCCGACATAGCCCCACTCGGGCGACTCGGGGTCCATCTTTTCCATCGGGTCCATCAGCAGGTTGAAGATGTAAGGCACGCTCGGATAGGCCTTCTCGTTCCACCAGCTGCCGTCCTTCTTCACGCCGATATGCATCTTCCAGCCATCGACGCGCACGGCCATCAGGTCGGTCTCGTCGTAGTAGAAGAACTCGCGGCGCGCCGATTTTTCCGCCTTGCCGGTCCAGTGATCGAGGTTGTTGTAGCCGTCCAGATGCACCTTGTACTTGGTGCCGTTCATCTGGTGACCCTTCACCAGCTGGTCCTTGAGGTCGGGCAGCCCGGCCGCCGCCGCGAGCGTCGCATAGAGATCTTCGTGGCTCTGCACACCGTTCGATACCGAGTGCGCCGGAATCTGGGCCGGCCAACGGACCACGCAGGGGACGCGCAGCCCGCCCTCCCAGGTGGTGCCCTTCTCGCCGCGGAACGGCGCATAACCGCCATCCGGCCACATCATCAGCTCGAAGCCGTTATCGGTGGTGTAGACGACGATGGTGTTCTCGGCGACCCCGAGCGCCTCCAGCTTGTCGAGGAGGATGCCGACATGCTCGTCGTGCTCGATCATCTTGGCGCGCACCACGTCCTCTTCGCCGCGTCCCTCGGCCACCGCCATCCTGAGGTACTTCTCCTGCGGGTGCGACCAGATGTGGGTCGCCGTGGTGTTGAACCAGCAGAAGAACGGCTTCTCTCCGTCGCCATTCTTGTCGAGCCAGTTGAGCGTATGCTCGAGCACTTCGCTGTCGAAGGTCTCCATCCGTTTGCGCGTCAACATGCCGGTGTTTTCGATCTTCTGCTTGCCGACGCGGCCGAAGGTCGGATCCTCGCTCGGGTCGTCCTTGTCCGTCGCCCAGGCATGCAGCACGCCCCGCGGTCCGTACTTCTTCAGATATTCGGAGTCCTTCTGGCCGGGGTAATCCAGTTCCTCCGGCTCTTCCTCGGCGTTGAGGTGGTAGAGGTTGCCGAACCATTCGTCGAACCCGTGCACCGTCGGCAGGAACTCGTTGCGGTCGCCGAGATGGTTCTTGCCGAACTGCGCCGTCGCATAGCCCTGCGACTTCAGCACTTCCGCCAGCGTCGGATCCTCTTTCTGGATGCCGCGCGGCGAGCCCGGGATACCGATCGTGGTCATGCCGGTGCGCACCGGCACCTGCCCCATGATGAAGGCGGCGCGACCGGCAGTACAGCTAGCCTGCCCGTAATGGTCGGTGAACAGGATGCCCTCGTTGGCGATCCGGTCGATATTGGGCGTCTTACCCATCATGCCGTGCGCATAGGCGCCGACATTCCACATGCCGATATCATCACCGAAGATGACGAGGATGTTGGGTTTGCTTGAACTGGCCATCACTTGCTCCATGTGCCGCCGGTCGAGGCGGAAAGGTGAAGTGAGGCAGGAGTGGCCTAGCGCATCTTCCTTTAGCGAAACCTGCCCTAGCCGCTCGCATGCGCATCGAATTTGTTCCGAATGCCCACGACTGCCGCAAATCCTCCCCAATTTGCATCTCAATTTGGTTTGCACCATAAACCTGAGTCAGCGCCCATGCCGGATCTCGACAAAGCCCTCGCCGACATCGTCGAAATCAAGTCGCGCCTGGCCCAGTCGAGCGAGTTTCTCGGCCTCGGCCCCGCCGCCCTCGCCGCCTCGGGCGTCCTCGCCTTCGCCGTGGCGGCGCTGCAGTCGGTGCTGCCGGGCGCCGCCGAGCCGATGGCCTATTTCACCGGCTGGGTGCTCACCGCCATCGTCGCCGTGGCGCTGATCGGCGCCGAGATGCTGCGCCGGGCGCAGCGCCACCATGCCGGCCTCGCCGACCAGATGATCCGCGAAGCGGTGCTGAACTTCGTGCCGGCAGGCGTTGCCGGGGCGGCGCTGCTCGCCTTTTTCGCCCGTTTCGCGCCGGAGCAACTGTGGCTGGTGCCCGGCCTGTGGCTGATCCTCGTCAGCCTCGGCATCTTCGCTGCCGCCCGCTCGCTGCCGCGCGCCATCGCGCTGGCCGGCGCCTGGTACCTGCTGTCGGGCTTCACCGTGCTGCTGCTCACCGCCGGGGACCACAGCCTGTCGCCCTGGCACATGGGCCTGCCCTTCGCCATCGGCCAGCTGCTGATCGCCGCCATCGTCCACCGCGCTTCGGAGGCCGCCAATGTCCGCTGAGCCCGACGCTCCCTTCGCCTATGACGGGCTCGACCGCGTCATCCACGAGAAAGCCCGCCTCGGCATCCTCACCTCACTGGTGAGCCGTCCGGACGGCCTCGCCTTCAACGACCTGCTGCGCCTCTGCGGCCTGACCCAGGGCAATCTCAGCCGCCACCTCGCGGTGCTGCAGGAGGCCGGCCTGGTCGACATCCACAAGGGCTATATCGGTAACCGCCCGCTCACCGAAATCCGCCTCACCCCCGCCGGCCGCCAGCGTTTTCTCGACTATCTCTCGGTGCTCGAACGCGTCGTCCGCGATGCCTCGGCCCGGGCGGAACAGGCCGCGCCGGGGAAACCGCAGGTCGTGTGAGGTGCTGACCGGTGCTGACTGAAGCAGACGGCCCCCTCCCATCCTCCCCCATAAAGGGGGAGGTGCCCCGCCGGTGCGTTTGGCACGATCCAGCCACAAACTCGACTCTTCACCTCCCCCTTCATGGGGGAGGCCGGGAGGGGGCCGTCTCTATCAGTTTGATCACCTGAATTCGTAACCAAGACCTGACCGATCCCTATCCACTCAACCGACGCCAACGAGGTTTACAATGCAAACCACTCCTGACCACAAACTCCACGTTGCCATCATCATGGACGGCAATGGCCGCTGGGCCGAAGCGCGTGGCCTGCCTCGCCCGGCCGGCCATCAGGTCGGCGCCGACACCGTGCGCGCCATCGTCCGCTCCGCCATTGCGCGCGATATCGGCGCCCTGTCGCTCTACGCCTTCTCGACCTACAACTGGCGCCGCTCCGAGGCCGAGGTGGCCGGCATGATGGCGCTGCTCCGCCATTTCCTCTTGGTCGAGGCGCGCCAGCTGCGCGACGCCAATGTCCGCATCTCCATTCTCGGCCGCCGCGATCGCCTGCCGCTCGGCCTGGTGAAGGCCATCGCTGCCGCCGAACGCAGCACCGCCGCCTGCACCGGCCTGCATCTGCGCGTCGCCATCGACTACTCCGCCCGCGACGCCATCCTCGCCGCTGCCGCGGCCGGCCCCGAGGCGATCGCCGCCGAGCTCGGCACCGAGGATGTCGATTTCCTCATCCGCACCGGCGGCGACCAGCGCCTCTCCGATTTCATGCTGTGGGAATGCGCCCAGGCCGAGCTCTACTTCACCCGGGTCAAATGGCCCGATTTCGGCCCCGCCGAGTTCGACACCGCGCTGGCGGAGTATGGCACGCGGGTTCGCAGCTTTGGCGGCAATGTCGAGCCCGTGCGGGCTATGGCTGGATGAGAACTGTTCGCCGGCACAAGCCGCTGTGCTCCCCTCCCCCTTGAGGGG
>NZ_LAJE02000035.1 GCF_000970465.2 Devosia insulae DS-56
GTCTCCCTCCCCCTTGCGGGGAGGGGACAGGGGTGGGGGTACTCTTCGCGCGCTGACGTGCGTGACGACGAAGCCTCAGTCCACCTGTTCCCAGGTATCGGGGTCATAATAGTCGCTGTGCCAGGTACCGTCGGGGTATTGCACGAAGGCCTCGACGCAGCCGTCCGAGGCGAGGCTCACCGAGCGGGCATCGACGCCGCGCCGGCGCAGTTCCATCTTGACCACGTCCTGGTCGAAGCTGTCGCCGTCGCCACCCGACTTGCCACCGACCGAGAAGCCGAATTCGATCTTCAGCCCCGGCAGGTTGTCGTTCAGGTTGCAGTTCTCGCGCGCCATCGCCGGGCCGGCGGCGAACAGGGTGGCGGCAACGGCGGCAAGGGCAAGCGGACGCAGCATCTGAGTCTCCAATGGACCGGGAGGCATGTGCCCGAGGATTTGGGCAGGCTTGCGACTTACGGCAAGTCATTGTCGCCTAGGGCAACTCTTTGTCCCGAATAAGCATCGCGACCACCGGGATGGCGAAGGTGAGCATCAGCAGGCGGCTCACATGGTGCGCCGCGATGAACGCTGTATCGAAGCCGAGCGCGATGCCGAGCGCCCCCATCCCTTCGAGCGCGCCGGGCGAGAGCCCGAGCCAGATCTGCCCGAATGGCATGTCGACAAACGGCGCCACCGCCAGCGTCACCCCGGTGGCGATGGCCACGGTCAGCGCCGTGCCGGCCAGCCCGCCGATCGCCGCCTGCTTGAACTCGCTGCGGGTGATGCCGTTGAAGCGCGAACCGATCAGTCCGCCGATCAGGATGAAGGTCGCGATCAGCAGCGGCTGCGGCATGGAGCCCTCGAACAGCCCGGCGAACTTGGCGCAGATCGCCACCGCCATGGCGCCGAGCACATAGCCGGCTGGCGCCTTGAGCTTGGTCAGGATGAACCCGGCGACGGCACAGGCGAGCCCCACCGGCAGCAGGGTCTCGAACCCCATCGGCGCCTGCACCGGCGCGCCTTCATAGTGCCCGATCGGAAGGAACAGCGCGCCGATCGGCACGCAGATGGTGAGGATCAGGATACGGATCACCTGGATGATGATGATCTGCCGGGTATCGCCGACACCCGCCGCCGCGATCGACATCACGAAGCTCAGATGCCCGGGGAAGGAGCTGAGATAGGCGGTGCCGCGGTCGAGCCCGAACAGCTTCCGCAACAGGAAGCCGGTGAGCGTGATGATCAGAATCAGCTCCACCGCCAGCGCCGCCAGCGTTACCGGCCATTGCACGATCAGCGTCAGCGAATCGCGCGCCACTGCGGCGCCCATGGAAAGACCGGTGAGCACGAACGTCGCGTCGCGCAGCCAGGTCGGCAGCATCACCTTGACGCCCAGCAGCGCCGCGATCGCCACCGCGAGCGCCCCGCCCATCAGCCACGCAGCGGGCAGATTGACCAGCGCCGCCAATCCGCCGCCGGCCGCCGAGATCAGCAATGTGACGAGCGTCCGGCGGATAATGGTGCCGGCGGGCAGGGGGGAGGTCATTTGGCGGAACGAGTCGAGATGGCTAGGACGCTAACTATTCACTAATCGCCAGCGCGAGGAAAGCACGCCGTTGGGCGAACATCGCGTGCTTGGCGCCCCTCACCCCGACCCTCTCCCCAGAGGGGCGAGGGGGCGTTGTGGCACTGCCGGTGCAGGGTGCGTCCCCTCGCCCCTCTGGGGAGAGGGTTAGGGTGAGGGGTAGCCCCGCGCACCGCTATCTCTGCGAAGCGCCCTCGACCAGTTTCACGAAAAAGCTCACCCCAACCGGGATGATCTCGTCGTTGAAGTTGTAGGTGTCCGAGTGCAGTTCCGAGCTCGGCCCGTTGCCAAGGAACACATAGGCGCCTGGCCGCGCCTGCAGCATGTAGGAAAAATCCTCGCCGCCCATCTTGGGGTCGACATTGGCGTCCACCCGGTCCTCGCCGACCACGGTCGCGGCAATGGCTGCGGCATAGGCTGTCTCGTCCGGCGTGTTTTCCACCACCGGATAGCCGCGCCGATAGTTCACCTCGGCCGTGCCGCCGAAGGTTTCGACGATGCCCTTGGTCACGGCCTTCAGCCGCTCTTCCATCAGGTCGCGCACTTCATCGTTCAGCGAGCGCACCGTGCCGGTGAGTTTCACCTTCTGGGGGATGATGTTGAACGCCTCGCCGCCCTGCATCATCGTCACCGACAGCACCGCCGAGCGGATCGGATCGATATCGCGGGAGACGATGGTGTGCAGCGCCGTGATCAGCTGCGCCGCGATCATCACCGGGTCCACCGTGTTCTGCGGCCAGGCGGCATGTCCGCCCTGACCCTCGATCACGATGTTGAATTCGTCGCTCGCCGCCATCAGGCCGCCGACCCGCATGGCGATGCTGCCGGCTTCCTGCCCGGGCATGTTGTGCAGGCCATAGACCTCGTCGACGCCGAAGCGATCCATGATCCCGGCTTCCACCATGGCGCGCCCACCGGCGCCGCCTTCTTCCGCAGGTTGGAAAATCAGCACGGCGTTGCCGTCAAAATTGCGCGTCTCGGCCAGGTATTTCGCGGTGCCGAGCAGGATCGAGGTGTGGCCGTCATGCCCGCAGGCGTGCATGCGGCCGGGTGTCTGGCTGGCATAGTCGAGGCCGGTGCGCTCGAGGATCGGCAACGCATCCATGTCGGCGCGGATGCCGATATTCTTGCCCGGTCCACGCCCCTTGATCACCGCCACGACGCCGCTCTGGGCAATGCCGGTGACCACTTCGTCGACGCCGAACGAGCGCAGCAGTTCGGCGACTTTCCCCGATGTGCGGGGCAGCTCGTACTGAAGTTCGGGATGCACATGGAAGTCGCGGCGCCATTCGGCGACCTCGTCGGCGAATTCCGCGATACGATTGATAACGGGCATGAAAGACCTGAACGCTAGTAAGCGCGCACTGTGCGGGGACGAGGGTAGGGCGTCAACCCGCCGAAGGTACGATCTTGCGGTGGGGTGGCACTCAAGATGGGGGCCCACCCACCAGCGTCATCCCCGCGAAGGCGGGGACCCAGTGCGATGTCTCTGGGCCCACAGCTCTTTGAGAGATCCCACTAGGTTCCCGCCTGCGCGGGAATGACGCCGGTGGGTGGGGGCACTTCATTCTCTCAACTTCCCTCTCGCTAGTCAGAAATTCCCCGCTCGAACTTGCTCCTCCTCGTCATATTTGCCAAACACCCGGCAACACTGGAGGAACCGATGAAAATCCTCGTTGCCATCAAGCGCGTCGTCGATCATGCGGTGCGCGTCCGTGTCCGTCCCGATGGTACGGGTGTGGAGACCGAGAACGTGCGCATGTCGATGAACCCCTTCGACAAGCACGCCGTCGAGGCCGCCGTGCAGCTCAGTGAAGCCGGCCATGCCAGCGAGATCGTCGTCGTCTCCATCGGGCCTAAGCAGAGCAATGACGTGATCCTCACCGCCCTCGCCATGGGGGCGCATCGCGGCATTCTGATCGAGGCCGATGGTCGGGTTGAAACGCTGGCCGTGGCCAAATTCCTCAAGGCCGTCGTTGCCGAAGAAAAGCCCGATCTGGTGCTGCTCGGCAAGCAGGCTGTCGATGACGATTCCAACCAGGTCGGCCAGATGCTGGCCGGCCTGCTCGACTGGCCGCAGGCCACCTTCGCCTCCGAGATCAAGGTCACCGGCGACGGGCTCGAGGTCACCCGCGAGGTCGATTACGGCCGCGCCACCGTCGGCGTCTCGCTGCCGGCCATCGTCACCGCCGACCTCCGCCTCAACACCCCGCGCAACGCGGCGCTGCCCATGGTGATGAAGGCGCGTTCGAAGCCGCTGGCCGTGCGCCCTGCCGCCGAGTTCGGCGTCGATCTCACGCCGCGGCTCAAGCTCGAGAAGGTGACCCCGCCGGCCGAGCGCGTGGCCGGGCGCCGGGTCGCCGATGCTGCCGAACTGACCGCAGCAATTCAGTCTGAACTTTCCGAGCTGGAGGCGCTCTGATGGCCGTCCTCGTTCTCGCCGAACACGATCTCGGCGTGCTCTCCGCCGCCACGGCCCGTATCGTCGCTGCCGCCGAGACGCTCGGCCCGGTCGATCTGCTGGTCGCGGGCCAGGGCGTCTCGGCCGTTGCCGCTGAAGCCGCAAAGCTTGCCGGCGTCGAGAAGGTTCTCATCGCCGACAACGCTGCGCTCGCCAACCAATCGGCAGAGGCCGTCGCCGCGCTGCTCGCCCGGCTCGCCGAGCCCTATAGTCACATCGTTGCCGCCGCCGCCGCCACCGGTCGCGACGCCATCCCGCGCCTCGCCGCGCGGCTCGACCTGATGCCGGTGACCGATGTCGTCGCCATCCACGGCCCGACCCGCTTCGATCGACCGATCTACGCCGGCAATGCCATCGAGACGGTATCGTCGGGGCAGAGCAAACAGTTGCTGACCATCCGCGCCTCGGCCTTCCGCCCGGCGGCCGCAGGTAACGACGCTCCGATCCACCCGGTCGATGCCGACGTCGCCGCGGTCGCGCGCTTTCTCGCTGCACACCGCACCGAAAGTGATCTGCCGGAACTCTCGACCGCCCAGATCGTCGTCGCCGGCGGCGTCTCCTTCGGCTCGGCCGAAAAGTTCGCGCTGGTCTCCGATCTCGCCAAAGTCCTCGGCGCGGCTGTCGGCGCCACCCGCGCCGCGGTCGATGCCGGCTACGCCCCCAATGACTGGCAGGTCGGCCAGACCGGCAAGATCATCGCGCCCGACCTCTACATCGCCATCGGCATCTCCGGCGCCCTGCAGCACCTCGCCGGCATCCAGGGGGCCAAGAAGATCATCGCCATCAACAAAGACCCCGAGGCGCCGCTGATGAAAATCGCCGACATCGCGCTGGTGGGCGATCTGTTCGAAGTGGTGCCGCAACTGATTGCGGGGTTGAAACGGTAAGCTGGTGCGTGGGGCTACCCCTCTCCCCCCCGGGGGCGCTCTTGCGCTCCCCTAGGAGGGGCGAGGGGGCGATGTGGCACCGCCGGTTCACCTCGCGTCCCCTCGCCCCTCTGGGGAGAGGGCCAGGGTGAGGGGCGCCCCACGCACCAGACTATCCGCCCCGTTGCAATTCCCCCGCCACCGCCTATAAAC
>NZ_LAJE02000036.1 GCF_000970465.2 Devosia insulae DS-56
CCCCTCAGGGGGCGAAGGGAGCAGGAGGCTGCGGCGCTTAACCCGTCACCTCGGCCGCCAGAAACCCCCGCCAGCCGCCGAACTCCGAAATATCCCGCGCGCCCTTGATCGCCTCGGCTTCCACCACGAACCCCTTGGCGGTGGTGCCATCCGCCAAGCGCAGCGTGCCGATGCCCAGGGGCGACGGGATCTTGGCGACGAAGGTGCCGAAGCCGCTCGCGTCGAGCGACCAGATTTCGGTGGCGACGCCCGCGCCCGTGCCGTCGGCGACGCGCAGCAGGCCGGGCTTGGGCGGGGTGGTGCCGGGGAGGGCGTAGAGCCGGTAGTCGGGCGTGGTGGTGGCCGTACGAAGGAAGTTGCCGCCTAGGCCGGTCAGTTCGCCATTGAGCGGCAGGCCGGAGAGGTGGGCGCCGACCACGGCGATCTCGATGCGCTCCGCTGTTGCGCGGACGGGAGCGTCCAGAACTTCGCCCGTCAGCGCCATGCCGATGCCGGCGAGATAGCCGTCGCTGCCGGCGCGGCCGATCAGCGTCAGGCTGCCGCGCAAGCCGTCGGAGCGGGCGTCCGTCGGTACCGAGAGGGCGGCGAGATCGAGCAGGTTGACGAAGTTGGTGTAGCTGCCGAGGTTGGAGTTGAGGGTGATCGGGTCGGCCGTGAGCTCCGCCACGGTATAGGCGCGCGGCACGGTCGGCACGGCTAGGCAATCGAGCCGGGCCAGCAGCGGCGCTACGGCGCGCTTGAGATCCATCAGCCGGTAGGTCGCCTCGAAGGCCGAGACGGCGGTGAGGCCGCGGGCGCCTTCGATGATCTTGCGGGTCACCGGGTGGAAGGAGTTCGGGCTCGCTTCGAGCAGGCGCTTGGTCGCGGCATAGCGTTCTGCCACCCACGGCCCCTCGTAGAGCAGCCGGGCCACGGCGTGCAGCGGCTCGAAATCCACCTCGATGATCTCGGCGCCGAGTGCCGCGAGGCGTTCGAGGTCGGCGGCATAGGAGGCCTCGGCCGCCGCGTCGCCGAAGAATTTCCGCTGCGCCGGGTGCGGCACGCCGACCCGCAGGCTTGGTGGCGCGGCGGAGAGGGCGGGCGCCGGCAGCGGGCGCGAAAAGGCGTCGGCGGCATCATAGGCGGCGGCCACCGTGGTGACGCGGAAGGCGGTGGCGACATCGCGCGCGAACACCGAGATGGTATCGAGCGTTCGGCAGGCCGGCACCATCCCGCTGGCCGAGAACAGCCCGAGGGTCGGCTTCAGCCCGACAATGCCGTTCATCCCGGCGGGGATGCGGCCCGAACCGGCGGTATCGGTGCCGAGCGCGAAATCGACGATGCCGGCGGCGACCGCCACGGCCGAGCCCGAGCTCGAGCCGCCGGGCACCAGGTCGGCGCGCTGCACATTGCGCGGCACGCCATAGGGCGAACGGACGCCGACGAGGCCGGTGGCGAACTGATCGAGGTTGGTCTTGCCCAAAACGATGGCGCCGGCCGCCTCGAGCCGGGCGACCACAAAGGCGGAAGCCTCGGGGGTATAGGCAAAGTCAGGGCAGGCGGCGGTGGTCGGCAGGCCTTTCGCGTCGATATTGTCCTTCACCGCAAAGATCAGCCCGTAGAGCGGCTTGCCTGAGGGGCCAGCGGCTTCGACCGCTTCGGCTTCGGCCAGCAGCGCGGCTTCAGGCTTGAGGCTGATGAAGGTTGCGGGGTCGTCATAGGCGGCGAGGGCGGCAAGGGCCTGCTGGACGGCGGTGACGGGAGAAATCTGCAAGGCTCGGCCCCTCGATGATGGTCGAGCTGATTATGCACAGACTCGCGGAGCGGCCTACGGAGATGTGTGCATTGATGGGTGATATGCAGAAAAAATGTGCAGATGTGATGTGGATGCACGAAGTGATGCAGGTGGGGCGGGGGGAGTCACCGGCCTCTCCGTCATCTCTCCCCTTGCGGGAGAGAATGCGATTTCTTGGGCTTAGCTCTTCGCTAAGCCTTAGAAATCGCAAGAGAGGGGATGCGGAGCCACCGTGCCTCCCCGCGACCCCCTCTCTGGCGAAAACTAAGGACTTAGCTGCGCTAAGCCCAAGTTTTCGCTTTCTCCCCCGCCGAGGGGGAGATGGAGCGTGGGCGGCGCCCGTGATGGGTCCGCTCAGTCCGCGAACCTGCCGACCGGCACACCCCTGGTCCCACTCGCAAAGCTCACCATCGCGCCACACAGCGGCCACTTCGCCAGATCCTCGGCCGGCACGCCGGCACTGAGGCTCGGGACATATAGCGTGCTCAGATCCGGACCGCCGAAGCAGGGCATGGTGGGGCGGAAGTTCGGCAAATCGACCCAGCGGAGGAGCTTGCCTTCGGGCGAGAAGCAGTTGA
Source organism: Devosia insulae DS-56 (assembly GCF_000970465.2). GTDB lineage: Bacteria > Pseudomonadota > Alphaproteobacteria > Rhizobiales > Devosiaceae > Devosia_A > Devosia_A insulae. The sequence continues at coordinate 2,353 of NZ_LAJE02000036.1, forward strand.
GGCGGCTGGCCGATGCGCCGCCCGACCAGTAATTGCCGTCGATATCGCAGGCGCCGCCGTCGGGGCGGCCGGTTGCTTCGTCGAGTTCGAGCCAGCGGCGGCGGTTGCTGGCCGTGCCGCTGACCGGGTCGAAATCGTAGATATCGACCCGGATGCCGCGCGAGTCCGAATGGTACATGCGGGTGCCGGCGGGGTCCCAGGCGAGGCCGTTGGAGATGCGGAAATTCTCGGTGATGACGCTGACGCCGCCATCGGCAGCGACGCGATAGAGCACGCCGACGGGGTTGGCTTCGCCGCTCGCATCCATCGAGCCGACCCAGAAGGCGCCATCGGGGCCGACCTTGCCGTCGTTGAGCCGCATCTCGGATTTCTTGTGCGTCACCGTGGCGAGCTGCTGCCGGCTGCCATCGCGCGGGTCGAACAGGATCACCGTGCTCCTGAGCGCGACGACCAGCTTTTCAGACCGGCAGAGCCCGAGTGCGCCGACCGGCTCGCCGAATTCCCAGCGCTGCCGCACGCCGGTCGCGGGATCGATGCGGTGGATGGTGCCGGGAGTGATGTCGACCCAGTAGAGCAGCCCCGTGCGCTCGTCCCAGACCGGGCTCTCGCCGATATCGCAGCGGTCGGCGACGACAGTGGTGATCTGAGGGGCGCTCACTGTCCGGTATCTTCGTGCGCGAGGCTCCATTCGCGATAGCGGCGGCGGCCGCCTTCAAGGTGCTGCCGCATGGCGACGCGGGCCTCGTCGGGCTTCCGATCGCTGATGGCGTCGAAGATGCGCTGATGCTCGGTGCGGATGACGTCGAGGAACTCCGACTTGCTCTTGTCGTCGGAGAAACTGGCGCCCAAAGCGCGGCGCGGGATCAGCCGCTCGCCCATCTCGTCGACGAACAGGCGGAAGCGCTTGTTGTTGGTGGCGTCGGCGATGGCGCGGTGGAAGGCGCGGTCGGCATCGGTGGCCAGCGTGTTGTCGCTGAGGTGGCGGTTGAACTGGGTCATCGCCTGCTCCATGCGGAGGAGGTTGGTTTCGGTCCGGCGCTCGGCCGCGAGCCCGGCCGCTTCGACTTCGACGCTGATGCGGAACTCGAGGAAATCCAGCACGTCGCCGATCTCTTCAGGCGCCGCCATCAGCATGGAAAGGCCGCCAGCGGGCAGGGGGGGCTTGCTGACATAGACGCCGCTGCCGCGCAGCGAGCGCAGCCGGCCCTCGGCCTTGAGGCTGGCAATCGCCTCGCGCACCACGGTGCGGCTCACCGAAAACTGCTCGCACAGCCGATCGGCCGGCGGCAGCTTGTCGCCGGGGTTGAGGGCGTTGGTCTCGATCAGCCGCAACAGGTCGAGCTTGACCCGGTCGGTGAGGTGGATGGCAGGGCTGGAAGACATCAGGGTTCGGGGCCGTTCGGCTGGGGTTCTGAGGCGCATTCATAGGCGGGGCAAGCGGGTTGCGGAAGAGGCGCAGCGCATTGCCCCCGTTGCCGATATGGAGAAACTATCATACTACTTTGAAGAAGTCATATTCTTGGAGGGAATGAATGTACGTAGGCACGCAGCTCGGCGGCGATCAGTTCGCCAAAGTGGGCGACCGCTACCTCAGGCAGCTGGCACAACTGGGGGTGAAGCATGTGTGCATCGACCCGGTCGGCGACCCCTGGCAGTGGGACCGTGATATCCTGATGCGACACGCCGAGCACGTTTCGAAGTTCGGCCTGGTGCTCGACATGGTGCAGCTGCCGCTGCCCTCGTCCGGTATCGAGCGGCGGCACCAGTCACCGGGCATCGTGCTCGGCAAGCCGGGCGAG
>NZ_LAJE02000037.1 GCF_000970465.2 Devosia insulae DS-56
AGATGGGTATAAGAGCCAGCCCCTCAAGGGGGAGGGGAGCAGATCAGAGCGCCGTGCGCGCCTTCAGGGCCTGGCTGAGCGTGCCTTCATCGAGATAGTCGAGCTCACCGCCCACCGGCACGCCATGCGCCAGGCGGGTGATCTTGACGCCGCTGGGGGCGAGGCGGTCGGTGATGTAGTGCGCGGTGGTCTGGCCTTCGACCGTGGCGTTGACGGCGAGGACGATCTCGGAAAATTCCGGGCCGCGGCGCAGCAGGGCATCGATCGACAGGTCATCGGGGCCAACGCCATCAAGCGGCGACAGCACGCCGCCGAGCACGTGGTACTTCACCGCCCCGACCCCGGCCCGCTCCAGCGCCCAGAGGTCGGCGACATCTTCGACCACGATCAACAGGCCATTGTCGCGGCGCGGGTCGGCGCAGATATGGCAGGGCGAGCGGGTATCGACATTGCCGCAGGTCTCGCAGACGGTCACCGCCGCCACGGCGCGATCGAGCGCCGCCGACAGCGGGATCATCAGCTGTTCCTTCTTCTTGATCAACTGCAGCACGGCGCGCCGGGCCGAACGCGGCCCGAGCCCCGGCAAGCGCGCCAAGAGCAGGATCAGCTGTTCAATCTCGGGGCCGCCGTTTGCCATGGCTAGTGCGCGGCAGTCGGCAGTCGGCAGTCGGCAATCGGCAGGCGCCGCCAACTCACGCTGCAGGTTCGATGGCTGTCAGGCGACTGCCGATTGCCGACTGCCGATTGCCGCATCTTCAAAACGGAAACTTCATGCCGGGAGGCAGCGGCAAGCCCGCCGTCATTTCCTGCATCTTGGCGTTCATCTCGTATTCGGCCTTGCCCTTGGCATCGTTGTGGGCGGCAAGGATCAGGTCTTCGAGCACCGAGACGTCATCGGAGACGAGGCTGGGGTCGATCTTCAAGCCCTTCATCTCGCCCTTGCCATTGAGCGTCACCACCACGAGACCGCCGCCAGAGCGGCCTTCGACGGTCATTTCGGCGACCTTGTTCTGGAACTCCTCCATCCGCCCCTTCATCTCCTGGGCGGCCTTCATCATTCCCATCAGGTCTTTCATTCGTCGTCTTCCTCATCGCTGTCGCGGACGGCGTCCGCGTAGGCTTCGATCGGTATCTGTTCCTGCTTGACGGTGACGCGCACCGTGGCGCCGGGAAACGTCTCGAGGATGGCCTGCACCAGCGGATCCTGGTGGGCCTCCTGGCGCACCGCTTCCTGCCGCTCCTCGCGCTGCTCGCGCATGGTCGGCACGTGCTGGACGTCAGTCTTGAGGGTGATCATCCACTGCCGGTTGGTCCACCGCTTCAGCCGGGCCGACAGGGTCTGGATGATGCCCGGATCGGCATTTTCGACCAGCGCCACTTCGAGCCGGCCGTCGCCGATGGAAACCGGGCGCAGGGACTGCTCGAGCGCAATCTTGACGATGACGTCGCGTTTCTCACCCGCCAACGCGACGAGCTCGGCGTAGGTGCGCGGGTTGGCGAAGGCCTGCGGTGTGGATTGCGGAATGGCCTGTTGCGGCGGCGCGGCGTCGAAGCGCGGCGCGACCTCGGGCTGGTACTGCCGGGCAGCCGACGGGCCACCGCTGCCGCCGCCATTGCCGCGCGCCACTGGCGCCGATTGCGGCTGGGTCGGAGGTGGCAGGTTGCCGAGTTTGGCGATCAGCTCGTCCGGGGTCGGCAGGTCCGACGCATAGGCGAGGCGGACCAGCACCATTTCGGCGGCCTGCAGGGCGTTACCGGCCTGCTGCACCTCGTCATAGCCCTTGAAGAGGATCTGCCAGGTGCGACTCAGCGCCCTCATGCCGAGCTTTTGCGCCAGTTGGGCGCCGCGCGTCCGCTCGTCCGGGGTGAGCGACACGTCGTCAGCCGCAGCCGGCACCACCTTGATGCGGGTGACCAGGTGGGTGAAGTCGCAAAGGTCGGCGATGATGGTCTGCGGGTCGGCGCCGGCGTCGTAGAGTTCGCGAAGGTTGGTGAGCGCGTCGCCGATGCGGCCAGCCATCAACGCCTCGAACAGGTCGATGGTGCGGGCGCGGTCACCGAGGCCGAGCATGGCCTTAACGGTAGCTGTCGTCACCTTGCCGTCGCCGTGGCTGATCGCCTGGTCGAGCAGCGACTGGTTATCGCGCACCGAGCCCTCGCCGGCCCGCACGATCATCGCCAGCGCCTCGGGCTCGTAGCCAATATTCTCGCGGGCGAGAATATCGATGAGGTGGGCGGTCATCGTCTCCGGCGGCACGCGGCGCAGGTCAAAGCGCATGCAACGCGACAGGATGGTGACCGGGACCTTGCGGATCTCAGTAGTGGCGAAGATGAATTTTACATAGGGCGGCGGCTCTTCGAGCGTCTTCAGCAATGCGTTGAAGGCCGAGTTCGAAAGCATGTGCACTTCGTCGATGATGAACACCTTGTAGGGTGCTCCTCCCATCGGCGGCGTGCGTGTCATCTCGTTGATTTCACGGATGGCGTCGATGCCGGTGTTGGAGGCAGCGTCCATCTCCTGCACATCGATGTGGCGGCCCTCGATGATGGCGCGGTCGTGGATGCCTTCCTTGTCGAAATCGAGCGTTGGATGGCGACCGGTCTCATCTTCGTAGTTGAAGGCACGCGCAAGGATGCGGGCGGTAGTGGTTTTGCCCACCCCACGCACGCCAGTGAGGATGAAGGCGTGGTGGATGCGGCCCGACTTGAAGGCGTTCCTCAGCGTCTGCACCATGGCGTCCTGGCCGATGAGCTGGGCAAAGCTCAGCGGCCGGTACTTGCGGGCCAGCACCAGATAGGGCGACTTCGCCGCCGTTGCGGCGGGCGCGGGGGGATCGTCAGGGAACATTCCGTCAGCCATGGCAGAGCATATAGCGAGCGCGGGCGCAGATCGCAAAAGCTCATGCCATCAAAGCGGCGGCGCGCGATCAGAAAGGTGTGGGAAGTAGGAGGCTGGCAACGACCCGTGAAGGTCTCGTTGGGGCTGCTACCTTCCGGTCCTGACCCGGTTGGCGAGGAACACGTCCGCACCAACCTCCCACCGCCTATATGGAAGAGGATCGCGGCAAACGCAAGGCCATGCGGCGGGCGCCTGTCACCGGGCGTTGCCGGGTGCGCAGGACCCAGGCGTCGCAGGGCCATGGGCAGCGAATACCGCCTGGCGCGCCTCGGAAAAATCGCCGCCACCCTCGAGGGCGATCAGGTCGTCGATCGTCACGTCGTCGAGGCCGAGCTCGCGCCGGAACTCGGGGCTGAACTGAGCGATCTGATGCATGGCGACACGCACCCGGCGCCTCCGCCACCACGCCTGAAGCCAGCGGGGCGCTTTCATGGCTGCATACCTCTGCAGCCGACGGGGCTCATCGTCTTCATTTTCGGTCTCGGTCTCGTCTTGCTCGCCGCAGCGAGGCGGAGCCCCCGCGAGACCACCATGGCGAAGCAAAGAGTCCGCCGCTCCCTCCGATCGGACGGGCAGGATGCAACCCGCCTGCCCCGGCCGCCGTTATTGCCGAGGTTTAGGCGTGGAGGCGGTGATGATCGCGAGGGATAGCAGTGACGAGACCGAGGCGCGGCGCCATATCGCGCTGCTGCAGGGCCTGATACGGCACTGGAATGTCATCGCCGATGAGTATCGCGACGCGGCGCGCGGCCGCGCCCAGGTCAGCGCGCCGATGCAGCGCGAGGCCGATCGCACCCGCCGGCAGATCCGCGAAGCGCTCGAACTCTGCTACCGGTTGATCGACAACCTCGCCCCGGGCCACGAGATGCGCCGCGACCTGTTCCAGATCGAGTGGGCGCTGGGGGCGCTGAGCGAGAGCATCGCCATCTCCGCCGAGCAGATGGGTCCCCGGATCGAAGCCAGCCAGAACGTTGCCGGGCTGAAATACCTGCTGAGTGCGTTGAAGCAGGATGCGGGGCTCGGGGCCTAGCTCGAGAGAGCATGAGGCCGGTGGTTTTCATCCTATCGAGTTCCGAAGATACCCCCACCCCTGTCCCCTCCCCGCAAGGGGGAGGGAGACCAAAGCACCGGCATCAGTGGGAGCGTCTCCTCCCCCCTTGCGGGGGAGGGACAGGGT
>NZ_LAJE02000038.1 GCF_000970465.2 Devosia insulae DS-56
CCCGCCCGGCTGAGTGGCTCACCCCAGCAACCGCCCAACCTCGCGCAGATCGGCCACGAAGCGCTGGCGTTCCCGCTCCGCCTCCGCCCGGTCCGGCAGGCGCAGCAGGTAGGAGGGATGCACTGTCGCCAGCATGCGCGTTCCGTCGGCGAGTTCCGTCAGCTTGCCGCGCACCGCGCTCAGCGTCGTGCTGCTGCCGGCGAGACTGGCGACCGCCGTCGCGCCCAGCGCCACGATCAGCTTCGGCTTGACCAGCTCGCGCTCGAGATCGAGCCAGAACTTGCAGGCCTTCACCTCGCCCATGTTCGGCCGCTGGTGCAGGCGCTTCTTGCCGCGCGGCACGAACTTGAAGTGCTTGACCGCATTGGTGACATAAGCCCGCCCGCGATCGACGCCCGCTTCGGCCATCGCCGCATCGAACACCCTGCCGGCCGGGCCGACGAACGGCTTACCCGCAAGATCCTCCTGATCGCCCGGCTGTTCGCCGACGAACATCACCTCGGCCTGCTCGGGCCCTTCGCCGAACACCGGCTGTGTCGCCATCTCATAGAGCGGACAGCGCCGGCACTGCTCGATCGCCGCGCGCGCCGCCTTCAGCGAGGTGATCTCGACCTCGGGTGCGTCGTCCTCGACCTGCCGCTCCGTCCTCCGCAGGTGTTTCGATGATGGGATACTGGCCTGCCGTTCGATCATTTCCGCCTCCGCTGCCCTGGCGCCACGGATCAGGGATGGAATGAGTTCGGCCTCAGGCAGGTTCCGCCAGTATTTCACCGGCATTTCCGATTTCATCATCGCCACCTTGAGCCGCGCCGGATTGAAGATCGAGGCGAAGTAGCTCCTCCACGCCCCCTCCATGGCATCCTCGGCCGGCACGTCCGCCTTGTGCCCACCCGGCCCGAACTCGAGGCTGTCGCCATCCCAGAACACCGAACGGTAGGGCGTGACGATCGCCCACATCATCCCGGTGAAGCGCCTGACGAAGAACGGCGCCACCCGCTCCAGCACATAATGTTCCGGCTCAAACCAGGCGACGAACCGTTCGAGCCCGGAATCGTCGGCGATCGACTTGAACCGCACGAACGCCTTGAGCTTGTGTGCGTCGCGCCGCACTGCCGACACCCGCCGGTCGAGCCGGCCGACATCGGGGTCCGAGCGCGCCTCCATCAACGCCTTGTCCTTCTGCAACCGCCAGAGCAGCCGATAGAGCAGCGCGAAGCGCTCTGGATCACTGTGGCAGATCCCCGCCTCGGCCCAATCGATGAAGCGCTGCGGCACCACCCCGACCTTGCGTTCGGTCACTTCAGTGATCGCATCCTCGGTGACGAACAGGTCGTGTGGCGTCGTCGGGTCGAGCCACACCACCTCATCCGGCGGCACGGCATCGAGCAACAATCGCCGCGCCGCCGCCCGCCACTGGTCGAAATCGTTGAGCGCTTCGAGCCGCACCGATCGCATCAGAACAGCTCCAATTGCTTCGGCGCCGGCGTGAGCTTGCCGCGCAGTTTGGCGTCATCGGTCAGCCCGCCGGGCGTCCAGTCGTCGGCTTCGACGAACGGCCGCAGCTTGTCGATCGATCCGGCCATCCGCGCCAGGTCGGCCAGCGTCAGCCGGTGATGCCGCCGCGAGCTGAGGATGCGGTCGACCACCCTTACGCCGAGCCCCGGCACCCGCAGCAGGGTCTCCCGCGCCGCCCGGTTCACATCGACCGGAAACTGCCCGCGGTTACGCAGCGCCCAGGCGAGTTTTGGGTCGAGCTTGAGGTCGAGCAGCCCGTCTTCGCCGCCCGAAACGATCTCGTCGACGTCGAAGCCATAGAACCGGATCAGCCAATCCGCCTGGTACAGCCGGTGCTCGCGCATCAGCGGTGGCGGCACCAGCGGCAGTTTTGAGCTCGCATCGGGGATCGGCGAGAACGCCGAATAGTAGACCCGCTTCAGTCCATAGCCCGAATAGAGCGCCGCGCTGCGGCCGAGGATTGTAGCATCGGTCGCCCGGTCGGCGCCGATGATCATCTGCGTCGATTGCCCGGCCGGCGCCAGCCTGGTCGGCTTGCGCTTGCCTTCGAGCTTGCCGTCCGGCCGGCTCTCCTCGCGCTTCAATTCGATATGCGCCATCGCCGTGCGGATGGCGCTCGGCTTCTTCTCGGGCGCCAGCGTCTCGAGGCTGCTATCGGTCGGCAGCTCGATATTGGTCGAGAGGCGATCCGCGTAGAGCCCGGCCTCGGCCAGCAGCTCCGGCGCGGCGTTGGGAATCACCTTCAAATGGATGTAGCCGCCGAACCGGTGTGTCTCGCGCAGCGTGCGCGCCACCCGCACCATCTCCTCCATGGTGTAGTCGGGTGAGCGGATGATACCGGACGAGAGAAACAACCCCTCGATGTAGTTGCGCTTGTAGAAATCGAGCGTCAGCCCGACCACTTCCTCGACCGAGAAGCGGGCCCGCTGCACGTTGGAGGACGAGCGGTTGACACAATAGACGCAGTCATAGACGCAGAAATTGGTCAGCAGCACTTTCAGCAGCGAGATGCAGCGCCCGTCCGGCGCATAGGAGTGGCAGATGCCACTGCCCTCGGTCGAGCCGATGCCACCGGTCGCAAGGTTCGAGCGTTTCACCGAGCCGCTCGAGGCGCAGGACGCGTCGTATTTCGCCGCATCCGAGAGGATCGACAGCTTTCGCTGCAGGGTCATCTGGGTCATTTGTTCACTTTATGTTCGACCCGAACTGTGCCCCCGAGGCTTTGCGTCGATCAACTCAAAAAGACACGTCTGGAGGTGATTGCGGAAACGCCGTGTTTGCCATCGTTCAGGAATGCTGGACAATGCGTCGGCTTCGGGCGGCTATCTCGCCGATGCCTTACCGCCTATCTGGTTGTCACGAGCTTTCATCAGGAGGTCCACATGACCCTCGAACTCAAAGGCATTCACCACCTCACCGCCATCACCGCGGCAGCGCAGCGCAACGTCGAATTCTATACGCGCACGCTTGGCCTGAGGCTGATCAAGAAGACCGTCAACCAGGACGATGTCAGCGCCTATCACCTGTTCTATGGCGACGCGATCGCCTCGCCCGGCGCCGACCTCACCTTCTTCGATTGGCCGACGGCGCCGAACAGACGCGGCAACCATGAAGTCTCCCGCACCGGGCTGCGCGTTCATTCCGAAGCCGACCTCAGTTGGTGGAAGGAGCACCTCAAGGAAAAGGACATTGCCTCGGGCAATATCAAGGAGCGCGCCGGGCACCTTTCGCTCGACTTCGAGGATTTCGAAGGCCAGCGCTTCCGGCTGATCGCCGACCCCAAATCCGCGCCGGCACATCCCTGGGCCGAGAGCCCGGTCCCGGCTGAGCACCAGATCATCGGCCTCGGGCCGATCACCCTCGCCGTCCCCGACCTCCGCCGCTCCGAGCCGGTACTGAGCAAGGTGATGAACCTGCGCGAAGTCCGCTCCTATCCGGCGCGCGAGAGGAACGGCGAAATCCACGTCTTCGAGATGGGCGAAGGCGGCGCCGCGGCGGAACTCCATGTCGAGGTGAACCCCGACCTGCCGCAGGCCCGCCAGGGCGCTGGCGGCGTGCACCATGTCGCCTTCCGCACCCCCAACAAGGAGGAGTTCGACGAGTGGGTGAAGCGCACCGCCCAATTCGGCGTCCGCTCCTCGGGCGAGGTCGAGCGCTTCTACTTCAAGTCGCTCTATTTCCGTGAGCCCAACGGCATCCTGTTCGAGATCGCCACCGACGGCCCCGGCTTCACCGCCGACGAACCGCTCGAAACCCTCGGCCAGCGCCTGGCACTTCCCCCGTTCCTCGAGGGACGCCGGGCCGAGATCGAGGCCGGACTGAAGCCGCTGTAAGAGGCGGCTGGCAGCGGCCTCTCCGATATCCTCCCCCGCGTGGCGGGGGAGGGGAACCAGCGAAGCTGGTGGAGGGGGGAGCCAAAGCCGATGGTCTTACCGCCCCCTCCACCGCCTTCGTCGGTCCCCCCGGGGTGGGGCCTCTGGCCT
>NZ_LAJE02000039.1 GCF_000970465.2 Devosia insulae DS-56
GGCCAGGGCTTCGGCAAGCGTCGCTTCGGCTTCGGCCTCGCGGCCGAGGCGCTGGTAGGCGGCGGCCAGCAGCATCATCGGGCGGCCCGAGGCCGGGGTAATGGCGATGGCGCGCTGCAGCCAGTCGATGGCGGCGGCGTCGCGATCCATCAACAGGTTCACCCAGCCGGCGCCGAGCAACCAGGTCCAGCGGCCGACGGCCGGGGTATCGAACTGGTCAGCCTGGTTGAAGGTCACGAGCGCGTCTTCGAAACGGCCGAGCTGCAATTGCGCGAGGCCGATATGGTAGAGCGCGATGCCGTTCCACGGGTCAAAGCTCAACGCCCTCGCGCAGGCAACGAGGCTCTCGCTGAAGCGGGTGGTGGCATTGAGGAAGCGGCAATAGGCCTCGAGCACGGCGATGCTGCTGGGCTTGAGCCGCAAGGCGCGCTCCAGCGTCGCCCTGGCGCTCGTTTCCGCCGCCTTGCCGTCGTCCGGCGCATACCAGACCATCTGGATGCCGCGCAGCTGCAGCGCCGCGAGGGCGACGGCGAGATCGACATTTTCGGGGTCGGCCACGGTGGCGGCCTTAAGCATCTGCTCGGCCTCGCCAAAACGTTCCGGCGAGGTCTGGGTGAGAAAGGCCGTGGCCTGCTCGATCACCACCTTGGTGTCCTGCCGGGCCGCTGCGGCATCGCCGTTGAGCAGCGCGTTGAGGCGCAGCGCCAGCACATGGCCGATGCCCGCTGCGAGCCGCGCCTGCTGCAATGGCAGGTCGGCATCGCCGATCTCGACGGTCACCGAGGTCACCGACTGCAGCTGATGGGTGGCGCTGTCGATCAGGCGCGCCTCGGCGGTCCAACTGGTGCCGGCCAAGCGGATCTCGCCGCTCACCACATAGTCCGCAGCAAGGTCGGCGCCGTCCGCCGCGACCCCGACGATATTGTCGATGCGGGCCAAGCCATCGCTGAGGCGGGTGGTGACGCCGGCCGCCGTGGCGGTCAGTCGGCCGTCATCGCCTGATGTGGTGAACGCCACGACGGCAATGCTGGTCGGGCCGTGCCGCGTGGGCGCCAGCAGCAGCGACCCGGCGGCGGCGAGGCCGATGACCACCGCCGCCGCGAGGAGGCCGAGGGTCAGCGGCGAAAGCCTGAACCGGTGCACCGGCGGCGCTATGGCCCGCGCGCTGACCGCGGCTTCGTCGGCCACCGCCGCGGTGAGCTCGACATCGAACACATAGCCCTGCCCCGAGACCAGCCGGATCATCCGGCGCTCGTCATCGCCCAGCGCCGTCCTCAGTTCCTTGATGCGCTGGAACAGGCTGTCTTCGCCGACATGGACGTTCGGCCAGACGGCGTCCATCAGCTGCTCTTTGCTCAGCAGCCGCCCGGGGCTGGCGACGAACACCTGCAGCATCTCGAGGGTCTTGGGCCTGAGCCGGATGGCGGTGCCGTCGGCACGGCGCAGCTCGGCCCGCTCGCGGTCCAATTCAAAACCGGCAAACCGGATCACCGTGCCACCCATGCCCCGAACCGGTGCGTGCCATAGCAGATCGCGCCCGGTTTTGCCCCGTCTGACCACAATATCAGAAACTGTTCAGAAACCGAGCCCTCGGCGTCAGGACTCTTTGCGCGGCGGCGTGAGACGATTGTGGCGGGTCAGACTGCCGGTCGCCTCGGGCATCACCGGCAGGTCGGGGAATTCGGGGGCTCCTACTTGCGTAACTGGTGCCAGCAGGCGGCCGCTGCCGCGGCGCATGGTCTTGTCGTGGTATTCGCCATGCTGATGTGGCTGGGCGCCGCCGGCGGGGCAGCGGCGCAGCCCGTCATCACCGATGTCGATGCCTACGACTACCAGGGAGCAGAAATTCTGCAGTTCGGCGGGGGCACCTTCGTCACCATCACCGGCAGCGGTTTCACCGGCGCGACCGATGTGCGCTTCGGAGGAGTGCCAGGGAATTTTCTCCTGAGCGTCGTCGATGACAACACGATCCGGACAATGTCGCCGGCAGGGCCTTTCGGCACCAGCGTCAGCGTCACCGTTGAAACGCCTCTGGGCACCAGCGCGCCGAGCAGTACACTCCTCACCTATGGCAATTCCTATCAAACCGCCGTCGGTTCGGTGACTCCAGCAGCCGGCCCCGCAGCGGGCGGCACAACCGTGACCATCCTCGGCAGCTGGTTTACCGGGGCCAGCAAAGTCGAGTTCGGCTCCACATTGGCAACGAATGTTGTCGTAGTGGACAATTCGACGATCACCGCCACTGTGCCGGCCGGAACCGGGACAGTCGATATTTTCGTCACCCCTCCCCACGGTGACGCCTATTGTGCATGTGGGATGGGCGGCGACCCGCCGGCCACCTACACCTACATCCCCGCGCCCGTTATCACCGATCTGTGGGGCGTCGCCTTTCATGGCGGCGAGGAGCTCATCCAGTTCAATGGCTCGAGCCCGGTCACCATCATCGGCAGCGGTTTCACCGGCGCCACCGCCGTGCATTTCGGTGGCGTGCCATCGGTGGTTTTCCTCGAGGTTGTCGATGACACGAGGATCCGAACCTACGCGCCATCGGGCACGTTCGGCACCAGCGTCAGTGTCACCGTGACCACGCCCGGCGGCACCAGCGCACCGAGCAGCAAGCTCCTTAAATACAGCAGCACGCGTCAGCCCGGCATTGCTACGGTCACCCCCGCATCCGGCCCGGCCGCAGGCGGCACCACGGTGACCCTCACCGGCATCGCCTTCAGCGCGGCGAGCAAGGTCACGTTCGGCACCACCCCGGCGACCAGCTACGCGGTGGTGGACGATACGACGATCACCGCGGTTGCGCCGGCGGGCGTTGGAACCGTCGATGTCTTCGTCACCAATGTCATCGGCGTTGCCAACTGTGCATGCGGGTATGGCGGCAATCCCGCGCCAAAATTCTCCTACATCCCGGTGCCGACGATCACCGATGTCACTGCCTTCAGCTTTGCCGGGGCCGAACTTCTGCAGTTCGATGACACGGAGCCCGTCACCATCACCGGCGCGGGCTTCACCGATGCGACCACCGTGCTGTTCGGTGGCGTGCCGTCAGCTGGTGGTCTCACAGTTGTCGATGACACCAGGATCACCACCCGCGCGCCGAGCGGAACGTTAGGGACCAGCGTCAGTGTCACCGTGACGACCCCTGGCGGCACCAGCGCGCCGAGCACCCAGCTGCTCACCTACTCCAGCATGTATCAGCCCAGCGTCGGCTCGGTGACCCCCGCATCCGGCCCCGCCGCCGGCGGCACCGCCGTCACCATCACCGGCAGCCACTTCTCGGGCGCGAGCGCGGTCAGCTTCGGGACCACTCCGGCGACGAGTTTTGCCGTGGTCGACAGCCAGACCGTCACCGCCGTGGCGCCGCCGGGCGTTGGAACCGTCGACATCTTCGTCAGCAATGCCATCGGCGTTGCCAATTGCGTGTGCGGGATGGGTGGCAATCCCGCGCCGAAATTCACCTACATCCCGGGGCCGGTGGTGGCGAAACTCGTCCGCAATGGCGGCAGCACCGTGGGCGGCGATACCGTCGTGTTGACCGGCTCGTCGTTCACCGGCGCAACGGCGGTCTCGTTCGGCGGCACAGCCGCTGCGAGTTTCACCATCGACGGCGCCACCCAGATCACCGCCGTCACCCCTCCTGGCAGCGGCAACGTCAATGTCAGGGTCGTCTCGCCCGGCGGCACCAGCAGCACCGGCCCGGAGAACCTCTACTATTACGGCGCACCGCCGCCGGTGCTGACCGCCGTCACGCCCGCCTCCGGCCCGGAAGCCGGCGGCACCAGCGTGAGCATCACCGGCAGCGGCTTCAGCGGTGCCTCCAATGTGCTGTTCGGCGCCACCCCGGCCACCAGCTTCAGCGTCGACAGCGACACCGCGATCACCGCCATTTCGCCTCCTGGCACCGGCACGGTCGATATCTTCGTCGATGCCCCCTGCTGCACCAACGCGCCGAATGGCAGCTTCACCTACATCC